>CAKSSH010000041.1 GCA_934488695.1 uncultured Oscillospiraceae bacterium
GCTCAGGACTGCCGATAAGCGGCCCAGGCATCAACTGCGTCGGATCCTCAACGATAAACCCGCGCCGCTGCCGATAATCCTCCATATCCGGGCAGACAAAGCCGATCGGGCGATCCAACAACAAAAAATCAAAAAAAACGCTGGAATAATCAGTCAGCAGCGCGTCAGCCTGTGACAGCAAGCCGTAAAGCGAAAGGTCGTGCTGTCGCAAGAAGGACTCATCCACAAATCGAATATTCAAAAGCGATTTCGGCAAAACCGCACCCTCCATCGGGTGCAGCTTAATACAAAGCAGCATATTCTGCGCCGAAAGCCGAGCCTCAAGCCGCTTTAAAAGCGCCGGGTTGAGCGGGCCGAGCTGTACCGGCGCCCCGTCCTCACGCCCCAGACGTTCAGAACGCCGAAAGGTCGGCAGCCAGCAAATCAGCCGATCAAAGCCGCAAAGCTCCGACGGCAGCCGGCAGGGTCGAAAAAGCAAATCACAGCGCGGTTGTTGAGACAGCAAAATTTGCTTCTCGGCAGCTCCGAAGCTGCGGCACATAACATCCGCATAAAACGGAGAGGTGGCCAGCAAGCGGGTAAAATAATTTTGCCGCTCCCTCTCCCGACCCGTCTCCATCCGACCGATACGTTTCAACGGCATACCGTGCCAAAGGTTGACAACAATCTGTCCGCGGCCGGGACGAATCGGATATTTCCCGAAACAGTAAAAGCAATACCGACTGCGCATAAACGACCAAAGGCCGCGTGTTAAAGAAACAAAGCGCACCCCGGGCGGTGCCGAACGAGCAAAAACTGCCCATTCGTCGGTCGCCACCACCAGCTTTTTCCGCCGATGAATATTCGACTCAATCATAAAGTCATACAGCGCCTGAACATTATCCCGAAAGCCGAGATTTGCATAAAAGAAAACCCGGTTGCGCCCTTTCGGCAGACAGGCGTTAACAAAAGAAAGCGGCAACAACAGTATTTTCAGCAGCTTTTTCATGGGCGCTTCTCCTTTTGTTCGGATGTCCGCAAAAGCCGCCGATAAACAGCCGCCCGTGCCCAATCCGGCAGCAGAGCCACCATGATCCGCGGAAGCTCACAACGCCAAAAGCTGCCGATACCGACAAGGGACAAGGCCCGCATATGCCGATAAAAACGGTGCAACTGACGAATATAAGCTCGGCCGCCGCGACGACGGTACAGCCCGGCGCCGACGCGCATATACAAAAGAATTTCTTCGGCGTTGGCACAGGAAACCCCGGCCGCAACCGCACGTGCAAACAGCTCATAATCCTCAAAGCCGGGGTAATCCCGATATCCGCCGAGAGCCAAAACGGTCGACTTTCGATAAACCACGGCCGGATGATTAAAGGGATTTCGACGACGCACGGTTTTTCGTATTTCCGCCTCGGTAAGCGGCACCCGACGCACTCTTTCCAAATCTCCCGGCATTTTTATAAACTCACAAATCTGCGCACTGACGATTTCCGCTCCGGTGCGTTGCATCAAATCAAGCTGACAGGCCATCCGTGTCGGCACCGCCCAATCGTCACTGTCCATTCGGGCAACAAGCTCATATTGGCAAGCCGCAAGACCGGCATTGAGCGCAGCTGCAAGCCCGACATGCTGTTCAAGCCGAATCGGCCGAACCGGGAACCGGCTGCACAGGCGTTCGATTTCCCGGTCAAGCTCCGGACCGACAGGCCCGTCCACCACAAGCACCAGTTCGTCCGGCGGCAGGGTCTGCGCAAACATGCTTTCAGCGCTCTGGACAAAAAAAGCGGGGGTTTCACACCGATAGACCGACATCAAAACACTGTAACGGACCGATGTCCGCGTCATTTTCGACGCTTGCCGCAAGCCGCCCCCTCCTTTTGCCGCACCGGCTCATTTTCCTGTTCACACTCTTTATAAAGATAGCATATTTACCGATTTTTTGCAAGGGGTTTTCCGTCTTTTTCCGTTGCACGCGCTCTTTGGCGTTCTTGCCTACGCAAAACAATTTCCTTTCAAAAGAAAAACACGCTGCGGCGTGATTGCCGTAACGTGCTTTTTTCTTTCCGCAGGCTTGCGAGCCTTTATTCCTGCCAAAGCCTTTCGGGATACTGACCGGCGCGCATTTTTGCAAGCAAAGCGGCGCGAACATCCGCCAAATCCTCATGATAAGTCATGCCGTACCATTGATCCTCGGTGCGCAGCACCGCAGCGTCCGCCTTTCCTTGCGCAATCAACAAGCTTGCAACGCTCGGCAGATAAAACTCGGCCTTCAGCGGATTGACCCCCGGCTGCGTCAAGCTGTCCAAAAACGTTTTCAGCTGGCTTTCAAATGCGCCGAGAATCTCCTGCGGAAACGCCCAGCAATTCATTGAAACCAGCACCTCCGGATCCAGCTTTGTCCAGTTCTTGCCGTCGTCCTCGGTGTAAGCAATATCCGCTCCCCGGCATTCGATATGTGTGCGCTCGGTCACGGTTTGCAGCATACCGTCCCGAACGCTGCAAACGCCGCGCGAGGTGTAACCGTTTTTAGATACGGTGTTTTTCAGCACAAAGCCGGCCATAGCCATATGCATGAGCCCGTCTCCCTCCGGACGGTGAAGCAAAAAGTCATGCAGCAGCCGGAAACACTGCGGGCCGTAATAATCATCCGCATTGATAACCGCAAAGTCCTCCCGGATCACATCCCGGCCGCACCAAACAGCATGCCCGGTGCCAAACGGCTTTTGCCGTCCCTGAGGCGCGCAATACCCCGCCGGCAGTTTGGAAATTTCCTGCATGATGTACTCAGTCTCGATTTGCCGGGAGATCCGGTCCCCGATTTTTTCGCGAAACTCTTCGGCAATTTCTTCTTTAATAATAAAATATACCTTATCAAAGCCGGCTCGCTTGGCATCAAAAATAGAATAATCAATAATCAGTTCTCCGGCAGGACCTACCGGCGTTAACTGCTTCAGTCCGCCGAAACGGCTGCCCATCCCCGCTGCCATGATAACTAAGGCTGTTTTCTTTTGCTGCATTTTTGCCTTTCCTCCCAAAAATCGTTTATTTACATTATACGTCATTTTTGTCATATGTCAATTGACATGCGACATTTTTGTCGTTGGACGGTCGCTCTTTTTTTCTGCGCAAAAAGGTTGAAAAATCTCACGGTTTCTCTTATAAGAATTGCGCCGGTTTTTTGGCCGAATGTCTTGACAAAGCGGGCAATTCATGATATATGTAAAGAGAAAATAAAATGACATCTCTCCTTAGAAAGGCGGTAAAACAAATGGCCGAGAAAAAAGAGACTGCCCCTCAGGCATTTTTACAATACAAAGGACGTCCGCTGGTACGTTGCGGAAACGCGTTGTATTACGGAAACATGTATGACGACGCCGTTGTCATGCTGCAAATTGCCGACACGGTCAAGAACGCGGATATGGACTTTGCCGGAAAAATTATCGTACAAATGCTTAACACCGATCCCAACGCTGCGCCGACCGAGCTGGTCATCAAAAAAACCGATACACATGGTCTGTTTAATGCAATTGATATTGCCGCCGTCTGGTTGGACGCTGCGGCCGAAAAAGACTCACAGGCCTAACAAAAAGCGGCTTAAAAGCCGCTTTTTCAAAATGTTCTTTGCAAAAAAGGAGAAAAATGATGGAACAGTACATCGGTATATATAAAGCGCCTCGTCTGGAGGATCGTCCGTTTATCAACCCCGGAGAGGAAATTTCCTTTGACGTAACCGCCGATCATTGCGAACATCGGCGCTTCCGCCTGTTTTTTACCGGAGAGACTAACACCTATTACACCTGGAAAAGTGAGCCGGATTGCTGGGTGAATTACGGCAAGATTGACGATTCCTTGAGCCGTGAAGACGCCTTTCGTGCCCAGTATTGCGTCAAGCTGGAGGGGACGGATTATCCGAAAATTTTATATAAAAAGATTCTCGGCGAGGCGAATTTAAACTATCTGCCGGCCAGCTTTTTCGACACGCAGCGCTGGCAGCCGGTAATGGCCTATCTGCCGCTGACAAATTACACCGACGATTGGCGTTTCGGTATCTTGGCGCGAGGCGAAAATATCGTTAAAAAAGACGGTGCCGTGCTTAAAATGCGGCTGGAAATTCGTTTTAACCACCCCGGCGTCAGCCGGCACGATATCACGCACCCGGCCGACCTTCTTTATGAAATCGACCTGCCGGACGGAAGCTTTGACTGGCAGGAATTGAGTCAGGACATTGTGATTCCGGCCGATAAAACCGCTTCGGTCTGCGCTTTCATCGAGGCCTCTCATTACGAGGGCACCCTGTACTTGGAATCGCCCTTTTTGATTTCATCCAACAACTTTAACATTCTGCCGGATTTTTCCGTCAGCGGCAGCCAACGTCCTTTTTACAACTGGCTGGGTCAGAATCTTTCCAAAAAAGAGTGGCCGAATTTTGAGCTTAAAGTAAACGGAAAAGCCTTTTTCAGCGGCGAGCTGTTTGAACGCTGCCATCGAAACAGCGAATGTGAGGTCGATATTCCGCAGGGCTTTTTGCAGGACGGAAAAAACACCGTCACACTGCGTCTGACGTCGGATTTCCGGGACGCGCCCTCCTACAGTATCAACGAGGTGGCGCTGCTTTCCGAGCCGTATGACGACTTTAACGTCATCTCCTGCCCCGAAATTGTGACGGCGGGCAGTCCTTTTTCGATGCTGCTTGCAATCAACCGGCCGCTTTCCCTGTCGTTGGAATCCGACCTGATAAAGCTGCTGCCGGGCGAAACCACGGTTTTTGAAAAGCCCGGGCTGTACGCTTTGCGTCTGTGCTGCGACCGTGTTTGCAACGATCTTCCTTTTGCGCTGCACAGCGCAGGCCACAGCGAAGCCTGCGCCCTGCGCCGCTGCGTTGAAAAGCCGTTACAGGACGGGGTCGTCACCGGCACCGGTGACATGGTCTATATTCGTCAAACACTGCCCGACATGGAAAATTTCATCCGCTATTATTTCAGCGAGCATATCGGCAACCTCATCACCATTCGTCCGGTGTACCGCTGGTCGGGCACCCGCTGGTACAATCCCGAGGTCTTCGAGAAAATTGTGCCGTTGATGAATCGTCTCGGCGTGAAATACTCCGATATGACCGACGGCCGCGAGCCGGAGGGACAGTGTTCCAATCCGCCTATTGAGGTGCTTGCGGCAACGCAGGACGGCGTTGAAAGCGGTTTTCTGGGTCGTCAGAAGCATGAGCAGGACGGTGCATACAATTACTGGTTTTATAATGATTTTTCCAATAATCCGGAGCGCGAGCTGCACTACGATCTGATGGTGCGCAACTTCCAGGATTACCCCGAAGTCACCTCCCATTATGAGCATACGCCGAATGAGCAATTCTTCGTCGGCGAAGATTTGTCGATTTTTAAACACAAGGGACTGCCGCGCGATATGCGCGCTTTGACAGATTATGTCGTCACCCAACTGCGTCAAAACAAATACAACAACACCCGCCACACCGGCCCCTCCATCATGTTTAAGTATTTTTACGAGGCCGGCTTTGACTGGACGGGTGCCGAGCTGATGTATGGGCCGCTGGAGCCGGTCGTTGCCGCAATGCGCGGTGCTTACCGTTCCTTTGGGAAAACAAACGGGTACGGAGCGCATCTGGCCGTTCAATGGTCGACCTATCCGCATGATGCCCCGGAAAAATTCCGCAGATACCGGCTGGCGCTGTATCTTTCCTATATGCACGGCATTACCGAGATCAACACTGAGGAAGGTCTTTTGCACCTGGAGGAATATTTTTCCTATTTTAACCGTTTTGACAACTGTACTCGTGCGCTGAAGGCACAGCAGCAGGATTTTTACCGCTATACCCTTTCTCACACCCGCAGCGGTGAATTTTACGCGCCGTTTGCCTTCCTGCACGGACGCTGTGACGGATTTTCCTGTTTTACCCGTGCCAAGGTTTGGGGCAAGGACGACTTTAATTTCTGCGACGCCGAGCAAAGCTGGGATCTCATTAAGCTCTTCTACCCGGTCAGCGAGCTGGACGGTATTTATCAGCACAATTGCCCGACCGACCATCCGGTTGGCTTCTACACCGGAACGCCACGCGGAAACACCGATATCATTCCGATTGAAAAGCATGATTTTTCGCGGTATCGCGCTATTTCGTTTGCAGCTTACAATCAAGCGGACACCCGGGATCTGGATGCACTTTTGTCCTACGTGGAAAACGGCGGCATCCTTGTCATGGGCTGGCCGCACCTGTCCACCACGACCAATCGGGACAGCATCGAAGCCGGATGTCTGTCATTCATCGACCATCCGTTGGTAGATGCCGTAGCAGGCAGCCATGCGCTGTTTGCCCGTGATTTCTATTGCGGAAATCCGGTCGATATTTGCCGCGACGTGCATTTTGACGAAATCATTGCTACCACCGATTCCGGACTTCCGCTTGCCTTTATCAAAAACCTCGGCAAGGGGCAGGTATTCTTTGTGAATACGGCGCAATATCCCGCACATGCTGCGGTCAAGCCGATTTACGAATCCATCGTTTCTGAGATTTCCGACCGAATCAATGCCGCCGAGGACAGCTTTATCGAATGTGGCGAGGACGTCGGGTTCACCATCTTCGACCAAGCAGACGGCGGACGGCACATCTATGTGCTTGCGGTCGACTGGTACCGCAGTCCCGAAACGAAGCGTAAGGCGGTTTTACGTCTTGGTGACCAAAAATATGCTTTGGACGTCCCCTTCGGCTCCATGTTGAAAATTGCCGTTAAAGATTCAATTGCGGTATGGTCGGAGGATGAATCGGTTGAAGTTTTGCTGATAACCGGAAACATTATCACTGTCCAGGGTTACGGCCGGCAAACCGTTCGGATTGCAGTGGACGGCAAAGTGCTTGAAAAGGAAATTGACTTTACAGACAACGCCCTGCAAGCCATTTCCCTTTAACGGCAGCAAAGGAGGTTTTTCGTGAACAATCAACAACTTTTGGATGTAGCTTCACGACTCGGATACAGCCTGCAGCAATACGGCGCCGAAACATACCGTGTCGAGGACTCTATCACCCGCGTTCTGACGGCACTCGGCGCCCGAGAGATCAACGTGTTTGTAATCAACTCCTGTATTATGATTTCCATACGCTCCGACACAGATGAAACCGTTTCAAAAATCCGGCGCTGCAAGGATAAAGTCACCGACCTTTACAAAATCGAGCGTTTGAACAGTCTTTGCCGTCGAATCTGCGAAACGCCGTTGAGTTATGAGGAAATTCTGACGGAGGTCGACGCAATCGAGCGTAAAAAGCCTTATCCGTTTATTCTCAAGCTTCTCGGATTTACCTTGGTTTCCTCCGGGTTTTGTTATGTTTTCGGCGGAGCCGGTTTTGACATTTTAGCTGCTTTTTGCGTTTCTGTTGTTGTTTATCCCCTCCTGTGGGAGATGGAGCGCCTGCGCGCCGGTCTTTTCTTTAAAAACATCATAGGCAGTGCCTTGATTGCGCTTTTGGCCATCTTGTTTTCCGCTTTTTTACAGCCCGTCCGTTTGGACAAGGTCATTATCGGCATTTTCATGAATCTGGTCCCGGGCGTTGCACTGGTCAACTCCATGCGAGACATTATTGCCGGCGACCTTATCTCGGGTAAAAACGTACTGACCGAGGCGCTCATTATCGCTCTCGGTATGGCGCTTGGCAGCGGTATGATGATTGCCCTTCTGCAACCGCTGGTGACCGGAGGTGTCTTATGAGTCTGCTGTTATTTATGTTGTCTTTGGCAGGCGCTTATGTAGCCTGTATGGGCTTTGGGTTTATTTTTCACCTGCGCGGGAAGCTGTTGTTGATTACCCCGTTGGGCAGCGTTCTTCTCTGGGCGGTTTATTTGCTGTTACAAGATTCCGTACCCAACATTGTTGTCCGCAGCCTGATTGCCACGATGGTGGCTGCTGTTTTCTGCGAAATAATTGCGCGGGTCATGCGCGTCCCGGTCACTGTTTTTATGATTATTGCTATTTTGCCTTTGGTTCCCGGCAGTGGTATTTATTATTCGATGGAATCCTGCATCCGACACGATTACAACACTTTTTTACAAAAAGGCGTCGAAACTATCGGTATTGCAGGGGCTATTGCCGTCGGTATGTTGTTGATTTCCGGTGTGTTTCGCCTATCGACCACCTTGATTCGTAGGCTGCGGCAATTCAGCCGTCAGTCTTAAGCAAATCGTTGCAAAAAAAAGGCCGAGCACAGATGGCTTAAAGCCCATCTGTGCTCGGCCTTTATTCATCTGTGTAAATGACGACTATTTTACCGTCTCCTCGCTCCGGCCGACCTTGCCGGCATCATTTCCTTTTTGCTCGGCAAGCAGTCGGCGCTTGCGGCGACGCACCCGATGAACGTGTCTTTCAAAAACACCGCTTTGCAAAAGCTCTGTAACCAGATACTGCTCAAAGGTTGCCACCGGGCAGGAATAAAACCCCAGCTTCCGATGAAATCGCTGTGCCAAGTCCGGCGGCAAAACCGCGTATGCCACACGAATAGCCGGTGAAATAGTCTTTGTGAAGGTGTTTAAATAAATGACCCGGCCTGTTTGATCCAATGAAAAAACCGTGTCTTCCATCTTGCTCAGTACCGTAAATTCCGATTCAAAATCATCCTCAATCAAAAAACGCTGCCCCCGGGTCACCCAAGAGAGGTACTCTCGACGCTTGGAGGCACCGGCCGTGATTCCGCTCGGAAAGCTTCGATAAGGCGTAATATGCAGTACCTGCGCATCGGTCTGCTGCAGCTCGGCGCTTAAAATTCCGTCTCGCCCCAATTTCAGTTTTCGGCAGCAAACACCTTGTTGTAAGTATACCTGCCGAATCTTTTCATAGGACGGATCCTCGGACGCATATATTTTATCTCGCCCCAATAACTGCACGAATAGTCCATACAAATACTCCGCGCCGGCGCCGATTATAATCTGCTCGGCGTCCACCCGCAATGCATGACTGCGTGCCAAATAATCCGCAATAGCCTGTCGAAGCGCCGGCGCCCCGGCGCTCGGCGTTTTTTCCAAGATCTTTTCCCCGTAAACCGACAATACCCGTCGAGCACAGCAGGACAGCGTCGAAAAAGGAAAGGTCTCCGGAGAAATTGCCGCCATGTCGGTTGGCACCCGACATGGCGGCAGCGGCCCTTCAAAACCATCCGCCAGTGCCGAAAAACCATCGCTCTCCCGGTACGAAACAAAATAACCGCTGCGCTGCCGGGCCGCAACATACCCCTCCTCGCACAGAATTTCATAGGCATGCTCGACTGTAATAACACTGACCGAAAAATCCTCCGCCAAGGAGCGCTTAGACGGCAGACGTTCCCCATATCTAAAGTCTCCGCGAACAATCTGTTCCCGCAAACGCCGATACAGCTTTAAGTAGGCCGCCTCTTTTTGAGAGATATTTTTTTCATTCATATCTGGTCTTATCCTTTTGTTTTAAATTGGTTATTTACATATGTTCAAAAAAGGATTATACTCTCTTTTGTAAATAAAGTCAAGTGTCCCGCACCTACCGGGACCGCAACCACGGAGGAATCAATAATGAAACATATGCCGGCTGCTTTTTCCACTAAAAAACTCTGTCTGACCGCTCTCTTCATGGCAATGAATATCTTGCTCAGCTCTTTTGGAATCCCGGTTCCGGGCGGACATCTGTATTTAAATGATATTGTCATCTGTTTTTCGGCGCTGGTTTTTGACCCGTTCTCTGCCTTTTTGATTGGCGGCGTCGGTGCATTTCTCGGTGACTTTTTCTTTTATCCGGCACCGATGTTTGTCTCGCTGGTCACGCATGGCCTGCAGGCAGTGGTTATCGCGCTCATAGTTTCCCGTAAAAAGCCGCTGCGCTTTTCCCGCGCATTGCTGGCAGTATTGACCGGCGCGGTTATTATGGTTGCCGGATACACCTTCGGCAAAGCGTACATTTACAGCACGCCTGCCTACGCCATTATAAAGCTTCCCTACGAAATTGCTCAAGCGATGATTGGCGCCATAACTGCCCTGCTTCTTTGCTTTAAATCCCCGCTGCGCCGCTTTATTCCCGCTTTGCGCGCATTATAAGACTCTTTATCAAACAAAATTTCAGTTTATTTGTATGCTTTACGAGTCGCTAAAAAGCACCATAAAACACGCATGCCGCCATTATGCGGCATGCGTGTTTTGTTTATGGCAAGGGTGGGCATTTTACCCGCTACTGCTGACAATTTTTGTCAAAAGACGGATTGTATGCGTAATAATTTTTAGCGCTCAGCCTCTCTTGAGCAAGACGCAAAGCCTCGCCTGAACAATCAGAGTGGAATGCTTTTGCGATAAAAAAATTATATTTTCCATTTGATTTCAAGCCTTTCCTCCGAAGCGTTGATACGCTCGATCAAGCAATCCACAACCGTGATTTTGTCGCTGATCGACAGCTCATCCCAATGCTCCATATAACCGCTGATTTCTCTAATATTCCTCTTGCGTTCATTATTGAACTGCATGATCTGTGCATACAACTCTTTCTTTTCGGTATCCAGCTCGGCAATATGGTTGTTTATGTACTGCATAACTGTTTTATTGGCAACTGTGATTTTATCAAGTAGAGAGGATATTTCCTTATCAATAGCGTCTATACGGGATTTCAGCTTCACAATTTGCAGGTTACCGCCTTCCTGCTTTTGCTGTGACAGTGTTTTGAACGCCGATAACTTTTTCTGCATTTCTTCAAATACGATCCCATCGACTATATCGGCGTCAAGCGAGCCGAAATCACAGCCACCCGCATTGTACTTGTTGTTGCAGAGATAATAACGGTTGTCGGACTTGGTTTTACATCGGTATATTTTGGCGGTGAGGGCATATCCGCAATGGGCACATTTGATTTTACCTGCAAGCCAGGTCGCTTTCGCTTTCACCGGCTTTGCAACGCTCTGATTGTTCAGGCATTTGGAACGGCACCTGATCCATGTTTTTGAATCAACAAGCCCTTCATGCGGAGCAAGTACAAGAGTGTGGCCTTCAAGGGATACGGTCTTTCGCTTTTTGTTCTCCCCGGAATACAAATACGCTCCGTTTGTGCCGATAAAATCATCAGGAGTATTGGCAATGTTGGTGCCTTGCGCTTTGAAAAAGTCATACACCCGATAATCGGCTTTGACATACACCGGATTTATCACCACATCACGCAATCGGCCTCGGTCAAAAAGTTTGCCGTCACGCTTTCGTATGCCGTGCTCTTCCAAATAACGCATGATATCGCCAAGTGAGGTCTGCGGTTCGGCATAAAGAGAAAATATCTTTCTGATGATTTCTGCCTCAGATTCAATCGGCTCATACATTTTGGTACGTATTCCGTCAATCAGCGTATCTTTAAGACCAAAACCAAAAGGAACACGCCCGCCCATATAAAAACCGCGTTTGCTGCGGGATGAATAGGCATCTATAACACGCTGCTGTATGGTTTCACGCTCAAGCTGTGCGAAGATCATGACGATCATCAACATAGCCTTCCCGATAGGTGTTCCCGTATCGAACTTTTCCATCGTGCTGACAAAGTCCACGTTATGCTTTTGAAATAGTTCAATCACATTGGCAAAGTCAAGCACCGACCGGCTGATACGGTCAAGCCGATAGACGATAACACGGCGAATGATACCGGCTTCGATATCCCGCATAAGCTCCTGAAATGCAGGACGATCAATATTTTTGCCACTATAGCCCTTGTCCGTATATACCTTTAATTTCTGTCCGACCACTTCCTTTTTACAAAACTCGGCTTGACTTTCGGTGGATATGCTGTCTATCCGGTCAACCGATTGTCTTGTATAAACGGCGTCATAAAGACTCACCTTAACTCCCCTCTTCGCAAAAGGAAGCGGAGTAACTGACGCTTATGGTATAAGGG
>CAKSSH010000042.1 GCA_934488695.1 uncultured Oscillospiraceae bacterium
ATCCTTAGCACTCTGTCGGGGCATTTTGATCGAACGGCGCGCATAATGCGCTCGTAATCCGGATGAATCAAGAAAACTGCTGCCATAGTCACCGACAAAAACAAAAATACATCCGGCACCCGAAGCGCCCATTTTCCCGCCATGTTCGCCAAACGAAGCGATATCTCATAAAGAAGGTCGAACAAATGCTGCCGGCCCTTCTCCAGAAAAGCGCCGATGAAACTGCCAAGAACGGCGTTTTTTTCGGAAAATGCAGAAACCTTTTTTAAAATGCATAAAAAAGCAGGCATAATATGGCGGCAATAAAACTCCGGCAGCTGCGCGACAAACATATCAGCCTTGCATAACAGCGCGCGAATGCAAAAATACAATCCGACAGACACTGCAGTCACCGAAAACGCCGTTAAAATCATAGACCACGCTTTTTCATGAAGCGATGTGCGTCTTGCAAGGGCCAAAACCGGCTTGCGTATCAACGCTGCCCAAGCCCCGGCGATTAAAAACGGCAACAAAAATCGAAATGCATAACGCATAAAAAGCCAAAAAATCAATATACCCGCAAGCATATAGAGCACATGCTTTACCCAAGCTTTATGTGTCGTTGTCACACGGTTCCCCCTCCTTTTCTTTTCATATTTATTCAAAAAGCCGGTTTTACTTGCTTTTTTTCGTGCAAATATGAACATTTTGTCATCTTGTTTTTTGTTCTTAAATGCGGTACAATTGTATCATTGCATGAAACAGTTTTGCGAAAGGGGTATCTTATGGCACAAAATCCGAAGTATCTTGTGGTGGACGCAAGCGTTTTGCCGGAAGTGTTTCTCAAGGTTGTTGAGGCCAAAGAGCTTCTTGCTAAAAACATGGTCAAAAGCTCCACCAAGGCCTGCGAAGCGGTCGGGCTTTCCCGCAGCACATTCTATCGTTATCGCAACTGCATAGAGCCGTTTGACACCGAGCGCGCACAAACCCTGACTCTTTATCTAAGTCTTCGAGACAATCCGGGAGTTCTGGCTTCGGTGTTGAATATTCTGAGAAAGGTCGGCGCCAATGTGCTGACCATTAATCAAAGCATGCCCATTAGCGGTGTTGCTCCGGTATGCATATCCATGCGGAACAACAAGATTTCACAAGAAATTTTCGGTGCTGTAGAGCTTTTACGCAGTCTTGAAGATGTGATTGAAGCAAAACTCATTCAATTTTAAAGCAAGGATCAAAGATGAAAGCGGTGAATATAATGAAAAAACATCAAATTGCCGTTATGGGATATGGTGTTGTCGGCTCCGGTGTTGTTGAAGCATTTTACAATAATGTGGACAATATCTGCCGAAGGATCGGCTGTTCGGTTGATATTCGGTACATTCTGGACATTCGGACACACAGCGGCACCCCGTTCGACGAAAAATTTATTACGGACTTTGAAAAAATTCTTACCGACCCTGAGGTTACCGCCGTTGCAGAGGTTATCGGCGGACTGGACCCGGCATACGAATACACCAAGAGGCTTCTTAATGCCGGAAAAAGCGTAGTCACCTCAAACAAGGAATTGGTCGCGCAAAAAGGTGCAGAGCTTTTGGAGATTGCGCAAAAAAACGGCGTGCTGTACTTGTTTGAAGCCAGCGTCGGCGGCGGTATCCCGATTATTCGTCCCCTGCGTCGTTGCCTTATCGGCAATCGCATTGAACAAATTGCAGGTATCTTGAACGGCACCACGAATTTCATTCTCACAAAAATGTTTGAAGAGAAAATGAGCTTTGAAGATGCGTTGAAAATGGCGCAACGCCTCGGCTATGCGGAGCGCAACCCGGCCGCCGATGTGGAAGGACAGGACGCTTGCCGAAAAATATGCATTCTCTCTTCCTTGATCTCGGGTTATCATGTCTATCCGGACGAGGTGCATACAGAAGGGATCACAAACATCACTCGCCAAGATGTTGCAGCGGCCGAACAATTCAACTGCTCCATGAAGCTTATTGCATACTGTAATCAGCTGGAAAATGGGCAGATTCAAGCTGTTGTTGCCCCCATGCTGGTGACAAAAGAAAACCGTCTTTACAATATCCGTGATGTATTTAACGGCATTACCGTCCGAGGAGACGCTGTCGGCGATGTAGCTTTTTACGGGCGCGGCGCCGGAAAACTGCCGACAGCCAGCGCGGTCATCTCCGATTTGGCAGAATGTATTTATCATGTTCCAGACACCGAGCCGCCGCTTTGGCAGCAAGGAGAACGCCGAGCGGTGACAGATTACCGCGACATTGTTTTCAGCTATATGTTGCGCCTGTCTAAGAGTGACGTGCTTCCGCTGCTGGAATCCATTGTCGGCAAAGCGGTTTCTACTGCGCAGTGCGATGATGAGCTTTGGGTGATAACACCCCCTATTTCTCATAAAAAGCTTGAGCAAGCGCAAAAAACAGTGGAGGAAAACGGCAGCAAGCTTTTGGCTGCTTTTCGAGTTCTTCAAAGCTAACAGAAACGAAACGGAGTTTTTATCATGGCATTGATTGTACAAAAATTTGGCGGCAGCTCAGTTGCCAACGCAGAACGGTTGCGTAATGTTGCCGGCATCATCACCGATACCTACAAAGCCGGAAACGACGTCGTTGTTGTGGTGTCTGCACAAGGAGATACCACCGACGAATTGATTGAAAAGGCGCGTGAGATCAACAAATCCCCTTCCAAGCGTGAAATGGATGTGCTGCTTTCGGTCGGCGAACAAATTTCCATTGCGCTGCTCGCAATGACGATTGAGGCTATGGGATGTCCGGTCATTTCGCTGACCGGATGGCAAATCGGTCTTAAAACCAACTCGGACTACGGAAATGCCCGCATCTCCAACATTTCCGCTGATCGACTTCAAAACGAGCTCGCTAAAAAGAATATTGTTATTGTGGCAGGCTTCCAGGGGATTAACCGGTACGACGACATCACGACACTCGGCCGCGGCGGCTCAGATACAAGCGCTGTAGCATTGGCCACTGCTTTGCATGCCGATGTTTGTAAGATTTACACGGATGTAGACGGCATTTACACCGCCGATCCGCGTAAAATTCCGACGGCGAAAAAGCTTCAAGAAATCACATTCGATGAAATGCTGGAGCTGGCTTCCCTTGGAGCTCAGGTGCTGCATAATCGTTCGGTGGAAATGGCTAAAAAATACAATATTGAGCTTGAGGTGCTCTCAAGCCTTGAAAGAACGCCCGGAACCAAGGTCAAGGAGGTCGTTAAAATGGAAAAGCTGTTAGTGCGCGGTGTCGCTGTTGATAATGATGTTTGCAAAATCGCTGTTGTTGGTGTTGCCAATAAGCCTGGCGTCGCTTTTAAGCTCTTTTCTCTTTTGGCAGGCAAGAAAATTAATGTTGATATTATTTTACAATCGGTCGGCCGCGGCGACAGCAAGGATATCAGCTTCACGGTGCACCACGACCAATTAGACGCTGCATTGGAGATCCTAAATGAAAACCGCGATCTGCTCGGCTGTAGCGACATCGTCACCAAAGACCACCTTTCCAAGGTTTCTATTGTCGGTGCCGGCATGCAAAGCAATCCCGGTGTGGCTGCTAAAATGTTTGAGGCCCTATCCGATGCCAATGTTAATATTGACATGATTTCAACCAGCGAAATCAAGATTTCGGTAATTATTGATGTAGATGACAGCGAAAAAGCTGCTCGTGTGGTTCATGACGCTTTCTTTAATTAAAAGTCGGTGTTTTAAAACACTTTACTGTACCCAAAAAAAGCCGCAGCCCTTATTTAAGGGCTGCGGCTTTTGTTTTATTTCTTCACGGGCATGAAAACAAAAACAACAGAGAATACCATAATCGCGCTTACAGCTTGCTTTATTTTTGCGAAATCGCTTTCAAGGCAGCCTGTACAATGGCTTGCGCGTCCAAACCAAAAAGCGGCAAAAGCTTTGCGGCCGGGCCGGAATAGCCAAACCGGTCCTGTACACCAATCTTCACCACGGGAGTTGGCTGATTTTCACATAAAACGCTGCAAACCGCATCCCCCAAGCCTCCGATAACGCTATGTTCCTCGGCAGTTACCACAGCGCCGGTTTCTGCAGCCGCACGAATGACCAGCTCTTGATCTAACGGCTTAATAGTGTGCATGTTGATAACTCTTGCCGAGACGCCCTGCTCTTTTAAAATCTCATAAGCCTCCAGCGCTTGAGAAACCTCCAAGCCGGTGGCAATCAAGCTGACGTCGGTTCCGTCGCGCAGCACTTCGCCACGGCCGATCTCAAATTTTTCTTTTCCGTCATGAATCACCGGAACAGCCAGTCTGCCAAAGCGCAAATAGACCGGGCCCTCATGCAAATATGCGGCACGGACCGCGGCCTTTGCTTCGATATCATCACTGGGATTCAAAACCACCATTCCGGGAATTGTACGCATTAAAGCAATATCCTCACAACATTGGTGTGTGGCGCCGTCTTCTCCGACAGTGATACCGGCATGCGTCGCACCGATTTTAACATTCATATGCGGATAACCGATGGCGTTTCGGACAATCTCGTATGCTCGGCCGGCCGCAAACATAGCAAAGGTGCTGGCAAACGGAACCAAGCCGGTTGTTGAAAGCCCGGCCGCAATGCCCATCATATTGCATTCTGCAATACCACAATCATAAAAACGTTCCGGAAACGCCTTTTTAAAGGCGCCGGTTTTAGTTGCGGCAGCAAGGTCCGCATCCAAAACGATCAAATTATCTACTTCTTTACCAAGCTCAACGAGTGCTTCACCGTAGCTCTCGCGGGTTGCTTTTTTTACCAAATCAGCCATTTTTACGCCTCCAATCCCGCATAAGCATGTTTCAGTTCGCACATTGCCGTCTCATACTGCTCATCGTTCGGAGCGGCACCGTGCCAACTGACCGAGTTTTCCATAAAAGAAACACCTTTGCCCTTGATGCTCTTCTGAATAATAACCGTCGGCTTTCCTTTACAATCACGAGCTGCCGAAAAAGCGGTCTCGTACTGCTCAAAGTCGTGTGCATCAATGCAAATCACATTCCAGCCGAACGCTTCAAATTTTTTATCAAGCGGCAGTGGAGAGCAAACCTCATCCAGCGTACCGTCAATTTGCAAACCATTCCAGTCTACGATAGCACAAAGGTTATCAAGCTTTTTATGACCGGCAAACATAGCCGCTTCCCAAACCTGTCCCTCTTCGCACTCTCCGTCGCCAAGAATTGCATAAACGCGATAATCTTTTCCAAGCACTTTAGCGCCAAGTGCCATGCCACACGCCGCAGAAATACCCTGCCCCAGCGACCCGGAGCTCATATCAACACCGGGAACGCCCTTCATATCCGGATGGCCCTGCAAGCGGCTGCCGATATGACGAAAGGTCTTTAATTCTTCAGCCGGGAAATACCCTTTTTCAGCCAACGCCGCATAAAGCCCGGGCGAACAATGCCCCTTGGAAAGCACCAACCGGTCACGATTTTCGTCCTTCGGCCGGTTCGGATCCACCCGCATTTCGGAAAAATAAAGGTAACTTAACAAATCCGCAATTGACAATGAACCGCCGGGGTGCCCCGATTTTGCGCTGTGCACCGCTTCGATTATTCCGATTCGGATATTACATGCGTGTTTTTGCAGTTCTTTTTTGACAGACTCCTGCATTATATCTTCCTCCTAAAATTTGTTTACGGCCGGGCGGCATACTCCACGACTGTTTTATTCCTCAACGTACGCAAAAAATCGGAAAAATAATCCGGCAGCGTACTATCGAAAACAAGTTGTTGCCCGGTGATTGGGTGTGTAAAGCCCAACACCTTTGCATGTAAACATTGTCCTTGTAGTGCTGTAATCACTTTTTTCGGACCATAAACCGCATCTCCGGCAAGCGGATGCCCTAAAGCCGCCATATGGACTCGAATCTGATGCGTGCGCCCTGTTTCAAGAGTGCATTTCAAATATGTAAATCCTTCAAGCGATTCCAAAACCGTGTAGTGGGTAACGGCATTCTTCCCATTTTCCGAAACAACAGCCATTTTTTTACGATCGGTCTTATGTCGGCCAATCGGCATATTGACCGTTCCGGTATTTTCTTGAAAATGCCCATATGCTATTGCGTAGTATTCCCGCTGTATCTCATGAACAGAAAATTGCTGTGCAAGCCCTAAATGCGCAGCATCGCTTTTTGCCGCAACAACAAGTCCGCTGGTGTCCCGGTCAATGCGATGAACGATTCCCGGGCGATTTATCCCATTGATACCGGACAATTGCCCGTGACAATGAAACATCAATGCATTAACCAGCGTTCCGTCCGGGTTTCCGGGAGCCGGATGCACCACCATTCCCTTTGGTTTGTTAATGACGATTAAATCTGTGTCCTCGTATACAATCTCAAGCGGAATATCTTGTGCAACTATTTCGGGTTCTATATTCTGTGGTACAGAAACAACAATCTCATCATCCGCACAAACGCGATAGCTTTTCAAAAGCGGTTTTCCGCTCTCCGTAACGCCGCCGTTTTGAATCACCTTTTGCAAATAGCTCCGTGTAAAGTTGCAAAGCTTTTCAGATAAAAAAAGGTCTAACCGTTCTCCTTCCTCGGATGGCTCCACCGAAAAACAATAACATTGTTCATTCATGGCAGGCGTCCTCGCAAGGTGGGGCATTCTGTTTCTTTTTTTTGTCAGATAAAATCAAGTACAGCATGATAAGGCCTGTTCCAACCACGACGCAGCAATCAGCAAAGTTAAAAACGGCAAAATTTATCAATCGAAAATCCACATAATCTACTACCCGACCATGAAACAACCGCTCGCCGCGAAAAACTCGATCAATCAAGTTTCCGATACCGCCGGAAAGAATCAATGCAATACCGTATATGCATAACGGCTGACGCACAAAACGCGAATAAAACAGCCAAGTCAAAACAACCATCAGCAGCGAGGTGACCCCACACAAAAGCCAGGATTGCCCTGCCATAAAGCTGAATGCGGCCCCATCGTTCAGCACATAAGTTATGTGCAACACGCCGGGAATGACCGGAATGCTTTCAAAAAGCTGCATTGTGCCGGCAATCCAAAGCTTTAAAAGCTGGTCTATACCAATCAGAAGAAGCGCGGCAAGAGAGCTCCATAATTTAAGCACGGCTACCGATGTTTTCAAACGCGTTTCCTCCTATTCATGCTTTCAGGGGCACATGCCGAAAACATGTGTCCCTGAATTTTATTTTCCAAGCACGCCGGCGCAGCGCTCACAAACCTCCGGATATTTTTCATTTTTACCGACAGATTCACTGTATGTCCAGCAACGTGCACATTTATGCCCGCCGGCCTTTTCAACCGAAATGCCAAGCTGTGGCAAAATCTCGTCCGAAACACCGCCGGAGGCGTTCTCAAGCCAAACAGCCGAAACAATCAGCACCTGCGGAAGCAGAGAACGGAAAGATTGCAGCAGCTCGTACAAGTCCTCCTGCGCATACAACACCACGGCTGCGTCCAAAGAAGAGCCGATCTCCTTGCGCGCGCGCAGATCCTCCAATTGCTTTTTCACGGCATCCCGGACCGTGCGCAGCATCTCCCAGCGTTTTTCAAAATCTGCAGAAAATGAATAAGCGGACGGCTTAGGCATATCGTTAAGCAAAACGCTCTCTGCACGGTCAGAAGCGCGATGTGGAAGAGCCTGCCAGATCTCTTCGGAAGTAAAGGCTAAAATCGGCGCCAGCAGACGCGTCAACGCGCTGATGATTTCATACATAACTGTTTGCGCGGCACGTCTGTCCGCCCCGTTTGCTTTTTCACAATACAGGCGGTCCTTTAAAACATCCAAATAGAAATTAGACATATCCACAACGCAGAAATTGCGAATAGAATGGTATACCTGATGGAACTCAAACGCATCATACGCGCGACAAACCTTTTCGATTAATTCGTTGAGCTGAAGCAGCGCCCACATATCGATTTCATGTAATTGTTCAAACGGGACGGCATCCTTCTCCGGGTCATAATCAAAAAGATTTCCGAGAATGAACCGCGCGGTATTGCGAATTTTACGATAACCTTCTGAAAGCTGCTTCAAAATATCCGGAGAAATACGAATGTCCGCGTGATAATCCGAGGAAGCAACCCAAAGACGCAGGATATCCGCACCGTATTGGTTAATGATTTCCTCGGGCAAAATACCGTTTCCGAGCGACTTAGACATTTTACGACCCTCACCGTCTACCACCCAACCGTGGGTACAGACAGCTTTGTACGGTGCTTTGCCGGACCAGGCGACCGAAGTCAGCAAGGAGGACTGAAACCAACCGCGATATTGGTCGTGCCCCTCAAGATAAAGGTCGGCCGGCCAATGAACGCCGTCGCGCTGGGTCAGAACCGCAGCATGCGAAACACCGGAATCAAACCAAACATCCATAATGTCGGTTTCTTTACGGAAGATATGGTGACCACAGGAGCTGCAAACCGTTCCCTTCGGCAGAATGTCAGCTGCGTCGATGGTATACCAAGCATCCGATCCATGCTGTCTGAACAGCTCGGAAACCGCTTGAATACTGTCTTTATCAATATGTTCTTTGCCGCATTTTTCGCAATAGAAAATAGGAATCGGAACGCCCCATGTCCGCTGACGGGAAATGCACCAGTCGCTACGGTCACGCACCATTCCCTTAATCCGCTCTTCTCCCCATTCCGGAATCCAGCGGACTCCCTCAATGGCTCGAATGGCCTCGTCCTTGAAACCGTCAATAGAGCAAAACCACTGCTTAGTCGCGCGATAGATAACCGGCTCCTTACAGCGCCAGCAATGCGGGTACTGGTGAATAATTTTTTGCATCGCAAACATAGCACCCGTTTCTTCCAGATGCTGTGCAATCGCTTTATTGGCGTCCTTCGTCGAAAGTCCGGCAAAAACACCGGCGTCTTCAGTTAAATATCCTTTAGCATCAACAGGGACAACAATCGAGATCTGCGGATAATTTCGACAAACCTCAAAATCCTCAAGACCATGCCCCGGCGCTGTATGAACGCAGCCGGTGCCGCTCTCCAACGTAACATGATTACCGACAATTACCAAAGACATCCGATCCAAGAACGGATGTGCCGTTTCAATCAATTCCAAGTCGCGTCCCTTCGCCCGACCGAGAATCTCATATTTTTCAATGCCGGCCGCCTGCATCGTAGGCTCGATCAGCTCTTCGGCAATGATATAGCACTCGCCGTTAGCGCGAACGCAGGCATAGGTATAGTCCGGCCCGACACAAATAGCAAGGTTAGCAGGCAACGTCCAGGTGGTTGTTGTCCAAATAACAAAATATGTGTTTTGAAGATCTGCGCCAAGCTCTGCAAGCTTTCCGTGATCCTCCGTCACCTTGAACTTTACATAAATGGAATAACAAGGATCCTCAGCATACTCAATTTCTGCCTCAGCTAATGCTGTCTCGCAGGTCGGGCACCAATAAACCGGCTTCAGTCCTTTATAAATATACCCCTTCTGCGCCATTTCACCGAAAAGCTCAATCTGCTTAGCCTCAAATTCCGGCTTTAAAGTCAAATACGGATTGGCATAATCCCCGATTGATCCCAAACGCTTGAATTGATTGCGTTGGTTATCAACAAAGGAAAGTGCAAATTCGCGGCAATGCCGACGTAAATCAACCGGCGAAAGCGCCGCACGATCCACCCCGATTTTTTTAATGGCTTTCAACTCGATCGGCAAGCCGTGAGTATCCCAACCAGGAATATAAGGCGCACAAAACCCATTCATGTTTTTGTATTTGACAATAAAGTCTTTCAGAACCTTATTTAAAGCGGTTCCGAGATGAATATCTCCGTTGGCATACGGCGGACCGTCATGCAGCACGTATTTCGGCTTATCCCTGTTTTTTTCAATAATCTTACCGTAAATATCCTGCTCATCCTGATCCTGAAACAGTTTGGGTTCACGCTGCGGAAGACCGGCCCGCATGGCAAAATCGGTCTTAGGCAGGTTGAGCGTCTGGTTATAATCCTGTGGCATGTCGGTTCTCTCCTAATATGTGTTATCTCTTTTTATTATCGTCATCCAAGTTGTAGCTGTCTCCGAATTTCAACGGCCCAAACTTGGATTCTTTTTTGGACTCCTCATCAAAGCGACTAAACCGGAACCCGCTGCTTATTTGAAATCCTTCGGCTTTTTCCGGTTGGTCATCAGTTAAAGCAGCCGGCTCGACAGAAGGCTCCTGTACCTCCTGAGTGGTATCAGGATCCGCTTCAGGCGTGTCCTGCTGTACATTCTCCTGCACCTCGGGCGCCTCTTGCACAACATCGGCCTTTTCCACGCGGACCTGCTCGGCCACAGCCTGCTTCGCTGCCTCGATTTTTTCGCGTTCAATCTCGGGCAGACTCTTAACAAGGTCCACCTGAGCATTATACAAGGTCAAAACCTTGCTGCGGAAAGCGTCCACCTCGCGCTTCATTTTATTCAAAATTACTTCTTCCCGCTTAACCTCGTCTTTGACGTTTTTCACAATGTTTTCTGACTTGATTGTAGCGTCGCGCATTAAAATTTCAGCGCGGTTTTTGGCCTCTTTTAAAATACTGTCTCCCAATTTCTGCGCACCGAGAAGCGCCTGTCGCAGACTGTCCTCCTCATTGCGGTACTCTTCGATTTTATTAGCAAGCACCAACAGCTTTTGATCGGCCTGCGCTTTTTCTTTTTCCATGGTCGAAATCAGGTCAATAATGTCATTCAAAAAATTTTCAACATCTTCCGGTTTGTACCCGAACGCGCTCTTTTCAAATTTCTTACTTTTGATATCGCTGATAGTCAACACGGGAAACCCTCCTGTTAAATATATTTTTTATACGACAGCACCAATCTTCCTTTTTTGGTTGTTGTCTCAACATCCCCAATTAAAAATTTCCCAACGCGCCGAATGGAAAGCACATCACCCGAACAAACCGACGTCGAAACAGATTTAAGCGGGGCATGATTCAGCTGTACCAGCTCACCGGTAATCAGTTTGGCCGACTCGGCACGGCTTTTCTGTGCTAATGCAGCAGTTACACAATCTGCACGCAAAGAAGAAACAATGGCTTTTTCCTGAGAAAAACGAGGTTGAAGCGTGCCGGCCTCTTGCGGCTCGCACAAGCTCAGGCAAACACCGACGTTTCCGACCTTCCGAAGATTATCAAGAACATGCTGCGCTATCGTTTCCGTTAAAAACAAAAAACTCTGCTCGTCGGAAACCAAAATATCCCCAACAGCTTCTCTGTTGATTCCAAGCGACATCAAAGCCCCGAGAAAATCCCGGTGTGACAGCGGACGCGAATGTTTTGCACGAATACAGACAATCGGAAAGTTTTTTTCCTTTTCGTCAAAATACGCCGGAAAAGCGCCGAAAACACGGCGCTCAGCTTCCGGGAAGCCGCCGAAAAAGCAACTATCCTGTGCC
>CAKSSH010000043.1 GCA_934488695.1 uncultured Oscillospiraceae bacterium
GCTGTCTACGCAAACAAAGCGTTAAACAATCCTGAACGCGTGCGGCGAGCAGCTGTTCCTCACGGTTGAAATTTGCCGGAAAAACGATATCCGATTTCATTAAAAATAGACGCCGCTGTTCTCAAGCTCGTCAAGCAAATCGCCTTCGATTGCCACATTGTACGGGGTAATGATGAAGGTGGAATTGGCAACCCGCTTGATCTGACCGTGATTGGCATAGGCCACACCGCTAAGAAAATCAATCAGTCTTCGGGAAACATCCTTGTTTGTAGACTCCAGGTTCAAAACAACCGTTCTTTTGGAATTCAAATGGTCGGCGATGGTGCGCGCGTCCTCAAAGCGCTCGGGCTTTACTAAAATAACCTGCAGCTGAGTCGTAGCGTGAATATTCACTACACGATTACGATTTTGCTCGTTCCCGTACGAAACCAACGTATCATCACTGCCGTGGTTTTCAATAAGGTCCTCCCCAATTGTGTCCCGTTGATCGTTTTCAAACTGCTCATCCTCAGGGTCGCCGAAAAGCTTTCCGAAAATTCCCATGTTTAAAACCTCTTTTCTTTCATAATCTGTTTATTGATAATTTCTTTGTCCGAACAACGCCGAACCGATCCGAACAATATTCGCGCCCATCTCAACAGCGGCCTCATAGTCATGCGACATACCCATTGAAAGAAACTCCATAGATACATTATGGCTGTTTTTTGCGCTGATGTCAACAGCAATTTGGCGAAGCAGCGAAAAATAATGCATGCTCTGCTCCTTGCTACTGCAAATCGGCGGAATTGTCATTAACCCCCGTATCCGGACCGAGGAAAGCTCAGCAATTTGCTCCACCAACGACAACGCATCCTGCGGCGCAGTTCCGGATTTTGACAGCTCTCCCCCGACATTTACTTCAATCAAGACATCCATGACTTTACCGGCGCGGCTTGCGCACCGGTCGATTTCCCGTGCAAGCTTTAAGCTGTCTACAGACTCAATCATGCTAACCTTGTCAATAATATATTTTACCTTATTAGTTTGTAGGTGTCCGATCATATGGACCTCGGCAGGCAGATAAGAATCCCGCTTTTCAAGGTATTCCTGTACCCGATTTTCTCCAAGCAGGTCCACTCCTCCCCGGATTGCCGCGTTAACAAGCTCCGGCGAAACGGTTTTTGTAACCGCCATCAGCCGAACATCTTTTTCGCTTCGCCCGCCGCGTGCGGCTGCAGCCGCAATATTTTCGCGAATTATCCGCAGGTTCTCGGCCAGCTTAGCTTCAGACAGTTTTTCCGTCATACAAATCGGTTCCTTTCACAATAACATCGTCATACGGCCGAAGCGAACCGCTTCCGGCAGCCGAGGTGCATATAATATCATTTTCTTCCTCATACAGGACTTCGATTTTCCGAAAAGACATGCTTTGGCCGAGTAAAACATAAACGCCCTTTTGTCCGTCTACAATACGAACCGCGCTTTTCGGCACCTTATATCCATAAGTGGAAGAAAAAATGATTTCGGCTTTTCCCCGGCGCAGTGAGCAGAATTTTCCGGTCATCTGACTGGCAGTGACGATCACCGACATCTTTCCGGAGGTCTCATCGGTTGAAACACTTTGGACCGTAACGGTGCATGGATCCTCCGAAATGTCCCGGAAGCGCATTTTCAATACTGTGCCGACTTTTATTTTCTCGGCATACCGGCGTTCGTCTATTGGCAAAACCATCGCATAATACCAGTCGAAATCCAGCACCAGCTTGCCAACGGTATTCCCGGGAACTGCCTCGGGCGCCCCCTCCCGAATAAAAGCGTCGACATCGTTCGGCGACATCTCTGCCAATCGATCATAGCGGGCGGTAGCTTCAAACCCGTCTGCCGAAAGCACCATAATACCGTTCTTTGCGACAGTCACATTTTTCAAAGCAGTTTTTATTTTTTTTTCAAATTCTTTTTTTTGTTTTTCGATTTCGGCAATGGTCTGCTGGTAGTTTTTTTCTTTTTCGGTAATAATATTGCGGCGATTAAACAGGACCTGCAGATCATCCTTACAGCTTTTAAGTTGTTCTGTGTTCAGCGTGTATACCGCTGTAGAAAGCTCACGTATCTTGCTGCCGATCTGTGTGGTAATTTGATCTGCGTTGGTCACCAACACGCTGGACTGATCCTGAGACTCCTTTAAAAGTGAAATTCTATGATCCAGTTCGCGAATTTTCTCATAGTACCGAATATCGTCGTCAGACGCATAAAGCTGAGCAACCGTTCCGCCGGCGCCAACCTTCTGTCCGTCCGAATAAAGATAATGTACAATTAGCCCGTCATGCGCAGCGGACAGAGGCTCTTCGTTACGCAAAAACATTCCATCCACCGACAGCTTGTTTTCCCTCGCCTGCAAGGTGACCGATTGCGTCTGATACGGCGAATATAGCGCATGGTACAACTGATATGCAATAAAGACCAGCACAAAAACGCCCAAGGCGGTCAGCAAAAGCGTTTTAACAATTTTGGAGGCCTTGTTCATTCGCCGCATCCTTTCCTATCCATATTTTCTCTATTTTATCACAAACAGGGGCGAAAATCAACGTTTTCCGTCGTTTTCGTAAAACTTTACGCAAAGATCAAGTGCTTTGCAAAACAGCTCATTTTCACTCATCAAATCAGGCTTCAGCCAAACAATTCGCTTATCGCGCCGAAACCATGTGAGCTGTCGTTTTGCATAATTACGCGTGGCTCGTTTGAGATTTTCGACACAATCCGCTAAAGGGAGTTTGTTTTCCAAATACGGGCGCAGCTCTTTATATCCGATTGCTTGAGCAGCTGTTTTGCAGCCGCCGAAATTTTTGTAAAAATCTGTTGCCTCCGCGACAAGCCCTTGTGCCAGCATTTGGTCAACTCGACGATCGATTCGCCGATACAATGCCTCACGATCATCGAAATCAAGTCCGATCATTAAAGAACGATAAGGGGACGGCTGCTGACGGGACTGAGCATTATGCTGTTCAACCGTGTGACCGAATTTTAAGTTGATTTCCAACGCACGAATAATTCGACCGACATTGTTCGGATGCAATGCCGCAGCACTTTGCGGATCCAACTCGGCAAGCTGTTTTAAAAGTGCGTCAGCACCTTGTGTATGAGCCTCTTCCGAAAGCCTTTGACGCAGGTCGCTCTGAGATTCCGGTTCAAATTGGAGATTGTCAACAAGAGCGCTGATATATAGACCTGTCCCACCGCAAACGAGCACTCTTTTCCCCCGTCCGACAATTTCGGGGATTGTCCGGCGTGCATCGGCTAAATACTGTGCAACCGAGTATGAACAAGCAGGCGGCAAAAAATCCATCATATGATGAACAACCCCTTGTTTTTCAGCTGAGGTTGGTTTTGCCGTGGCAATCGACATGTGCCGGTATATTTGCATAGAATCTGCCGAAAGCACCTCGGCATCCAGCGCCTGTGCCAGCGAGACGGCGAGCGCCGTTTTCCCGGAAGCGGTCGGCCCGCAAAGCACCACAAGCGGAATCAAAGGCTGGCTCAAGCTATCTCCTCCCTTTTTTACTGGATACGGCCGAATCGACGTTCAATTTCCGATTTTGTAATCTTTGCCGTCACCGGACGGCCGTGCGGACAGAATTTCACGTCTGCCTCCTGACGCAGACATTCAATCAAAAACGAAAGCTCCTCGCAGCCGCTGCGATCATGCGCCTTGACTGCACTGCGGCAGGCAATGGTATGATACAGACGGTCCAGCACCTGCGGCGTAACGTCTTTTTTACAGCTCAAAAGATTGCCGGCAATTTCAGAAAGAACCACCGCTGCATCATCCGGCTCGGTAAACGGCGGAAGCGACCGGATAATAAGATTTCCGCCGCCGAAATCATCAATTTCAAATCCGAGACGCGCCACCGTCTCCTGACAGGAAATCAGTGCGTCATACTCGTCTCTTGAAAATTTAACCGTTAAGGGCTCCAATAAATATTGTCGACCAGTCCCGTCTCCCTGCGCTTTTAATCGATTATAAATCAGGCGCTCATGCGCAGCATGCTTGTCCACAAGATACAGCGCGTCGCGACTTTGCAACAAAATATATGTTTCAAAAAGTTCTCCGAGTATTTTCGCGTCGTCAAATCGATCCTCTTTGGTTGTTTTGGCAGATCGCGGCGCACTCTGCTCTGATGCCGTGTCTTGCATTGACACCGCATCCTGTTTGTCCGTGCTTGCCGAAGGCGTCGGAAACGGTGCAAACACCACCTGTTCGGAAATCTCCGGTCCGGCTTGCTCCGAAAAAATCGCTGTCTGCTTCTTTTCTTCGGAATGCTTCGGCCATTTTTTCAGATTTAAAACGCCTTGTGTATCGATTGCATCTAAAGTCGTATCCTGTAGCAGCATATCCTGTGCACTCACGCCGGAAAAGGAAACCGATTGGGGCGGTGCGGCAGTTATTTGCGTGTTTTCCCCCGCTGTTTTTGAAGTATCCAATGAAAGCTGTTCGCTTTTTGCTGTAAAGCCAATCCCCTTTTCAGTATAAAACGGGGTCGTCTGCGGTTTCTTCGGTGTCAACGGAATTGACGCCTCAGCGCCGTCCCCGGATAAAGCGGCTTTGGCTGCAAAATAAACAGCGTCAAATATTACTCGATCATCTGAAAAACGCACCTCGGTCTTAGTCGGATGTACATTAACATCAACAATCGACGGTGAAACGGTTAAGAGAAGCACACATGCCGGAAATTTCCCGACCATAATAGACCCTTTATATGCTTCCTCCAGCGCCACGGTCATTGTCGGACTTTTAATCGTTCTGCCATTTAAAAAGAAATACTGCATCCCGCGTTTTCCGCGGGCGGCAAGTGCCTTAGATATAAAGCCTGTAACCTTTACACCGTTTCTGTTAAAATCAACCGGCAACAAAGTCTGATAAAAAGCTTTTCCGAAGACGCCGTACACGGCAGACTGTAATTGACCGTCACCGACTGTTTGCAGATCCACTCGTCCGTCCCGAATAAACTTAAAGGAAATTTGAGGGTTGGAAACTGCGATTTTTTCAAGGATCGCCGCAACTGCATTAGCCTCAGAAACATCCTTTTTTAAAAATTTCATTCGTGCGGGCGTATTGTAAAAAAGATTTTTCACAATAATGGTCGTACCGACCGGACAGCCAGCCGGCTCATTCAGTGTCACTTCTCCGCCGGCAAGCTCCAATCGACAGCCGATTTCACTGTCCCGCTGCCGTGTCAACAGCGACACTCTGGAAACCGCGCAAATCGACGCCAAAGCTTCTCCGCGAAAGCCCAACGTACCGATAGACTCTAAATCCGCCGCCGTATGCACCTTACTGGTGGCATGTCGCAAAAAAGCAGTTTGCGCATCATCGGGAGCAATCCCCTTTCCGTCATCGGTGACGCGAATGAGCTCAATACCGCCTTTTTTAATTTCAACCGTAATGTGAAGCGCACCGGCGTCCACGGAGTTTTCAACAAGCTCCTTAACCACCGACGCCGGTCGTTCAATTACTTCGCCGGCCGCAATCAGCTCGGCTGTATGTTTATCAAGTACACGAATTTCGCTCATGCTGTCACACCCTTCCGTCTCAATCGACCATTTTTTTCAGTTCAAACAAAATGTTGATTGCCTCGCGCGGGGTCAAAACATCAATATCCATGTCATGCAGCCGTTGTAAAATCGGCTGAGCCTGCGCTTTTTCCTCAGACGTTTGTGCCGGCGGCAGTACCGCACGCGAAGCGGTTGGCGTGGCAGGCTGTCCGCTTTCAAGCCCCGTTAAAATTTGTTTGGCGCGTAAGATAATAGCTTCCGGGATCCCGGAAAGGCGAGCAACATCAATCCCGTAGCTGTCATCGGTGCCGCCGCGAACAATACGGCGCAGAAAAATGATTTCGTCTCCCCGCTTTTTGACCATAATATTGTAATTTTTTACATTATCAAAGCTTTCTTCCAAGACCGAAAGCTCATGATAATGCGTTGCAAACAACGTTTTTGCGCCCAGTCGATTTTTATCTGCGATATACTCCAACACCGCACGGGCAATGCTCATCCCGTCAAAAGTCGAGGTTCCGCGTCCCACCTCATCCAAAATCAATAAGCTGTGCCGCGTCGCGTTTTTCAGAATATAAGAAACCTCGTTCATCTCCATCATAAAGGTCGACTGGCCCGACACCAAATCATCTGATGCGCCGATTCTTGTGAAAACACTGTCAACCACTGAAATCTGTGCGCTGGCTGCCGGAACAAAGCTTCCGATTTGAGCCAAAATGGAAATAAGCGCAACCTGACGCATATAAGTGGATTTACCGGCCATATTCGGACCGGTGATGATTGCCACGGCGTTTTCCTGTTCATCCAGCAGCGTATCATTCGGAACAAACGGAACCGGCGTCAGCAGCTCTACGACCGGATGACGTCCTTCTTTGATTTGAATTGTACCCGAATTGCTCAGGCTTGGACAAACATAATTGTTATTAACGGCAACCTGAGCAAGCGAACATAGAACATCCAGTACCGAAAGGGCCTCAGCAGTACGCTGAATCCGATCAAGTTGTGCCGAAACCTGCTGGCGCAGCTGACCGAACAGCTCATATTCTAAAGCTACAGAGCGTTCCCCGGCAGTCAGCACCTTTGCCTCTAAGTCCTTAAGCTCCTGAGTGATAAAGCGTTCTCCGCCGGTCAAGGTCTGCTTCCGAATATACTCTTCCGGCACCTGATCCAAAAACGAATTGGAAATCTCAATGTAATAGCCGAACACCTTGTTATACCCAACCTTCAGCGTTCGGATACCGGTCCTTTCCTTTTCGGCCGCTTCAATTTTTAAAATGAAATTCTTGTTATCCTTGAGCATGTCACGCAAAGTGTCCAGCTCGGCATTGTAACCGTGCCGGATATACCCACCGTCACGCAGAATCGGAGCGGGCTTATCGTCAATCGCTGCATGAATCATTTGCTCAACATCGCTCAGCGGATCTAAATTCAGCAATAATTCCCGTAAAAGCTCGCTCTGAACGCCCTGCAGCCGGTCAATAATTTCAGGCAGCTGCATTGCCGTATCCGCAAGAGCGTTAAGCTCTCTCGGCGTGACGCTGCCGTACACCACCCGCGTCATCAGGCGTTTTAAATCAAAAACATCCTGAAGTTTTTCACGAATCTCGTCACGCATTTGATTGTTTTCATACAGCTCCGTTACAGCGTTCTGCCTACGCATGATATCGCTGACGCTCAACAACGGCTGTTCCAAATAAGAACGCAGCAAACGACGTCCCATCGCCGTTTCGGTCTGGTCAATTACCCATAAAAGCGTCCCGTATTTTTCCCCTTTGTGCATGCTTTCGGTAAGCTCCAAATTGCGCCGTGCGGTCATATCCAAGTCCATGTACTGATCCACTTCATACAAATCCACGCGATTCAAGCGGCTCAACCCGCTGATCTGCGTTTCATGAAGATAATCCAGCAGCGCACCGAAGGCCTGCACAACAAGTCCTTTATCCGCCAGCCCGATTTGACTCAAGGATGCGCAATTAAATTGCTGCAGCACCATAGACGCGGCATACTTCGGATCCAGCGACGCATTATCGGAAACCGTCATAGACGCCATCAATTTGTTTTTAATAAACAGTGTTAAATTTTGGTCCTGCGAGCTATTGGGGCAAAGCAGCACTTCGCGCGGAGCAAAACGGCTCAATTCGTTAACAACCTTAACTACGATATCCCCGCCCGAAAGCTGAGTCGCGCGAATTTCGCCGGTAGAAACATCCGCAAAAATAATGCCGGCCGCACCGCAGTCCACCTTAATGCTGCAGATAAAATTATTCTTTGACTCGTCCAGCATACTTCCCTCAATCACCGTTCCGGGCGTAACCACTCGTACAACATCTCGTTTGACAAGTCCTTTTGCTTTTGCCGGATCCTCCACCTGCTCACAGATGGCAACCTTATATCCTTTATCAATCAGGCGCGCGATATAAGATTCACAGCTGTGGTATGGAACGCCGCACATTTTGGCACGTTCATCCATGCCGCAATTTTTTCCGGTCAACTGCAGCTCCAATTCTCTTGAGGCGATAATGGCATCATCAAAAAACATCTCATAGAAGTCGCCCAACCTGAAAAAAAGAATTTGATCTTTATGGCGTTCCTTGATTTCCATATATTGACGCATCATCGGCGAAATTTTCGACAAAATCCTCGCTCCTTTGTTTTAAAAATCAAAGCGTCGATAACCTCAGTGACAGCCACCACAGGAGCTGCAATTACCGGAACAGCCTCCCGCTTTCGGAAGCTCAACGGTCATCGGGTCCTCCCCCTCCAGCGTCAGACGCAAAAGAGTCTGAATATCCTGCATGATTTTATCCATGCCATCCTTCGCTTCGGCATACGCCGTCATGGTCGGTTCTGCCATGATCTGCGCGTAAATTTCACGCATCTCACGATCAAACCGGCTAATTTTTTCTTCATCTTTCTCGGGACGGTTTGTCTCATGATTTAAGGCAATTTTCTTCAAATTAAAATTACTGATTTTCTCCTGCAGCTGCAAGTTTTGGTCGTTTTCTTCACGCGCCTGCTGCAAACGTAAAAACGCCTCGCTCTCAGAGATCGCTTGTCCGAGCTGCCGTGTCAAAGTTTCAATTTTATCCATTGTGTTCATCCGTTCCTTTCTATTTCTCCGATACAGGTGTAGCCTTTCACCGCGCCGATTCGGACATCGACAAAATCTCCGGGGCGAACCTGCTCGTCATGCCGAAAAAGCACCATCCCGTTGTGCTCATCCCGACCGCAGCTCATGCTGATATCCTCTTTGGCAGGCCCGTCGCACAACACATGCGCAAGGGTATTCACCCGCGCCGCCGTTTTAGCATACGCAATATCCTCCTGCACCTTTAAAAGCTGCCGAAACCGCCGGGATTTTTCCTCATCACCCGTCGGATCCTCCATTTCGGCGGCCGGCGTGCCGGGTCGTTTGGAATAAATAAAGGTGTACAGCTGATCATACCGAACCTGTTTAATGAGTGCAAGCGTTGCCTCAAAATCCTCCTGCGTTTCGCCCGGAAAGCCAACGATAATGTCGCTGCTCAGACTAAGCTCGGGCATTCTCTCCCGGGCATACCGCAGTGTATCCAAATATTCCCGAATACTGTATTTTCGATTCATGGCACGCAAAATCCGGTCCGACCCGCTTTGTACCGGCAAATGAAGATGACGACACACCTTCGGACAATCCGCCATAGCATCAATAAGCTCCCGGCCGGCGTCCTTAGGGTGCGAAGTCATAAAGCGAATCCGAAAATCACCCGGCAGCGCGTCAATAGAGCGCAAAAGCTGCGGAAAAGAAATTTCCCCGTTCTCCCGCCCGTAAGAATTAACATTTTGGCCGAGCAGCGTAATCTCACGAACGCCCTGCGCAACAAGTCCTCGAATCTCAGCCAAAATATCCTCACTTTTCCGGCTGCGTTCACGCCCTCGAACATATGGGACAATGCAATAAGAGCAAAAATTATTGCATCCGTACATAATCGGAACCCATGCATGTGCACCGCCATCCCGAACCGTCGGCAATCCCTCGGCGATCACGCCGTCCGACTCGCTGATATCCACAATTCTGCCGCCGCCCGACATTTTTTCATACACCAGCTGCGGCAGTTTATGGAGCACGTGCGTCCCCAAAATCAGATCGACCTGCGGAAAACTTTTTTTCAGTTTTTCGGCAACCGACTTCTGCTGTGTCATACAGCCACACAGACCAATCAACATACCGGGGCGGCGTCGCCGAAGATTTTTCAAGGCGCCGACGTTGCCGTAAACGCGTTGTTCGGCGTGCTCACGCACGGCACAAGTGTTGTACATCACAAAATCGGCATCCTCCGGCTTGTCCGTCATAACATAGCCCATGGCGCATAGAAGGCCTTTCAGCTTTTCACCATCCGAAACATTCTGCTGACATCCGTAAGAGTGAACGAATGCACGCGGCTCGTACCCGGGCGGATACGACGAATCCAGCAAAGCCTGTACCTTCTTACAATATTCCCGTTGCACCGCAAGTTCCTGCTGCGGTACAAAAAAATTGCGATTGCTTGCTGCCACAAATTTACCTCCAAAACCTATCGTTAATTAAAAATTATTATAACATTTTTTGCAGATTTCTTCAAGGTGTATCTCAGATATTTTTGAAAAAACGCTCCTCAACATTTACAAAAACAAAAAAAGCTGGTATAATACTTGAAAGAATTATTATGAGGTGTCACTTTTGAATAAAAAACGTTCTTCCGAAATCACATTGTTCCGGCGCTATTGTCACTATTTACGGCGCTACCGCGCAACCATTGCGCTGGACCTGTTCTGTGCAGCCTTAACCTGTCTTTGCGATCTCGTTCTGCCGGTTATTTTGCGCACCATTACCAATACTGCCGTTAACGATTTAGCATCGCTGACGCTGCCGCTCATTTTCCGTATGGGCGCTTTATATCTGGTTCTTCGTTTGATCGACGCTGCAGCGCAATATTATATGTCGGACATGGGACACGTTATGGGTGTTTATATCGAAACAGACATGCGGCGTGACGCCTTTGCCCATTTGCAGCAGCTTGGGCATCAATATTATTCCGAAACTAAAATCGGTCAGATTATGGGGCGAATCACCAATGACCTTTTTGACGTTACCGAATTTTCGCACCACTGTCCCGAAGAGTTTTTCATTGCATTTTTGAAAATAACCGTCAGTTTTTGCGTTTTGTGCAGCTTTAATCCGCTGCTGACGCTGATCATTTTCCTGTGCGTTCCGCTCATGGCTGTTGTATCCACCCAGCTTAACCATCGCTTACGCGGCGTTTTTCGGCAGCAGCGAGTACAAATCGGCGAGCTGAACGCCAGAATTGAAGACAACCTTCTCGGTCAAGGGGTGGTCAAAGCTTTTTGCGCCGAAGAAACCGAAAATCAAAAATTTGACAAGGACAATCAAGCATTTCGGGCTATTAAGAAAAAATCATACCGCTACATGGCCTTGTTTAACGCATCCACCCGTTTGTTTGATGGATTGATGTATTTGGTCGTTGTTGTCGGGGGCGGTCTTTTCGTTTATTACGGGCTTATTTCTCCAGGTGACCTTGTGGCCTATGTGTTGTATGTCTCCACCTTGATTGCCACCATTCGACGTATTGTGGAATTTGCGGAGCAGTTCCAACGCGGCATGACCGGGATTGAGCGTTTTTATGAGATTATGGACACCCCGGTCGAAATCACCGACGCGCCAAATGCTCAGC
>CAKSSH010000044.1 GCA_934488695.1 uncultured Oscillospiraceae bacterium
GTGGTGGACGGAGATATGTGCTTCCTGTATCACTTTGATAAGGCTTTTTTGGAGCCGTTTTTGCAAAACGGTATTTGCTTTGTAACCTTTGACCGGACCCAGCTGGCACACGATATCCAAGGAGAGGGTCGCGGTAAGGGTCAGTTATATGAAACCTACCCCGAATACACCTTTGGCGCCTTAGGCGCATGGGCGTGGGGATATTCCCGCTGTGTGGATGCGCTGGAAAAGATTATGCAGGACGATTTGAGCTTGGTGGCTTTTACCGGCCATTCCCGCGGCGGAAAAACAGCCATGCTGGCCGGTGTGCTGGACGAACGTGCAAAAATCGTCAACCCGAATTCAACCTGTGCCGGCAGCTGCGGCTGTTATCGAATCCACAGCGAAATAATAACGGAAACCGGTCGAAGATCACGCAGCGAAACGCTGGAGGATATTGTAAACGCCTTCCCGTTTTGGTTTGGGCCGGAGCTTCCTCAATATGCCGGACGTGAACAGGAATTGCCGTTTGATTCGCATTTTCTCAAGGCACTGGTGGCACCGCGTGTTTTGCTGGTTTCTGAAGCGGCCAGTGACGGTTGGGCTAATCCGGTTGGGTCTTATATGACCACGATTGCGGCTGCCGAGGTATATCGGATGTTAGGCGTTCCGGAAAATTTGTACTGGATATTCCGGCGGGGCATGCATGAACACCGTGTGGAGGATATCTGTGCCCTCATCCAGGTCATTTGGCATCTTCGGACGGGGGAACCGGTCGGAGATCGGTTCTTTAAAACACCTTTTTGTCGGCCGGAGCCGATATTTGACTGGCACGCGCCGGAAAAACACGCTTGATTTTTGGCCGGACTGCCGCGATAAAAAGAATCACGGTGAGATGGGAATTTGGCGGCGGAGGATGAAAGCCGGGACGTCGGCTTTTGGTATTTAATCGTAGCAGCAGAGCTTGTGCTTTAGAAGTGAAAAACAAAATATCCGTTGGAAGCTGCGCTGCTTTAAATTGAGCTTTCCATGTCCACCTTTTTTGAAAAGATGGCGCACCAAAAGCCCGGCAGACACTTTTGTGTCTGCCGGGCTTTTTATTTTAGTCCTTGAGAAAACGGTCTGTAAAATCCATATAAAGCTTCCAGTCGGTGCTTTTCAAATCATGATCTCCGCTGGCGCGGTGATAGGCAATGGTGCCATCGGCATAGGAAACGTCGATTTTCAGCGGCTCCTTCAAAACAAGGCCGGGCAATCCATACAGCTCATACACCGCGCTGGCTAATCTGCAGGATTTTAACTCCTCATCCGGACCTGCCCAAAGGTCTTCGATGTTGCTTTTCACATAGAGCGGACGCGGTGCAATGGCAGCCAGCAGCATATGTTGATCGCAGGGCAGCATTTCCTCATAGTCATCATACTGATGATAATTTTTGCAGAACCAATCGCTGATGTTGATGTCCCGGATGTGTTCACCCTGCTTGCCGCGGGTATAGGCCGCGCCAGCACATCCGGAGCAGTTGGAAATCACACAGGCAAAGCGCGGGTCGGTCGCACCGGCCCAAAGCGCGGTTTTCCCGGCACGGGAGTGTCCGATGACGGCGACCTTGGTGTGCTCAACGTCGCGATCGGTTTCCAGATAGTCCATAACCCGACTGGCCCCGTAGGCCCAGGCTGAAATCGTTGCCCAGGAGCGCGAATTGCGCTTGGAGGTATCCGGTTGCAGGGCGTAAAACACGCCTTTTTTATACTCAGAATGGTGCGTCCAGTCCGGTGAAACGTCCAGCGTGGACAGGACCGCGACCGCATATCCGCGGGCGGTGATTGCATCGATCGGCAGAAAGTCATTGACCGGGTGATTGCAAGGGTCTTCCAGCTGCAGGTGATGCTCGTTCAAAATATGCAAAAAGAGCGGCACCGGTTTTTTATGGTAGCTTTGCTGCGGTAAAAACAGACAAAAAGGCAGGGTATAGCCACCAAAGCGAATATCAATATCCCGGCGAAGAATCGGCAAGCCTTGGAAGTTTTCAATATTGCTGCGAACTTCAAAGGAAAGGTCATCCGGACGCCCGGCGGGTCTTACACCGTAAATAAAATTTTCAAGCAAAACCATGATTTCTTCCCGACGGTATTTTTCCCAAAGAGCCACCGAGTCAATTTTCTCACCGCTGATCGAGGTCAGCAAATCAAGACGTGCGTTTTCCATAAGTTTACTCCTTTACGATTAAAACCTCTGCACTGATTTCACAGGAATATTTCGGCAAAGGTGCATTGGTGATAATTTGGTCCATCTCATTGAGATGCGCAATATGAAAGACAGAGCTTTTTTCAAATTTAGATCGATCCGCCAGATAAACACTGCGGCGGGCATTTTTTAGAGCTACCTTGCGCAGGTGCGCCTCCATTTCGGAATAATCGGCAATATAACCGTTTGGATTAACAGCCATTGTTGAAAAAAACATAATATCAATATTAAAATTGGAAACGGTAGCTTCGGCAAAGCTGCCGGCAAAAGCCATTGAATTGTCAATCAGCACACCGCCGGTACAGTAACCGGTAATGTTGTATTTGCGCAGCAGCAGAGCCACTTGAATGCTGTTTGTGATCACAATAATATTCGTAAGATCCCGGATGTAATCGACGATGTGAAGAGTTGTGGTCGACGCATCGATGTAAATCACGTCGCCATCCCGCACCATATGAGCAGCGCGGCGTGCAAGCTGAATTTTACCTCGGATGTCCTGACCGTTGCGAAAATCAATCGGAATCACCGAGTTGTTTTCGGGTACCGGTATGGCGCCGCCGTGGCTCCGAATGACGGCGTGGCGGCGTGTCAGCTCAGAGAGATCCCGCCGGATGGTCGGCGGTGAAACAAATAGCCGATGACTCAGCTCCTCCACGCTGGCAAAGCGCTCTTTGGAAAGAATGTCCAGAATATTGCTAAGACGTTCTTCACGAATCACAAGGCCGCCTCCTTTTCAGATACTGTTTTAGTCAGAAGCGTTTAAAAAAATGATCGAAAATGATCGTTTATAATTTTTAAAGCCATATATTGACTTTTTCAATCATTGCGATATAATAATTATACAAAAAATGATTGGAAAAATCAATCCGTTTTTTGATATTTGCAAAGTAATTTTCACATAAATTACTTTCCGCTTTTGCACAGCTGATATGCCATCTGTATGCTGCAAAAGAGAGAGCGAAAAGAGCCGTACTCCGACGGCTCTTTTTGCTTTTCCGGGGTTGAAATACCTTGACAAAATTGCTATAATAATAAAGAACAGCAATCTTGTCTCCGGAGGGGAAAGCATGAGAAAAACGAAAATTATCTGCACTGTCGGTCCGGCGTGCTGCGACGAAAAGACACTGGCCGAAATGTGTCAAGCCGGCATGAATGTTGCAAGGCTGAATTTTTCGCACGGGACGCATGAGCAGCACGGCGAAATGATTCGCACTATTAAAAAGGTGCGCGAAAGCCTGCGGCTGCCCATTGCGATTATGTTGGACACCAAGGGGCCGGAATATCGAATTGGGAGTTTTAAAAGCCAAAGCATTACCTTAGAGGACGGGGCTCCGTTTACCTTTACGGTGGAGGATGTCCCCGGGGATGAATCGCGAGTTTCGGTCAGCTATAAAAACATGGCGGCCGAAATGAAGCGGGGCGATATTATCAAGGTTAGCGACGGACTTTTGATTTTTGAGGTTGTAGACACCACGAAAACCGAGGTGCGTTGTCGCACACTGGTGGGTGGCGAAATGCGCAGTCGCAAGAGCATGAGCTTTCCGGACAAGGTGTTGAAACAAGCATATTTAAGTGATGTAGACCGCAGCGATATTTTGTTCGGTATCGAAAATGATATTGACTTTTTAGCCTGCTCTTTTGTTTCTTGCAAACAGGACCTTTTGGATGTTAAGAAATTTCTTTCGGAAAATGGTGGTGATAATATCGACGTCATTGCCAAGATTGAAAATCGTTCCGGTGTTGAAAACATCGAGGAAATCTGTGAGGCGTGTGATGGAATTATGGTCGCACGCGGCGATTTGGGCGTTGAAATTCCGTTTGAGGAGCTTCCGGCCATTCAAAAGCAGCTGATTCGGGAATGTCGGTTGCTTGGAAAACGTGTGATCACCGCAACCGAGATGCTGGAATCCATGATTTACAATGTTCGGCCGACCCGTGCCGAGATATCGGATGTTGCCAATGCTGTGTTTGACGGTACCAGTGCTGTTATGCTGTCCGGCGAGACGGCGGCAGGGAAATACCCGGTTTTAACGGTTCAGACGATGGTGAAAATCATTGAAAATGCCGAGAGCACAATTTCTTATGCTAACCGTTTTTTGAGCACCGAGTTTAAGATCAAAAACACTGTGGACGCCATTTCTCACGCCACCTGCAATATGGCGATTGACATTCATGCCGGTGTGATTGCTGTTTGCTCGCTGTCGGGAGCAACCGCGCGCATGGTTTCCCGTTTCCGCTGCCCGGCGGATATTTTGGGACTGACGACGGATGAAAAGACGTGGCGTAAGTTGGCACTGTCTTGGGGTGTGACGCCGGCGCGGTGCGATTTTTTCAATTCTACCGATGTTTTGTTCTACACGGCAAAAAAGATTGCTATTGAGACCTTCGGGCTGCATAAAGGGGATCGCCTGGTGGTGACCGGCGGCATGACCAACGGATCTTCGGGCAATACCAACATGATTAAGGTTGAAAAGGTTTAATAGGATAGATGCTAAATCCCCGGGCGGCAAGCATATGCTTGCCGCCCGGGGATTATGTTGAAAGCCTCCGCCGTTCGGCGGAGGCTGTATCATTTTATAAGGAGGTCAGAGCTTAAAGCTTTTCGGCGTTGTCGTCAGCCGCAGCTTCCTCTTTCTTGCCCGAGAGAGCAAGATTAATGATAATACCGAGAATCAGAGCGCAGGCGACTTCGGTTACAGTGACCTTGCCAAAGGTCAACGAGAGACCGCCGATACCGGCAATCAAAATGACCGATACAACAAACAGATTGCGATTTTGCTCCAAATCCACCTTTTGAACCATTTTAAGACCGCTGACAGCGATAAAGCCGTACAGGGTGGTGCAAACGCCGCCCATGACGCAAGCCGGGATGGAATCGAGCAGGGCAACAAAGGGAGAGACAAAAGCAATCAGTATGGCAATAATCGAGGTTCCCAGAATTGTCAACACCGATGCATTGCGGGTGATGGCGACACAACCGACCGATTCACCATAGGTCGTATTGGGGCAACCGCCGAACAGAGCGCCGACCATAGAACCGACACCGTCGCCCAGCAGGGTGCGGGACAGACCCGGCTTTACAAGAAGGTCGCGCTCAATGATGCTGGAAAGATTTTTGTGGTCGGCAATATGCTCGGCAAAGACCACAAAAGCAACCGGAATATAGGCGACTGCAATCGTGCCGACATAAGAGGCGTTAAGCTCTTTAATGCCGCTGAAGGCTTTGATAAACGTGAAGTCCGGCACGGCAATAAAGGTGCTTGCAGAAACCTGACCGTCCTCCAGCAGAGCTTTAAAGGGGGCAAAGTCGATAATCTTCAAAGCGTCAATATCGGCATAATTACCGATCAAGGTGAAAATCAGCGATACCACATAGCCCGCGGCAATGCCGATGATAAACGGAATCAAACGGGCGGTCTTTTTGCCGTAGGTTGAGCAAAGAACAACGACAAACAGCGTCACCATTGCGCAAATCAGCGCGATATAGGGGGAGCCGACCATTTTTCCGGCGGCGTCTCTGACGTCGGCCGTCATCATATCGCCAACAGCATTTTTCGCAAGCGACAGGCCGATGATAGCAACCGTAGGCCCGATAACAACAGCAGGCATGAGCCGGTTAATCCAGCGAACGCCCGCCAGCTTTACAATGATGGCAATCACAACGTAAACAAGGCCGGCAAAAACGGCGCCGAGAATCAAGCCGAGAAAACCGAGAGACATGGAAACACCGCCTGCAAAGGCGGCAAACATAGAACCGATAAAAGCAAAGGAAGAGCCGAGGAAAACGGGACTTTGGAATTTGGTAAACAGCAGGTAAACGATTGTACCCATGCCGGCGCCGAACAAAGCGGCAGATGCGGTCATTCCGTTGCCGATAATCGCCGGAACGGCAATGGTTGCTGCCATGATTGCCAGCAGCTGCTGAAAGGAAAAGACGATGAGTTGACAGAACTTCGGCTTACTTTCGACATCATAAATAAGTTTCATGATGTACCTCCTTGATTTTTTTAAGCCTTTCAAGCCGAGAACAAAAAAATCTTGCTTTTTACAGCAAGACAGTTCATGAGCTATTTCACTCTTTGAAAAATCTTGCCGGTCTCTCTGTACTGGCTTTAAAGACTTCATTTCGATTAGAAAGTATACCACATTCGACAGAATATGTCAAGATAAAAAATAAAATAAAAAAAGAAAGTCACCGTTTTGTAAAATGCTCGTCGGTGCTCCGCTTTTTTGCAAAAAATAAAAGAGGACACGGCTCTGACAGTGTCCTCTTCTTGGGCTTAATCTAATTCTTTCATGCCGGTGTAAAGCTCGTAGTAACGGCCTTTTTGTGCTAAAAGGTCGTCATGGCTGCCGCGCTCGATTATTTCGCCGTTTTCAAGCACCATAATAGCGTCTGCATTTCGTACGGTCGAAAGCCTGTGCGCAATGACAAAGGTGGTTCGATTTTGCATAAGCCGATCCATGCCATGCTCGATGTGACGCTCAGTGCGGGTGTCTACCGAGCTGGTGGCTTCGTCCAAGACCAAAATCGGCGCGCGGCTGATTGCGGCGCGGGCAATGTTGAGCAGCTGACGCTGCCCCTGGGAAAGGTTCAGCCCGTCGCCGGTCAGCAGGGTGTCGTAGCCGTCGCTCAGTCGCATAATAAAGGAGTGGGCGCTGGCCACCCGTGCGGCAGCCTCCACCTCTTCGTCAGTGGCATCGGGTCGACCGTAACGGATGTTTTCCCGGACTGTTCCGGTGAAAAGGTGCGTGTCCTGCAGAACCATGGCGATGTTACTGCGTAAAAAAGCACGGGGGTAACGCTTGATATCGCGACCGTCTATCAGTATTTGACCGGAGGAAATATCATAAAACCGGCTCAGAAGGTTGGTTACGGTGGTTTTTCCGGCTCCGGTCGACCCGACAAAAGCAATCTTTTGGCCCGGGTGCGCAGTCAGAGAAATATTTTTAAGAACGATTTTTTCCGGCAGATATCCAAAGGAAACGTCGGAAAAGGTGACCTCACCCGAGATCGGAGTGCAAGCGGCATCTGCTGCGTCGGGATCCTCCGGCGTACGGTCCATAATGTCAAAGACCCGCTCGGCGCCGGCCAGTGCTGAAAAAACGGCGGTCATTTGCTGTGACAGCGTGTTGATGGGCTGCGAAAAATGGCGCGAATAGTTGACAAAAATCGTCAGTCCGCCGACATCAAAGCCGCGCAAAACGCAAAGCAGACCGCCGATACCGGCCGTCAGCGCGTAGCTCACTTGACTGAGGTTTCCCATAATCGGCCCCATAATTCCGCCGAAAAACTGTGCGCCGACTTGCTTTTTGGCAAGATCACGGTTCAAAAGAGAAAATTCCTCCTGGCAGATGCCTTCTCGGCCAAACACTTTAACAACCTTTTGCCCGGTTACGTTTTCTTCAATGTAGCCGTTCAGCGCACCGAGAGAGGCTTGCTGCGCCGAGTAATATTTTCTGGAGAAGGTGGCAATTTTCATGCCGCTCAACGCAAAAAGCGGCGCAAAAACAAGCGTGATAACGGTCAGCCAAACGTTGGTATAAAGCATCATGACAAGGGTTCCGACCAGGGTGATTGCACCGGAAAACAAAGAAATGACCGAGTTATCCAGCATGGTGCCGACATTGTCCACATCATTGGTAAACCGGCTCATGATTTCGCCGGTGTTTTCCCGGTCGAAAAAGGAAACCGGCAGAGCTTGCAGCTTGCAAAACAGGTCGTTTCGCAGCCGCTCAATAGCGGATTGAGAGATGTGCAGCATGACACGGTTTTGCAGGTAACTTACGCCGGCGCTGAGTGCGTACGCCGCAAGCAGCAATACAGCGCCTGCCGCAAGCCCTTTAAGGCGCGCCGATGCCGAAAGCGTTGTGTCGGCAATGCCGTTGATGATGGGACGAAGCAGATACGAGCACGCTAAAGACAGGCCTGTGCTCACCAGCATGCACAGCAGGGCCAACAGCAAAAAACCCTTGTATGCAGTCATGTACGAAATCAGGCGACCGATAGTTCGGCGGGTGTCCTTTGGCTTGCCGCCGGCATGCATACCGGCCCGGCCGCCGCGCGACGGCCCGACGCGCATAGGGCCTTTCCCGTTCTTTTGGCTTGAGGTGCTGTTGTAGCGCTGCTGTAATTGAGAAAGCGTTCTTGCAGCCATCAGCAGGACACCTCCTTTTTATTGCTGTTCATTTGAGAATCATAAATCTCGCGGTATTCGGCACAGGTTTCAAGCAACTGCTCGTGGGTGCCGCAGGCGATAATCTTTCCGTCGTTCATCACTAAGATCCGATCCGCTTGCTGCACCGAGCTGATACGCTGAGCAATGATAATTTTGGTTGCCCCGACAAGCTTTTCCTTCAGCGCAGTGCGGATGCGCGCCTCGGTAGCTGTGTCAACGGCACTGGTCGAGTCATCCAGTATCAAGATCTTCGGCGACTTCAGAAGGGCTCTGGCAATACAAAGCCGCTGCTTTTGTCCGCCCGAGACATTCACGCCCCCTTGATCCAAAATCGTGTCGTAACCGTCCGCAAAGCTCTGCACAAAGCCGTCTGCCTGGGCGCTTTGCGCGGCGGAAACAACTGCGTCGTCAGAGGCGTTTTCGTCGCCCCATCGCAGATTTTCGGCGATACTGCCGGAAAAGAGCGTGTTTTTTTGTAAAACCATTCCGATGCCGGCGCGCAGGTGGCTGAGCGGGTAGTCACGAACGTCGACACCGTCAATGAGAACAGCGCCCTCGTCCACATCATACAGCCGGGCAATCAGGGACACCAGCGTGCTCTTTCCGCACCCGGTTGAGCCGATAATGCCGACGGTGCTGCCGGCGGCAATATGCACGTTTATATGATCCAGGACTTTTTCGGGGCTGTCTTTATAGTAGCGAAAACTGACGTCACGAAACTCAATTTCTCCCTTTGTGACCGAAAGCTTAGGGTCGGCGTCGACGCGGTCGCGCAAATCAGTAGTCTCGTCGAGCACTTCAAGCACCCGTTTGCCGGACGCCATCGCCCGGGAGGAAATCATAAACAGCATGCTGAGCGCCATTAAGGAGAAAAGAATTTGCGAGACATAGGTGATGAAAGCAGTAAGGTCGCCGACACTCATATGTCCCGGCGTGTTGATAATCATTTTACCGCCTAACACGACAACGGCGACCGAAGCCGCGCCCATCAGCAGAGTCATCATCGGCCCGGTCAGCAAAATAATTTTCATAACGCTGATACTTTTGTCCTTTAATGCTCGGTTGGAACGGGCAAATTTATCTTTTTCATAATCTTCCCGCACAAAGGATTTTACTACTCGGACATTGGTGATGTTTTCCTGCACATTGGCATTCAGTGCGTCCAACTGCTGCTGCATTTTGGAGAAGCGAGGATACCCGACGGCAATGATGATGCCTTGACAGATGAGCAGCAGCGGAATAATCACAGCAAGCACGGTAGCCAGACGGGCATTCATACTGATTGCCGCAATCAGAGCGCCGATCAGCATACCGGGCGCACGCAGACACATGCGCAGCAGCATGTTGACAAACTGCTGCAGCTGGGTAACGTCATTGGTTAAACGGGTGACCAGCGAACCGGTCGAAAACCGGTCCAGACTGGAAAAGGAAAAGGCTTGTATTTTGCGATAAATATCCTCCCGCAGATCGGTACCGAAGCCGACCGAGGCTCGGGCAGCGAAGTAGGCGCCGCCAATACCGCCGGCCATCATAAAAAGAGCGGTCAGTATCATGCCGGCGCAGGTAAGACCGATGTAAGGCAGGTTGCCCTCTACGATACCGACGTCAATGATTTTGGAAAGAAATTTCGGCATTAGCACCTCGCCGACAACCTCTACAATCATGCAAACCGGACCGATAATGAAAAAGGGCAGGTAGGGCTTTGCATATTTTGCAAATTGTTTCAAAAGGTTTTCCCTTCTTTTCTAAATGATTATTTTTATTGTACAAAAAAAATATGAACAAATCAACAACAAAAGGAGTCTTTCGACTCCTTTTTTTAAATCATATTTTCGTATCGGAAAATCGTCTTTAATTTATGCCGCCGGCGCGTAAATGCCGGAGCTTGGCACGGCAAAGCTCAGAGTGGCAGCATGACTTTTGCGTCGCAGTTGTTGGCTCGTCCGGAAATGGTCCGGCTTGGGATAAAAGACTTTTAAAAACAGCTGCTGTGCAAGGCTGCGTCCGGTCACAGTATCGAAACTTGACCGGCGAGCACTGCGCGATAATCCTCCAGATTTTTTTGCAGCAGCGCCGGCGTATCCAGCCCGTAAGGGCAGCGCGCGGCACACTGACCGCAGTGGATACACTGCTCGATTTTTTGCATTTTCTGTTGCATGGCGTCGGTCAACTGTAGGGCGGACGGCGCGCGGCGCAGCATGAGAGACATTCGTGCACAGTTGTTAATTTCAATCCCGAGGGCTATACTTTAGTAGGACGATAAATAATGCGTTCCTAAATTGAAAATAGGCTATCAAAATCGGACTTGGTACTTCAAAAAAATATTTTGATTTTCTTGAAAAACAGTTCCGCTTTGTACCTCTATTTTCTCCTATTAGTAGAGAGGGTAATATCTTTAATACTAAAACAGATTACATAAGGAAAGGAGGATAAGAGAATGTCAAGGACTTCAAAGATTACAGCACTCTATGAGCGTTTATCAAGAGATGATGACCTT
>CAKSSH010000045.1 GCA_934488695.1 uncultured Oscillospiraceae bacterium
CAGCTCCCACTCCTTGCGCGGCTCCTCGACCACCTCCAGCCGCTCGATCCGCTTGTCCGTCTGCCGGGCCTTGGCCGCCTGCTTCTCGCTGCTCTCCCGCCGGGCGGCCTTGATGTGCTTGTCGCTCTCGCTGCCGGAGCTGCCGGGATCGGCGTTTCATCAACGCTGGCCGGTGCACACCTGGCCGAGGCCGGCGCATTTGATGAAATTCGGCAAAACGCAGCGGCGCTTTGCAGGGCGGTTTTTTCGGATTCGGCATATCCCGGCGCAGAGTAAGATGAATGCGCAAAAAACGCCGGGATGAAAGCGGGGATTGGGTCTACAGAACCCGGCGCCGTAAAATCAAAAAGGTAGTTACAAAAAAAGACAAGGCAGAAGCCTTGTCTTTTTTGTAAAAATGTCGCCCGACAGGTAAAGCAAAAACTGCTGCACTGCCAACCGGCAAAAAAATTTTCGGATAGGAACGGGTCGGCTGGCTGCGGCACACGATAAAATCCGCTTAATGCTGCTCGGTTCCCCGCCTGACATGGTTCACGGCATATCGTCGCACAGGGCCGGCCCGTTCCTATCCGAAAATACAACTGCAAAAAACAGTATATCAAAAAAGTGGGAAAAGTGCAAGAATTATTTTAAAAAAGCGGGATATTTTAAAAAAGAACAACAATTTAGGGAGGAATCGAATGCTGCAGGCAGCTTTTATCGGTCGCGGCGTTGACCGGGATTTTCGCAAGACTGTTTGCAAAATCTTGCGAAAACAGGTTGGCGTCAGCGAGTTTTCTGCCGGGCGGGCGGTCGGCCGGTGCAACAGCGACCTTTTTGTTTTTTTTGAGCGCTGTCCGGCGGTGATTCGGCTGTGCGGCGCGGTAGTTTTTCTCAATCGATGCAGCGGGCGTGAACAGATCGCCGGTGAACGGCTTTGTGTTTGCAACAGTGCGCAGGAAACAGATGTTGCACTGGCGCGTAAAAGCGGCGGCGAGGTGATTACCTGCGGGATGTCTCTGCGCGACAGCATTACGTTTTCCAGTTGTGCCGAGAGTCGGTGCGTGATTGGTGTTCAGCGTAGCATCAATCGCTTGGACGGCAGCCGTGCCGAGCCGTTTGAATTGCCGGCGGATTGTACGCCGCAGGATGACCGTTATGGAATCCTCTGCGCCTATCTGTTGTTGATTTTGGCGGGCTTTTTTTGAAACAGGACGATTGTCTTTAATAACCCGCGAAGGCGGCGAAAACGCGGCATTATATTGTTCTTTTTGAAAAAAGCATAAGGTCAAAGATCCCGGCGACCGACGCCGTATATGCAGCAAGATAGAACAAGAGGCTTATTTTCCGTGCGTCGAAGGGATACGAGCAAACAGGGGCGGTAAAAACGAAAAGTTTTTACCGCCCCTGTTTTTTGAAATTCTATTGAGCCAAATTAAAGTCGACCCTTATCCGGGCTTTTCACGGAAAAACTCATTTGAGCTTTTCCCTCAAGCTGCCCTTTTTGGGGTTTTCCAAAAGCCGATCCTTATGCCTTTGCCCCAAGCCGGGCGGTTGAGACTTTCGTCTAAGCCGCAGATTGATTTTTGGCGTTTTCGGCGCGCTTTTAGCGCTGAACTCTGCCGGAGCCGTCCCCGCCGGCGAGCTTTTCCACTTCGCTGACGCTGACATGATTCAAGTCGCCCTCAACGGTATGCTTCAGGCAGCTGGCTGCTACGGCAAATTCAATGGTTTCTTGCGCGCTTTTGCCGGTCATCAACGAGTAGATGAGACCACCGCCGAAGCTGTCTCCGCCGCCAACCCGGTCGACGATATGAATGCGGTATTTTTTGCTGAAATAAAAATCATTTCCGTCATACAGCAGGGCGGCCCAGTCGTTATCATTGGCTGACAGGCTGGTGCGCAAAGTGATTGCGACATAGCGGAAGCCAAAGCGCTCCTGCAGCTTTTGAGCAACCTCTCGGTACCCATCGTGGTTGACAGTGCCCCGGGTAACATCGGTATCGGCCGCTCGGATGCCGAAAACATCGGCGGCGTCCTCCTCATTGGCAATGCATACGTCGACATACGGCATGAGCCGAGCCATGACCTCGCCTGCCTTTTCTCGGGTCCAAAGATTTTTGCGGTAATTCAAATCGCAGCTGACCGTCAGCCCCATCTCTTTCGCTTTTCGGACGGCTGCAAGGCATATGTCGGCAACATTATCACCCAATGCCGGCGTGATACCGGTGAAATGCAGCCAACCGGCATCCTTAAAAATCTGCTCCCAATCGAAATCCTGCTCGCGTGCCTCGGCAATAGCCGAATGAGCCCGGTCGTAGATGACCTTGGAGGGACGCTGGGACGCTCCCTTTTCCAGAAAATAAATCCCGACGCGGCTGCCGCCGCGGGCGATGTACGAGGTGTCTACTCCGTAACGACGCAGCTCGTTGACGGCAGCTTGCCCGATGTCGTGCTCGGGCAGCCGGGTAACAAAGGCAGTGTCCAGCCCGTAGTTGGCAAGAGAAACAGCCACATTGGCTTCACCGCCGCCGTAGGTGGCGCCGTATTGAGACGCCTGAATAAAACGGTAATAGCCCTCCGGCGCCAGCCGGAGCATAATCTCTCCGAAAGTAATAACCTTTTTCATGCTTTCAGCTCCTTTATCAGTTCTGCTGCTGTGCGTACCAGTGCCTCAATTTTATCAAATGCGCGCTGCTCCAGCAGGTCCCCCGGTACCATCCAACTGCCGCCGCAGGCAAAAACCGCCTTGCAGTCAAGATAGCTTTTTAAATTGTCGGTGTTTACGCCGCCGGTAGGCATGAAACGAACGTTGCCGTATGGGGCGGCCATGGCGCGAATCATTTTAACACCGCCGGCAGCTTCGGCGGGGAAAAATTTCAGGTACCGCAGCCCCAAATCGAGGCCGGCCTCTACCTCACTCGGCGTACAAACTCCCGGTAAGACAGGGTACCCTTTTTTCAGGCAGTGCTGTACGGTTTTCGGGTTAAGCCCCGGGCTGACAATAAAACGTGCGCCGCAGGCAATGGCCGTGTCGGCTTGTTCGGGCGTCAGAACGGTGCCGGCGCCGATCAGCAGGTCCGGATATGCCTTGTGCATTGCCGCAATTGAATCTGCAGCCGCTGCGGTGCGGAAAGTGACCTCAGCGCAGGGCAGACCGCCGCGTGTTAAAGCACCGGCTAAATCCGTCGCATCCTGCGCGTTTTCCAGGCGAATAACCGGAACAACGCCGATTTGAGATATCCTGTCAATAATTTCTTGCATTTTTCTCTTCCTTTCCTAAAGCTAATTATATGATACCTTAAAAAGAATTGCATGGAAATTGGCAATATTCTCGTTTAAACATTGCAAATATAATCATATCAATTCAATGGCGCCGGTTTTGAAAGGTGCGGCGGGGCATACTACAACGGGAGGGGAAAATATGAAGAAAAAAACAACGCGCAAGACGTCTTCTTTGCCGAAACAACCAAAGGCGCCGTTACCGGGCTTTTCGGAAGATCCAACGCCGTCGGCTTCCGCATATACCGGCTGTCCGGAAACGATACAGGAGCTTCTGGGAAGCTACGGCACTTACGAAATTCAGCCGACCGCCGATACGCAAAACACCTTTCCGGCTATTGTGCAAGGGTCTTTGATATCCGGTTCAAAACGTCCGAAAGCCGAAAAAAAGCCCGAGCCTTAAAGGCTCGGGCTTTGAACACGGATAAGCATGAAAATCTCGGGACAATCCCTTTGGGACGGTTTAGTCCTTGAGAATATCGCTTTGTACGACGCGGCAAAAGTTCTTGTTGCGCAGCAACAAAACGGTTCCAATCAGGGTAAAGACCAATTCGGGCAGCATGTAGGAGCCGTTGTAGCACAGGGAATATAAGTAAGGATTGTGGAAAATGCTGCCGGATATAAAGTGGCATAAAAATCGGAGAAACAGCGCCAGCGCGACGCCGAGGCAGATTCCTACGTTGCCCCGACGGCGGAAAACACCTGCTAAGCCCAGCAGGGAAAAGGCAAAAATATAATCAAACAGAATGCAGCCGATGAGGATAGCCGGCGTCAGTCCCCAGCCCAACAGCCCGTCCAGAGCGATACCCATCACCAACTGAATCAGTGAGTATAAAAAAGAGGTGCAAAGTCCCCAAAGCGTCCCGTAATTGATGGCAATCAACACAATGGGAAGCATGGAGAGCAGGGTAATGCTGCCGCCGAGCGGCAGCTTGTAAATTTTGAACAGGCTCAGAACGGTTGCCAGTGCCAGCATCACGGCAGTGACGCAAAGGCGCCGGGTGGTCATTTTGTTTTTCATTGAAATCTCCTCCGAAATTAAAACTACCGAACGGAATAGGTCCCGCTCGGCAGAGAAAAAACAATTAAATCTCCCTACGACGGCATTATCCGTATCAGGTTAAAGGGTTCGGTTTCCCGTCTCAGCCGAAGCCGCAGCTCCAGCACCCCCGACTTATTCAATTCGGCGTTTCATATCATATCACAAGAAAAACGGTTTGTCAAGCATTGAAACCGTCTGTGGTAAAGCCGCCTCAAAATCACAGCGCTTTTTCGGCTTTTTCAAGGAACCGAAAGGGAAGCGGCGCGCGGCGAAAAAACGGGGTGTTTTATCTCTGCCCGTCGTCGACGATTGCCGCGCCCTCTTTTAATCCTGCTAAATTGCGGCTCAATATTGACCTTTTTCGGTCAAAGGCGAAAGGAGCACCGAAAAACAAGCACTGAAAAAGCAGACGCCAAAAAGGCGCCTGCCGAAAAAGGAAATTAGCTGGCTTTAATTTTTAGACAAATTTGGTCGGCAATCATGGCAATAAATTCGCTGTTGGTCGGCTTCCCCTTTTGGTTGTGAATGGTATAACCGAAATAAGAATTCAAAACGTCCACATCGCCGCGGTCCCAGGCAACCTCGATTGCATGCCGGATTGCACGCTCAACGCGGGTGGCGGTGGTTTTATACTGCTTGGCAACGGTCGGATACAGCTCCTTGGTGATGTGGTTGATGATTTCGCGGTCACGAATCGAGAGCAGAATAGAGGTGCGCAGATAATGATAGCCCTTGATATGCGCCGGCACACCAATCTGGTGCAGAATTTCGGTGACCGTCAACTCCAGCGCAATATCGTCCCCCGGCTGACGTGTGGGGCGTCGTGCAAGCTTCGGCGTATCGCTGCATAGGGTGCGGATCCGTTCACACAAAACATCGTAATCAAACGGCTTTAAGAAAAAATAGGAGGCACCGGCTTCCATTACTTCTCGCTGCAATAGACCGTTATCATAGCTGGTCGTAACAATAATGACCGGCTTTTTGCCGCTTTGTTCCGAGCACAGCTCGCGGGTGACGGCGGCAGCGTCCAGATTCGCCATAAACAGATCCATGATCAGGACGTCCGGACAAGAGGCGCGTACGGCCTTCAATACTGCTTTTCCGTCTCGCGGGCAGGTTTCTACCAAAAAGCCTTTGGACGCCAGAACGGTTTTGGAAATACTGGTTACATCCCGGGTATCCTCCACCAGCAGCAATTTTAAATTTTCATTCATTTCGGTCCCTCCTAATTTTTCAAAAACTTATAAAATATAATGAAATATTGCAATTTCAGTATAAATTCTTGCTGAGATTTTGTCAATGAAAACAGATGGACAGATTCTGACAAATCAGCCCATTTTTCGCTAAAAATAAATGGTTATTTTTGATAATTAACAATGATTTTGTCGAAATATATCAAAAAACGAATAAAAATTTTGTGATTTTGTCTTTCTATATTACCCCTGTTGTTGTCTTTTGTCAAGTAAACATTTGCGTTATATCAAAAAAATAAAAAAGTTTATCGGATTCTATTGACAGTCCGGAGCGAAATGTGTATAATGATAAGGTATTTTTGAGACAAAGAAGGAGAAGTCGCCTAGTCCGGTCGAGGGCGTACGATTGGAAATCGTATAACGGTCATAAGCCGTTCGAGGGTTCGAATCCCTCCTTCTCCGCCAATGAAAAAGGAAACCGCATGAAAATGCGGTTTCCTTTTTTTATGTGGATTAGGTAAAAAGTTTTTAAATAACAAAAAGAATGACACATGTCGTTGACATAGTTATCGAAATTTAGTATAATATCGTTATAATTAAAACCGTTGCGCGCCGATTTTCCATCGGCGCAACAAGTGCTTTAAAAATCATTAGAGAGGATGTTCGGGCATGAAAAAATACGAAAGCTTTACCAACCTTTATTCGCTTCAAAAAACCTTACGCTTTAAATTATTGCCCGTCGGAAAAACCGCTGATCATTTTAAAGAGGACGGGTTGCTGGAAAAAGAAAAAAGACGTGTAGAAAGCTATTCTAAAGTAAAGGAATATTTAGATTGCTACTATAAAAAATATATTGACAAGGTATTATCTAAGGTGCAGCTTGATGACCTGCGCGCATATGCGGATCTTTATTATACGAAGAATAAGACGCCCGAACAGCACAAGAAGATGGGAAAATATGAGGAGAGTTTTCGGAAACGGATCGCGACGGCATTGAAAAGCGATGAGAGCGCAAAAAAACTATTTGGAAAAGATGTGTTTCGGGATCTGCCGGAGGAACTGCCCGATTTGGGGGCCGGTGAAAAAGAACATATTGCCGAGTTTTATAATTTTTGCACCTATTTCAGCGGTTTTTTTGAGAACAGAAAAAATATGTTTACGGACGAAGAAAAATCCACAGGGATTGCAAATCGCTGTGTCGCTGAAAATCTGCCGAGGTTTTTGGACAATGCCGCCATTTTCCCAAAGATTGCTGCAGCGCTGTCCGACTGTGCAGAGGAAATAGAGGCAACCTTCGGCGATCTTTTCGGAATTATCGTAAAGGACATGTTTGAGCCGGAGTTCTTCAACTGTGTTTTGTCACAGGAAGGGATAGACCATTATAATCAGGTTCTGGGCGGATATAGCAACAGGGATTCCAGCAAGGTGCAGGGTCTCAACGAATATATCAATCTGTATAATCAAAAGGCCTCCAAGGCAGAGCGGCTTCCTAAATTAAAGCCGCTTTACAAGCAAATACTCAGCGATAAAACAAGTGTTTCCTTTATTCCGGATAGGTTTGAGAATGATAATGAGGTTTTGGGCGCCTTGTGTAAATTTATTGCGCCCGAAGAAAATGAATGTACGCTTTCGTCGGCGCTGGAGGATCTTCTTTTGTTGGCGCAGCGATTGCCCGAAGCAAGCGCTTGTTGTATTTATGTGAAAACAGGGGCAGGCCTGTCGGCAGTGTCCAAGGGGGCTTTTGGAAGATGGGATGCTGTTTTTTCCGGCTGGGCCGAGGAGTATGATATTAAAAACGGATATCGAAATACAGAGGCATACTATGAGAAACGCAGAAAGGTTTTTGGGACCCTTCAAAGTCTCAGCCTTTCGGAAATTGATCGTTTCGGTGCGTCAAGGCACGAGGAGGATAGCGAACAAATCAGCGTCGTCGAATGGTTTGTCAAAAAGATTGTTTCCGAAGTTGCCGATGTGAAGGATGCGTATAAGGCAGCAGAGCCCCTTGTTTCGGCGCCCTATACCCAAAACCAGAAATTGAATACCGATGAAGCGGCGATTTCTCAAATCAAGGAGCTTCTCGACAGTATTAAGCAGCTGGAGTCCACACTCGGGCTGTTGCTTGGGTCGGGAAAAGAGGAGGACAAGGACGCTGTTTTTTATGGGGAATATCTGCCAATTTATGACCGTCTGAGTCAGGTTGACAAGCTTTATGACAAGGTGCGAAATTATATGACGCAAAAGCCGTTTTCCACTGAAAAAATAAAGCTGAATTTTGACAATCCTCAGTTTTTGGGTGGATGGGATCGCAATAAAGAACGAGATTATTCCGCGGTTTTGTTGAAAAAAGGCAATGATTTCTTTTTGGCGGTGATGAACAGCGATGCTCGGGACGTTTTTCAAAACACGCCTGTTCCGGCTGCCGGAGAGCCGCTATACGAAAAAATTGTTTATAAGCAAATTTCCAATTCCGCAAAATATTTTTCAGCAAAACAAATTATCCCTCAAAACCCGCCTCAGGAAATCCGGGATATTCTTGAAAAGAAAAAGCTTGATAATAAGTCGCTTACCCGGGAGGAAATATGTAAATTTATAGACTATATAAAGTATGATTTTCTGGAAAACTATAATTGCTTGAGAGACGAAAACGGGAATAATTACTTTGACTTTTCGTTTAGACCGTCAGAGGAATACGCGTCGTTGAATGAGTTTTTCAAGGAGGTGGATAAACAGGCGTACGGCATTCGGTATAACCCTGTTTCCGAAAAATATGTTTTATCGCTTGTGGACGAGAAAAAGGTGTATCTCTTCCGCATTTATAATAAAGACTTTTCGGCGTACAGTCATGGCTTGCCCAATTTGCATACCCTGTATTTTAGGGCACTTTTTGCGTCCGAAAATCTTCAAAGCCCCGTGTTTAAATTAAACGGCGGCGCTAAGATGTTTTACCGACCTGCAAGCATTGCCGAAAACGAGCAGATAGTTCATCCCGCCAACCAGCCTCTTAATAACAAAAACACCCTTAACCCTCGGCGGAAAAGCTGTTTTTCATATGACCTTATCAAAGATAAGCGGTATACAGAGGACCAGTTTATGCTGTACATTCCGGTAACGCTCAACTTTTCCGCGCCCGAAATGACGAATATCAATGAGAAAGTCAGGCAGGAGATCAAGGCGTGTGCGCACAATTACATCATCGGAATCGATCGCGGCGAACGCAATTTGCTCTATATCAGCGTTGTGGACGAAAGTGGAAAAATTGTGGAGCAATCCTCTTTGAATATCATAAATCATGATACACAACACGATGTGGATTATCATGCATTGCTTCAGGAAAAAGAAGAAGAACGGATGAAAAGTCGCAAAAACTGGAGTAAAATCGAAAGTATCCGGGAGTTGAAAGAGGGTTATATCAGCCAGGCGGTACATAAAATTTGTAAATTAGCAGAAAAATATGATGCTGTTATCGCTATGGAAGATTTAAATCGCGGGTTTAAGAACAGCCGCAGTGCCGTTGAAAAATCGGTTTATCAAAAATTCGAGAAAATGCTGATCGATAAATTGAATTTTTATGCAGATAAAAAAAGAGACCCTCTTAGCACAGGCGGGGTTTTAAAAGCATATCAGCTCACGAATAAATTTGAGAGCTTTAAAAAAATGCGCGGTCAGAACGGGTTTATTTTCTATGTGCCGGCATGGCTTACCAGTAAAATAGACCCGACTACCGGGTTTGTGGACCTGCTTTATCCGAAGTATGAAAGCATTGCTGCCGCAAAAGCGTTCTTTAAAAATTTTGACCGTATTTCCTATTCGGATAAGGACGGATGGTTTGAGTTTGAATTTGATTATAACAATTTTGCAAGGGGAAGCACTGCCTATCGCAAAAAATGGACCTTGTGCTCTTTTGGAAAACGGGTCAAAACTTTTCGTGACCCGTTAGCGGATTACCAATATCGCAGCAGTGAAGTGGACCTGACCGCGGAATTTAAAGCGCTGTTTGAGCATTACGGTATTGCTTGCGGTAAAGATATGAAGCGGGATATTCTTGCCCAAACACAAAAGGAGTTTTTTCAAAAGCTGATACAGTGCATGAAACTGCTTTTGCAAATGCGCAATAGCGTGCCGAGAAGCCCCATCGATTATTTGATTTCACCTGTTAAAAACAGTTCGGGGTCATTTTATTGCAGCAATCATTACACCGGAAGCACCGCGGAGCTTCCGATAGATGCCGATGCAAACGGGGCTTATCATATTGCCCGTAAAGCCCAATATTTAATAGAAAAAATAAAAAGCACGCCTGATTCCGAATTGCGGTCTGCCCGCCTTTTTATCACCAATGCCGAATGGCTTGAATATGTGCAAAAATGAGTGATGCACTGCTTCCGATATCCAAGCTGAACGATTTTGTTTTCTGTCCGGCTTCTGTATACTTTCATGATTTGGACACGGAGACTGATTCTTTGTTGCTGCAAAGCAAGCAGCAACTGGACGGAACGGCGGCGCACGAAGCTGTTGATTCTGCTCGATATTCAGACAGAAAAGATGTGCTGCAAGGCATTTCGGTTTTATGTCAGCAATATCGCCTGATAGGGAAGATCGATGTTTTCAATATTAAAACAGGCGTTCTGACAGAACGGAAAAAGAAAATCAAACAAATATATGACGGGTATATTTTTCAGTTGTATGCACAGTATTTTTCCCTGACCGAAATGGGGTATTCTGTCCGAAAATTGCAGTTGTACAGTATGGAGGACAATAAAACCCACGAAATTTCTTTGCCGAGCGAAAATCCTGAAATGTTGTCGTCCTTTGAAAATTTACTGCAACAAATCGAAAGCTTTTCATTTGACGATTTTTGTCAGTTGAATCCGGCAAAGTGCGCCCGCTGTATTTACAA
>CAKSSH010000046.1 GCA_934488695.1 uncultured Oscillospiraceae bacterium
AAGCGGGACAGCTCCTGGCGGGTGCCGGCCGGCGAGTACAATCAGCTTTATTGTGCCCTGACGGGCCGGGGCGAATGAAATCAAGGAGAAGAAACCATGCAAATGAAAAAAAGCGAAATTTTAAAGACGCTGGATGAGGCGTCTACCCGTCTGTTTAGCTGTTCTTTAAAAGAAACCAGCGAAAAGCAGGCCTATTCGGTTGTCTGTACGGTGCTGCGGGAGCTGCTCGCCAAAAAGCGGAAGGATTTCAAGGAGCAGTACAGCGAAAAACAGCAAAAACAGGTGTACTATATGTCGATGGAGTTTTTGGTCGGTACATCGCTGCGCAATAATCTCTTTAACCTCGGCCTTGAGCAGGGCTTTACCGAGGTGCTGGCGGAGCAGGGCTTTGATATTCAGGCGCTGTATGAGCTGGACCCGGACGCCGGCCTCGGAAACGGCGGATTGGGCCGCCTGGCCTCCTGCTATATGGATTCCCTGACCGGGCAGGAGCTGCCGGCTACCGGCTTTTCCATTCGTTATGAGTTTGGTATCTTCAAGCAGAAAATCATTGACGGTTGGCAGATGGAATTTCCGGACAACTGGTTGGAGCGCGGGGAGGTCTGGCTGCAGCCGCGGCAGGACGAAAGCTATGAGGTGCGCTTCGGCGGCAAGGTGCATGAATGGTTTGATAACGGCAAGTTTCGCGTGGAGCAGACCGATTATCAAAGCGTTATGGCAGTCCCCTATGATATGTATATTTCCGGGTATCATTGCAAGGCCGTTAATAAGCTGGTGCTCTGGAGTGCACAGCTGCCGAGCTTTGATATGTCGGCCTTTTCCCGCGGGGAATATGTTCGTTCGCTGGAGCAGAACACGATGGCGCAGGTCATTTCCAAGGTGCTGTATCCCGCAGATAACCATGTTGAGGGAAAACGCCTGCGCTTGAAACAGCAGTATTTGCTGGTTTCGGCGTCCTTGCAGAGCATTTTGAATAAACACTTAAAACAGTATGCCACGCTGGACTCTTTGCCGGATAAGGTGGCTATTCATATTAACGACACCCATCCGGCCCTTTGTGTCCCCGAGCTGATGAGGCTTTTAATGGATGAGCATGGCTACGGCTGGGATCGGGCGTGGGAAATCACCTGTGCCACCCTGTCTTACACCAATCACACCGTTATGAGTGAGGCGCTGGAACGCTGGAGCGATTGGCTGTTTGCCGAACAGCTGCCTCGGATTTATGCCATTGTTTTGGAAATAAACCGCCGGCTGCGCGAAAAGCTTGAGCGGGTCTACCCCGGAGATGTTGCCAAAATCGACTATATGTCGCCGGTTGCCGGCGGTGAGGTGCGCATGGCCAATCTGTGCTTGGCGGCCTGCCATAAGATCAACGGCGTTTCTCGGCTGCACACCGATATTTTGGAACACAGCCTTTTCCGTGATTACTACAATTTGGACCACAGCCGGTTTTTGAATGTTACCAACGGTATCGCCTATCGGCGTTGGCTGTGTCAGGCCAATCCGGAGCTTTCACAGCTGCTTTGTGAGCTTATCGGGGACGGCTTTTTAAAGGACGCCGAGCGTCTTTCGGATTTGCTGCGCTTTCAAAACGATTCGAGCGTGTTGGAGCAGCTATACCAGATCAAACTGCATAACAAGCAAAAGCTGGCGGCCTATATCGCCGAGAAAAACGGGATTGTGGTGGACCCGGCGTCGCTGTTCGATGTGCAAATAAAGCGGCTTCATGAATATAAGCGGCAGCTTTTGAATGTGCTGCAAATCTTGTATCGGTATAATCGAATCAAGGCGCACCCGGAGGAGCCGGTCGTGCCGCGCACGTATATTTTTGCGGCCAAAGCATCGGCAGGGTACGACCTTGCCAAGCAGATTATCAGCCTGATTAATGCGGTGGCAAAGCTTGTAGACAGCGATGCGCAGATGCGGGATAAGATCAAGGTCGTTTTTATGGAGGACTATAAGGTGTCGCTGGCTGAACGAATCATTCCGGCGGCAGAAATTTCACAGCAGATTTCCGTTGCCGGCAAGGAGGCGTCCGGCACCGGCAATATGAAGCTGATGATTAACGGCGCAGTGACGCTCGGTACGTTGGACGGCGCAAATGTGGAAATTTCAGAGCAGGTCGGGCGTGAAAATATGTTCCTTTTCGGCATGACGGTCGAGCAGGTTCAGGCACTTTGGAATCGCGGCTATCAGCCGCACGACTATCTGAGTGCCGACCCGGAGCTTGCGGCGGTGCTTTCCATGCTGACCTCCGGCGTTTTGGGCCATCGGTATGACGATATCGCTGCGTCGCTGTTGTCCTGCCGCTTCGGCGTGGCCGATCAGTATATGATTTTGGCGGATTTTGCCGACTATGTTCGGGCGCAAAACGACGTTTCGGCGGCCTATGCCGACCGGGAACGGTTTATGAGGATGTCCCTTGTCAATATTGCCTCCGCCGGCGTTTTCTCGGCCGATCGTGCCGTGCTGGAGTATGCCGAAAAGATTTGGAAGTTGAAATAATATGCGCATTTTGTATGACAGCCATCAGGCCTGCTATAAATCGCCGTTTGGCACACTGTCGGAAAATGAGCCCTGTCACATTCGCCTGGATATTCCGGAAAGCTGCGGTGCCAAGGCGGTTCAGCTTCGGCTTTTTTCCGAAAACGGGGAGCCTTACGCCGCATTTTTTCTGCAAAAAGACGCCGCCTGCCGGGATTACGGCTTTTGGCGATGCAGCTTTTCGCTGGCACAGCCCGGCCTGTATTTTTATGAATTTTATATTGAAACTGCCGATGGGGCCTTTTCTCTTTATAAAGAAGGAGAGGATCAAACCAATATGTGCTGCGGCAGCCGCTGGCAGGTCAGCTGTTTGCCGCGGGATTTTTGCACGCCGCCGGAGGTGGCCGGAAAAATCATGTATCAGATTTTTCCGGATCGGTTTGAAAAAGAGGGCGGCTGCGACCTTGCGGGAAAGCTTCAGCCGTATCGGCTGCACGCCGACCCAAAAGAGCCGCCGGACTTTCTGCCGGATGAGCAGGGCGTGGTGCGAAACAATGATTTTTACGGCGGAAATCTGCGCGGCATTGTAAAACGGTTACCGTATCTTGCACAGCTCGGCGTGCAGATTCTTTATTTAAACCCCATTTTTAAGGCGTATTCCAATCATCGGTACGACACGGCCGATTATCGGAAAATTGACGAAATGCTGGGGACCGAGGCGGATTTTACCGCGCTTTGCGACGCGGCTCACCGGCGCGGTATGCGTGTGATTTTAGACGGTGTTTTTTCCCACACCGGCAGTAACAGCGTCTATTTTGACCGGGAGAACATTTTCGGGAACGGCGCTTATCACCACCCGGATTCGCCTTACCGCAGCTGGTATGAATTTACACAGTATCCGGAGCAGTACGTCTCCTGGTGGGGGATTCGGACATTGCCGTGTGTGCATGAAAACGATCCGAGTTATCGCAAATTTATGATTGAAGATGAGGACAGCGTGGTTGCACATTGGCTGCGCGCCGGAGCAGACGGGTTTCGACTGGATGTGGCCGATGAGCTGCCGGATAGCTTTATTGCTGCTTTGCGAGCACGCATGAAGGCTGTCAAGCCGGACTCCTTTTTAATCGGCGAGGTTTGGGAGGACGCTTCCAATAAAATTAGTTACGGTGTCCGCCGCCGCTACTTTACCGGCGGAGAGCTGGACTCGGTGATGAATTATCCTTTTCGGACGGCAATTTTGGATTTTGTGTCCGGCCGGGACGACGGCAGCGGTTTTTGCCGCACCGTTTTTCAGATTGCCGAGAATTATCCGCCGCAGGTGCTGCATTGTTTGATGAACAGCCTCTCCACCCATGACACGCCGCGGGCCCTTTCATTGCTTGGCGCAAAGCCCCTCGGGGAAAAACGGGAACGCGCCGTGCAGCGGCTGACGCCACAGCAGCGTTCGGCGGCGCAGGAGCGGCTTTGCTGTGCGGCGTTTTTGCAATATGTCCTGCCCGGGATCCCTTGTATTTTTTATGGGGACGAGATTGGAACGGAGGGCTTTGAGGACCCGTTTTGCCGCAGCTTTTTTGATTGGGAGCGGGTGACGCGAAATCCGCTGCTCACATTCTTTCGGCAATTGGGAGAGCTTCGTTGCCAACAGGAGGCGCTGCAGCGCGGAACGGTCACGGTTGACTGTCTAAAGCCCGGCCTCGTCTTGCTGCACAGAACGCTCGACGGCGTCACCCTACAGGCCGCGGTGCACATCGGCGGCGAACGTGTTTGTGTCGGTGCACAGGGGGTTTCGCTGCTTCTTAAAAATGCTGAGCGTGCGGGCGAAAGCTACTGCCTTTCCGACTGCGGCTTTGTGCTGCAGCAGCTGTAAAAACCGGAGAAACGGTTCTGTGCTTGCGTGTCGGGCGCAAGGCGCTGAAAAAGAATATTGTAAAGAGTGCCGCGCGGCTTTGCAATGCTGCGCGGCACATTTTTCAGCGACGGAAAACCGTATATCCGTTTGGTTTTAGGACACACTGTTACCGGGTGATAAAATGGATTACGGATATATTGTTCTGGTATCGCTGCTTTCGCTTGCGGCACTGTTTTTGTTGACCCGCCTGATGGGCAATCGTCAGGTGTCGGAGCTGACGCTGTTTGATTATATCATCGGCATTTCCTTCGGCTCCATTGCGGCTGAAATGGCTACCGAGCTGGAGGAACCGCTCAAGCCGCTTTTGGCAATGGTTGTGTATGCCTTGACTGCCGTCACGATTTCTTTTGCGACCTCTAAAAGTCTGCCGTTTCGGCGCGGGGTCATGGGCAAGTCGGTGGTGCTGATGAAAAACGGAAAACTGCTGCGCGAAAATTTCAAACGCGCCAAGCTGGATCTTAGTGCGTTTTTAATGCAATGCCGTACCGGCGGTTATTTTGATTTGTCGGCTCTTTGTACTGTTCTTTTGGAGCCGAACGGCAAGCTGAGCTTTCTGCCGTACCCCGATCGACGCCCGGTGACGGCACAGGACATGAAGATTGTGCCGAGTGCCGATGAGCTGTTTTACAACGTCATTATGGACGGCCGTATTTTGCCGGAAAATTTGAAACGATCCGGGCATGATGAAAATTGGCTGAAAAGAGAATTGCAGGCGCAGGGTGCCGACCGGGTGTCCGATATTTTTTTCGCGCAGCTCAGCCGTGACGGCACCCTGAAGCTTTTTTACAACCTTTCCGAGACGGAGAAAAACGACCCATTTTCGTAAATTCGCAAAAAAACACTTCTATTTCTCAAAATTTGTGCTATAATAAAGCAAGAGAAGTCTTGGAAGGAGCGGCCTGCATGGAGCCTTGCTATTTTTGCATTGATTTGAAGTCGTTTTATGCGTCTGTAGAGTGTGTAGAGCGCGGATTAGATCCTATGCGTGCTCGGCTGGTCGTAGCCGACCCGGAGCGGGGAGAGCGTACAATTTGCTTGGCGGTATCTCCGGCATTGAAAAAAATGGGCATTCCGGGGCGCTGCAGAATTTACGAAATTCCGAAAAATATTTCCTATATTCAGGCGCCGCCGCGTATGCAGCTGTATTTGGATTATTCGGCGGAGATTTACGGGGTCTACTTAAAATATATTGCCAGGGAAGACATTCATGTTTATTCGGTGGATGAGGTTTTTTTGGATGTGGCGCCCTATCTGCATATGTACCGGCTTTCGCCGCGGCAATTGGCCGAGCGTATCCGCGGCGATGTGCTCAAGACCACCAGAATCCCGGCGGCCTGCGGGATCGGCACCAACTTGTATCTTGCCAAAATTGCGCTGGACATTGTCGCCAAAAAAAGCCCGGACTTTCTCGGAGAGCTGAATGAGGAGCAGTTTCAAAAAACGCTGTGGGACCACCGTCCGTTGACGGATTTTTGGCGAATCGGCCCCGGCATTTCGGCGCGGCTGCGCTCCCGCGGATTGGAAACGATGCGGCAGGTGGCTGCGGCGCCGCCGGAGCTTTTGCGGGAACTTTTGGGGGTTGACGGCGATATTTTAAAAGACCATGCCCGGGGATGGGAGCCGACGCGCATTGCCGATATTAAGGCGTATCACAGTCAAAGGCGCTCTTTTTGCAGCGGACAGGTGCTGCCGCGTGATTATGCGGTCGTGCAGGGCGAAGTGGTGCTGCGGGAGATGGCGGACGAGCTGTGCAGTCAGATGGCCGAAAACGGATTGGAGACGCAGTCTGTCACATTGCGGCTGTACACCGGAGATCGGAGCGCCCCGCCTATGCACGGCAGTCAGCGTTTGATGCGGCGTACCGCCTCTCGTCGGGAGGTTGTCGAGGCTTTTGTTCGGCTGTATCGACGTTTGGTTTCCCCGTCTGTTTTGCTGCGCCGTTTGTATTTAACGGTCAATGATCTGCTGCCCGAGGGCAGCGAGCAGCTGTCGCTGTTTGAGAACAGCGACACATCTATCCGTGAAAAAAACGAAATGCAGACGTTGCTTCAAATTCGGCAGCGATTTGGCAAAAATGCTGTCCTGCGCGGCACCGATTTTTTGGAGGGGGCCACGCGGCGGGAGCGAAACGCGCAAATCGGCGGCCATAAAAGCGGGCTGCAGCGTCATTTGGATGGGGAGACTTATGAAGAAAAGCGAGCGCGCTAAAATATTTTTGCCCTTTAGTCCCATGAAAAGCCTGGAGGAGGCGCTGCGCCGCCGGGAACTGGAGCTTGAGCCGCCGGCGGAGCTTGCCGAGGATCGGATTTGCGAATTGAACAGGGCCCTTTGTCAGCTGCGCCCCGGCTGTCGGGTTCGGGTGGTTTTTTACGGCGACGGCGGCTATCGGACGCTGCGCGCCCGGGTGCAAGCCCTGTCTTCGGAGAAGGGTCGATTGTGGGTTGACGGTAATGAGATCCCCTTTACGGCCTTGTACGATCTTGAGCTGTTGCCGGACGAAGAAACGGCTTTCTGAAAGCGCCCCTTTTAGGGCGCTTTTTTGCGCCCGCCCCGTTGCCGCCGCCCCCCGGAACTTTCGGCGCCCCGCGCGGCTGCCCGTGCTCGCCTTGCGGCCAATGAGCATTGCTGTTCCGCTCGGTGCGGATTTTGCCGGCGTTTGCCCCGTTGCCGCCGCCTTCCGGAACTTTCGGCGCCCCGCGCGGCTGCCCGTGCCCCGGCACCGTTTCTGCCGCTTGAAAAAAACAAAAATTTTGCTATAATGAAAGCAGAAAGCATTTAAAGGAGGATTTCGGCAATGGCACAATTCTTTCCGACCGCTCATATCGACGCGACGCCGGCGGACTTTGCCCCGACGGTTTTAATGCCGGGCGATCCGCTGCGCGCACAAATGATTGCAAACCGATATCTTGAAAATGCACGTCTTGTCAACAATGTCCGCGGGGTGCAGGGATACACCGGCAGTTATCGCGGACGGCGAATTTCGGTCATGGCCAGCGGCATGGGGATGCCGTCTGCCGGGATATATTCTTACGAGCTGTTTCATTTTTTCGGCGTGCAGAATATCCTGCGGGTAGGCACGGCGGGCGCAATGAGTCCGCAGGTGCAGGTGCGGGATATTGTGATTGGGATGGGGGCCTGCACCGATTCCGGCTTCGCGGCACAGTTTCATCTGCCCGGCACCTTTGCGCCGATTGCATCTTACCCGTTGCTCCGAGCTGCTTGTGATATCTGTGAGCGGCGAGGCAGCGCTTATCATGTCGGTAATCTCTTTTCCAGCGATGTTTTTTATCGGGAAGAGCAGGATTTGCCACAGTCGCTTCACTGCACTCAGGCGTTTGCCAATATGGGGGTGCTGGCGGTGGAAATGGAGGCGGCTGCCTTTTATATGAATGCTGCCCGCGCCGGGAAGCATGCCCTTGCTATTTGTACCGTTTCCGACCATTTGCTGACCGGAGAAGCGCTGCCGGCGCAGGAACGACAAAATTCGTTTACCGAAATGATTGAAATTGCTTTGGAAACAGCCTTATCTCTTCCGGAGGCGGATACATGAAACGTATTTTTTTAATTGTGCTGGATTCCTTTGGAATCGGGCAGGCGCCCGACGCGGCTGATTTTGGGGATGTCGGGGCGAATACCCTGCGCAGCATTGCGGCATCACCGGCATTTTCGGTGAAGAATTTGGAACGACTCGGCCTTTTTCATATCGACGGCGTTGCGCCGGCCGCAGCAAAACCTCCGCTGGCGGCAGTAGCTCGGATGACCGAGCTTTCTCGCGGAAAGGATACAACCATCGGCCATTGGGAGATCGCGGGAATCGTGTCGCCTCGCCCGCTGCCGACTTATCCGCAAGGCTTCCCGCGAGAGGTAATAGACCCCTTTTGCCGGGCAACCGGTCGCGGTGTTCTTTGCAATCGGCCGTATTCCGGAACGCAGGTGATTGCCGATTTCGGGCAGGAGCATTTGAAAACCGGCAGCTTAATTGTCTACACCTCGGCAGACAGTGTGTTTCAAATTGCCGCACACGAAGAACTGATTTCGCCGCAGCAGTTGTATGATTATTGTCGGGACGCTCGGCAGATTCTGTGCGGAAAACACGCGGTCGGTCGGGTGATTGCCCGTCCTTTTGCGGGGCAACCGGGGCATTTTGTACGCACCGAGCGGCGTCGGGACTTTTCGCTGCCGCCGCCCGAGAAAACGGTGCTGGACGCACTTTCCGAAAACGGGCGGGAGGTAATTGCCGTCGGCAAGATTACGGATATTTTTGCCGGACGCGGCATTACCCGATCGGTGACGGCTCACGGAAACAAAGAGGGTATGGCGGCGGCCATGCAGCTTTTAAAGGAGCCCTTTGAGGGACTTTGCTTTATCAATCTGGTGGATTTTGATATGCTGTACGGGCACCGGCAGGATGTTGACGGTTATGCTGCCGCCATGACGGCGTTTGACCGCTTTTTGGGCGACTTTTTGCCGCAGCTACAGCCGGAGGACGCAGTTATTATCACAGCGGATCACGGCTGCGACCCCGGAGACCGGAGCACGGATCATACCCGGGAATATACGCCGTTTTTGATGTATGGTGCCGAGGTGTGTCCGGGCAATCTCGGAACACGGACGACCTTTGCAGATATCGCAGCGACGGTGGCAGATGCCCTTGGAGTCCGTTTTTCGGGAGCCGGCGTCAGCATGCTGCCGCTGATTTTGAAAGGGGCGAAACGGCATGAGTGAACAGGAACTGTATAATATTGCGATGGCGGCTCGTGAAAAGGCTTGGGCGCCTTATTCCGGTTTTCGCGTCGGTGCGGCGCTGCTGGCCGCTTCCGGGCGCGTCTATGCAGGCTGTAATATTGAAAATGCAGCTTATTCCGCAACCGTTTGCGCCGAGCGTACCGCACTTTTCACGGCTGTTGCTGCCGGGGAGCGGCAATTTTCGGCGCTTTGCATTGTCGGCGGCGCAGGGGAAGCGCAGTCGTTAACGCCGCCCTGCGGGGTATGCCGGCAGGCCTTGCGTGAGTTTTGCGACCCCGAAATGCCGATTTTACTTTTTGCGGGAGAAGGGTGTGTGCAGCGCTGTACGCTCGGCCAGCTGCTGCCGCTTTCTTTCGGCAGCGAACAGCTTGCAAAAGGAGAATAGCTATGAG
>CAKSSH010000047.1 GCA_934488695.1 uncultured Oscillospiraceae bacterium
TTGTCGGATACAGATTTATTTTTTGCCTTTAGCGTTTTTTTGCGCAGCGGGCTTGGCCGCGCCGGTCGCAACGGCAGGCATTTCGGGCTCTGTAAAGTGGCGGTCGCCGTAATAGGCGTTGAGGTACATCTGGCGAATCTCGCTAATCAGCGGATAGCGCGGATTAGCTCCGGTGCATTGGTCGTCAAAGGCATTCTCCGACATGGCGTCCAGCGTCTGCAAAAACTGCTTTTCTTCAATGCCGTATTCCCGAATGTTCTTTTTAATGCCGACGCGCTCCTTCAGCTCGTTGATGGCTGCAATGAGATTCTCCAGCTTCTCCCGGTCGTCCCGGCCGCCCAGACCCAAGCAGTCCGCTAATTCGGCGTACCGCTGCAGTGTGTGCGGATGGTCATACTGCGAGAAGGTGCCCATCTTGACCGGCGCCGACGCCGCATTAAAGCGCAGCACCTCTTCAATCATCAGTGCATTGGCAATCCCGTGCGGCAGGTGGTGGAAGGCACCCAGCTTGTGCGCCATCGAATGGCAGACCCCCAGGAAGGCGTTGGCAAATGCCATGCCGGCCATGGTGGCTGCGTTGGCCATCTTTTCCCGGGCCTCAATGTCCTGCTGGCCGTTGTCATAAGCACGCGGCAGGTATTGGAAGATGACCTGCAGTGCCTGCTTGGCCAGTGCGTCGGTATAATCCGTCGCCATAATCGATGCATAAGCCTCCAGCGCATGGGTCACGGCGTCGATGCCCGAGGCGGCCGTTAACCCGCGCGGCGCGGTCATATGAAAATCGGTGTCGATAATGGCCATGTTCGGCAGCAGCTCATAGTCTGCCAGCGGGTACTTGATCCCGCTGCTCTCGTCGGTAATGACGGCAAACGGCGTAACCTCCGAGCCGGTGCCGGCCGAGGTCGGAATTGCAACAAAATAGGCTTTTTCTCCCATCTTGGGGAAGGTGTAGACTCTCTTGCGGATATCCATAAACCGCATGGCCATATCCATGAAGTCCGCCTCCGGATGCTCGTACAGCACCCACATGATCTTGGCTGCGTCCATGGCGCTGCCGCCGCCCAGAGCGATGATAACATCCGGCGAAAACGCCTGCATTTGTGCAACGCCCCGTTGAGCGCACTGCAGCGTCGGGTCGGGTGCAACCTCCCCGAAGGTGGCGTGCTCAATCCCCATCTCCTCTAACTTGTCGGTGATGGGTTTGGTGTATCCGTTTTGATACAGGAAGCTGTCGGTCACAATAAAGGCGCGCTTCTTCCCAAGGACGCTTTGCAGCTCCTGCAACGCTACCGGCAGGCAGCCCTTCTTGAGGTATACCTTTTCAGGTGCACGGAACCACAGCATGTTCTCTCTCCTCTCGGCGACCGTCTTAATATTCAGCAGGTGTTTTACACCCACGTTCTCGGAAACACTGTTCCCGCCCCAGGATCCGCATCCCAGCGTCAGGGACGGTTTCAGCTTGAAGTTGTACAGATCACCGATACCGCCTTGAGACGACGGCGTGTTGACCAGGATTCGGCAGGTCTTCATCCGCTCGGCAAAGGCATTGAGCTTTTGCTGCTCGGTAACGGCGTTCAGATAAATCGACGAGGTGTGACCGTATCCGCCGTCGGCAATCAGGCGCTCGGCCTTTTGAAATGCGTCCTCTATATCTGCGGCACGATACATAGCCAGCACCGGCGACAGCTTTTCGTGTGCAAACTCCTCACTCGGCTCGACGCTCTCCACCTCACCGATCAAAATCTTTGTTCCGTCCGGAACCTGAACGCCGGCAAGGGCGGCAATCGCGGCAGCACGCTGTCCGACAATCTTAGCGTTCAGCGCGCCGTTGATCAGGATGGTCTTGCGGACCTTCTCGGTCTCCTCCGGGTTTAAAAAGTAGCAGCCGCGTGCGGCAAATTCGGCCCGGACGGCGTCGTACACCTTTTGGTGGACGATTACCGACTGCTCCGAGGCACAGATCATGCCGTTATCAAAGGTCTTGGAATGAATAATGGAATTGACGGCCAGCACAATATCTGCGCTCTCGTCGATAATCGCCGGTGTGTTCCCGGCGCCGACCCCCAGTGCCGGCTTGCCCGATGAGTATGCCGCTTTGACCATCCCGGGTCCGCCGGTTGCCAGGATAATATCGGCCTCCTTCATCAGCAGGCTTGTCATATCCAAGCTCGGTGCATCGATCCAATCAATGATCCCTTCGGGCGCGCCGGCTGAAACGGCGGCCTCCAGCACGATTCGAGCTGCCTCGGTCGTTGACTGTTTGGCGCGCGGGTGCGGGCTGATGATGATGGCGTTGCGTGTCTTGAGTGCCAGCAGACACTTAAAAATAGCTGTTGACGTCGGGTTGGTGGTCGGAATCACCGCGGCAATTACCCCCAGCGGCTCGGCAATGCGTCGGATCCCGTATGCTTTATCCTCTTCGATTACGCCGCAGGTCCGGCTGTCTTTATACGCGTTATAGATATACTCGGCCGCGTAATTGTTCTTGATGACCTTGTCCTCGACGATTCCCATCCCCGTCTCTTCTACCGCCAGCTTGGCAAGCGGTATCCGCGCTTGATTGGCTGCTATGGCTGCCGCTTTGAATATCGCGTCAACCTGCTCCTGACTGTACTGTCCGTACTCCTCTTGCACTTTTCGGATCTGTACAAGCCGCTCCTCCAATTTCTCAATGCTGTCGATGGGGATTCTTTCCGGTGCTTTCATAGAAAAACCTCCTATGGTTAAATTTGCGTGAGCTGCATTTTTAAGTGCGCCAGCGATAATGCCATGTTTTCATATTGAATCACGGCATCGGCCGGCTTATAAAGCTGACACGGTGCGAAGCACCACATCGCTTTAATACCGTTTGCATAAAACAGATTGCACACCGATTGAGCTTGCTGCGCCGGGACGGCGATAATGCCGATCCGGATACGATGGGTCTTGCAAAAGTCCGCAAAAGAAGCCATCGGCAGAATCGGTTTTCCCGCGGCAGAGACCTCCGCCTCGGTTACCGCACGGTCAAAGGCGGCCATGACGGACAGGCCGTAATTGGCAAAGCCGCTGTAATCCAGCAGTGCGCGGCCGAGCTTTCCGGCACCGATAATGACGGTTTCTCCGTTATCGCGACTGAGAAAGCTCTCCAGACTTTCGATGAGCTCCGGGACGCGATAGCCGATTTTCGGCCGCCCCAACCCGCACAGGGCGCCGAGATCTTTGCGGACCTGAACTTCACCCAGCCCCAGCTGTTTGGCAAGGAGCGTGGCGGAAATGGTGTCGTCCTTTTCCGGGAGCGCCTTTAAATAGCGCAAATACGCAGGAATTCGACCGAGAGTCGCTCGGGATATTTCGGCACTTTTCACACACATCGCCTCCTTTTCCGGGTTTGTTGCCTCTGTTTGATCTTATTATAACAGAAAGAAATAAAAAAGGGAATTGCAACTTTCTCATATCGGTATTGCATTTATCGATATAGTATATAAAAATATCGGCGCGGGCCAGAAAAAAGGAATACAGGGGGACTCGGGGAGAAGCATTTTTAAAAAACGCTTTTGTAGCCGGGTGCCGGCGTTCTCAAGCGTATAAGTGGTGCAAAGCAAAGCACCGCGCCGGGGAGAGACTGTTTGCGGGGCGCGGAAAAAAGCACCGCGCCGGGGAGAGGTTATTTGCGGGGCGCGAAAAAAGCACCGCGCCGGGGAGAGGCTGTTTGCGGGGCGCGAAAAAAAGCAGGGCGCCGGGGAGAGGTTATTTGCAGGGTGCGAAAAAAGCACCGCGCCAGGGAGAGGCTGTTTGCGGGGTGCGAAAAAAGAACTGCGCCGGGGAGAAGCTGTTTGCGGGATGCAAAGCAAAGCACCGGGGAAGGGTGCGGGTCATAGCATGGCGGTAAGGGCTCGTTTGGAGTCAATCAGCGATTGGATAAACAGATGGTCTGTTTCGGACAGGCGGTAATCCTTACGATGAATGAGCAGGTTGCGGCAGCGGTTTTTTCTAAATTCGCAGCCGATCTGTGTCAGGGAATATCGCGCAAGAGTGTCTTCGGGCAGCGGTGAAAGAAAGGCATAGGTCTGCGGGTTTTGGGACAAAAGCGTTAACAGGCTTTCCTGTTCAAAAACATGAATACGACGCAGGGAGAAGGACATCGACTCGGGCAGCTTATCCTCGTCCGGCGGCAACGCCGGAACGAAGGAGTCTGCAAGCTCGACTTCGGTGAAGGGCTGCAGGTCCTCCTGCTAAATTGAGGATTTTTTGGCAAGGGGATGGGATTTGCTCAAAACAAGCCGCTCCTCAAATTCGGCAATCAGCTCGTAAGCAAGCCCTTTTTCCTCCAGCATGGATTTATAATAATTATCATACTGTTCGGTATAATGCAGAATTCCGAGCTTGCAGGTCTCCTGGAGTACGTTTTTTAAAACCTGAAGCGTATCGGTTTCCTGATAAAAAATCTCGACCGATTCATCCGGCTTCAGCTGCTTGGAAAAATGCGCAAAGGCAGCGGTAATATAGCCGACACGAGGGGCCGAGACGGAAAAACGTTTTTGCCGCCGAATTTCGGTGCTGAAAAGGTTTTCCAGCGCTTCGGCTTGTTTAAGCAGGGACTGCGCATGGCGAATAAAAATCTCGCCGGCAGGCGTCAAGAACATCCCCTTGGCACTGCGCTCAAAAATAGCAGTGCCCAGAGAAGCTTCCAGCTCTTTCATGGCACGGCTGAGAGCGGACTGACCGACAAAAAGTGATTCGGACGCCTTGTTGATAGAGTGTGTCCTGGCAATTTCAAGCGCATATTTTATTTGCAGCAGGTTCATTTGCAATCCTCCTCGTAGGTCGCCTTCTTAAAAAACGTCGTTTTAGTCCCTCAGCCGCAAAGAACAGAAGATCTTTGCGGCTGAAACGGCGTGTAAAACGATTTTGCGTTGCCGGGACGACGTCAAACCTTTTTGGTTGATGAATTTGTCGAAATGGAATCGTCAAACTGCTTCAGCGCACTGTTCCAGGCGGCAAAAGCAGCATCGCGGCGCCGGTCGGTAAATAGCGTAGTGTCGGTCAGGTAGCCGCTCAAATAATGTGCGACCTTAACGGCACCGGCATAATTCAGATGATCCCCCTTGTCGCGGGTGTCCCGTTTCCAGTCGATGGGGATCTGCTTTTGCAAAAGATTCATGTCAATATATTCAATTGCCAAATCGTCGGCAAGCTTTTGGATGGTGTTGTGACGGGCATAATTCCAGTTTTTGGTGCTGGGTGTGGAAAGCAGAATCAGCCGCGCGCCGTTTTCCTTACAGAAACGCTGTATTTCTTTTACATAAAGCCGATTTTTGGCCGGTATCTTTACGGTCTGATCGGAATATTTCATGTGGTTTTTCGGCGCCGCCGCGTTAATGCTTTTATTGTAATAGTACCCCTTGGCAATTTCATTATGGGTATAGCGAATAGTGGCGGAAAAATCACTTTTGGAAAGAGATTTCCAGCGATTGTGGTAGCGGAATACCGGAAACCAAGTGTCGGCGCGGTGTGTCACGGCGTTCCCGTAAGAAAAATTACGGAAAATGGCATTGGTTTCCAGGACGACGATTTTAGGCGTTTGCCGGGTAAAAGCCTGACGCAAAAACTCTTCGGAGTAGTATAAATGCTGCGCCGGCGTGCAGCAGACATAAGAGGTGATGCCGGAAGTCCGCCAGATTTCCAGCGGGGAGATGGCACTTTGACCCTCACTGTCGCCCAAAAAAAGAACATCAATGGAGTTTTCCGGCTCACCGAGAATTCCGTTAGCCCGATAATCCCGGATTCCGCCTTCTTTGGAATTGTTTTTCGGCAGAACAATATGGGAGGCCAATATTAAAAGCACAAGCAGTCCGGCCGTAAAGCCGAGAAAAGATGCAATGTGTTTTACAACCAAGCGCATACGGCGTCCTCCTTTGGCTTAGAAGTTTGCATAAATCGGGTCGACCGGGACGTAACCGTGGCCGTAAGCACCGAAAATGACGATAAATAAAATCAACGCATACAAAACTGCCCACCGAATTGCCGGGCTTTTTTGAATGAGGCGGCCTCGAATGTCACATCCGCGTTCCCGAAGAATACTGATTATAAAAATGATGAGAACGGTTGCCAGCACAATCACAAGGTCGTGCTTGTCTACACCGAGCTGTGACAGGAGCGCCTCATTGATTTTGGGCAGCCGAAAATCGGTGACCATTTTTCGGAACATATGAAGACCTGCCCGCAGACCGGGCGCGCGGAAAAAAAGCTCGCCGACAACCACCAAAATACAGGTGCGCAGCATTTGCAGCACTTGATAAATCGGGTTGTTACTGTTGATATGCAGCTTGCGGTTGATGAAAATAAACGCGGGAGAAAATAGATTGCCGCAGAGAATCAGCGCAAAGTGGTACATACCGAAAAACAGGTAACTCCATGCGGCGCCGTGCCACAGGCCGTTGCAGAACCAAACACAAAACAGAGCTATTGAGCCTGCCAGCAGCGGACCGAAGTGATTGCCCAGACGCTTGCGCGCAGACAGGGTCAGCTTTTTCATCGGGCCGGACATGGTGACCGGGTAGAAAATGTAATCCCGGAAAAAAGTGCCGAGTGTGATGTGCCAGCGCTTCCAAAACTCCGAAATCGTTTTGGAAAAAAACGGACGCTCGAAGTTTTCGGGCATGGCAACGCCGAAAATCTGTGCTGTTCCGACAACCGCGTCCATGGCGCCGGAAAAGTCCATATATAACTGAACGGTGTATGCAATCGCCGCCAGTGCGATAACCCCGCCGGAAAAAGCGGTATAATCGGAAAAAACGGCTTTGATTAAGGGATTGAGCCGGTCTGCAATGACCAGCTTTTTCATCATTCCGAACAAAATCCGCATAAGCCCCAGACGCAGCGCGTCATAGGAGATGGGACGGGCTTGCCATAAATCTGCGGCTGTTTGTTGGTAACGGCAGATTGGGCCCTCCACAATTTGAGGGAAAAAGCCCATAAACAATGAAAGCCGCAGTAAATTGTCATCGGCCTGAATGGTGCCGCGATAAACATCGCAAAGGTAAGAAATTGCCTGAAGCGTAAAGAAGGAGATGCCGATCGGCAGCAGAATATGCGGGACCCGTATCGCGGTCAGATGAAAAAGACCCAGCAGAGAATTGAGATTGGTCACAAAAAACGGTGTATATTTGAGCGCCAGCAGTACGCCGATGTGTAAAACGACGGCAAAGGCAAGCACCCGGCGCTGACGCAGCAAAAACGTGTGCCGCAGCTTTTTTCGCTGCGCTTTTTCACAGTCGGCCAGCGCGCTGTCGCGTTGAGACGCAATCCGGTCCAGCCAAAGGCCGAAATAATGAACGGACAGCGTGGAAAGCATGAGGTACAGCACTAAAAATCCGCTGATAAGCCAATAAAAGAGGTAGCTGGCAGTCAGCAGAAACACCCGACGTGCTTTTTGGGGCAGAAGGGTATAAATCAACATACAGGCCGGCAGAAAAAACACCAAATAGACCAGAGAAAAATAAGAGGTCATGGAGGGGGTGGCGCCGGCGTGCAGAACAGCGGCAAGCGACATATCAAGCCTCCTCTTCCAGCCGCTCAATCATGCGCAGCATGGCAGCCGCCGAATTAAAGTTTTCCGGCACGATTTCAACCGCCGGAATGGTGATATCGTAGGCATCCTCCAGCTCGGCAATCAACGAGAGGATAGACAGAGAGTCCAGATGATGCGCGTCAATCAAATCCTCGGCGGTATTATAATCAATTCCGGGACGAATATCTTCTAAAATTTCAATCAGCTTTTCCATGAGGCTTAACTTCCTTTCAATAGGTGGGGTATTGCGGCAGATTAAGTGCCGCGGTTTCAAAGGGCGGGCGTACCTCAACGGCGCCGTCCTCAAACAGCAAAAAAACGGCCGGCAGGTCACGGCTTAAAAACAGGGCAATGCCCTCGGTCATGCTGTAGGCGCCGGTATTTTCAAAAACCAGCGTATCCCCAATGTGCATATGCGGCAGCGGGACTTGTTTTACAATAATATCGTTCATACTGCATAAGGAACCGCAGATATGGTAGACCTGTTCCGGCGGGTGCGCTTCGCGCCCGACCACCGAAAGATGCGGGCGACGCATAGCCATTGACTGTCCGAAGTAGGACAGATGATGCATACCGCCGTCGGTCAGCAAATAGGCCTGACCGGCGTTTTGCTTGACGTCAACTACATGTGTGTAGTATCTTCCGCAGCAGGCGGCAATGCTCCGCCCCAGCTCCAACACAATGGCGGGAGCGTTTTGCATGGCGGCAAGTGCCTGAGAAAAACCCTCGAGAAGAGCCGGCTCGTCAAGCGTGTCGTCTTCAAAATAAACCGCCGGAAGACCGGGCCCATATTCCAGCTCCGCGGCCGTATACTGCAGATCTTGCTGTAAGTGCAGCAAATATGCATCCAATTCTCGGATTTCCCGGCAGAGCTTTTTCAGCGAGGTTTTTTGGGTCCCGGAAAAGAATTGGATTCCGCGCAGCTCCAAAAGCGGGTGCTCGGCGCGCCGGGAAATCAGGGTGTCAATCAGAGCGGCGTCCATACCGAACTGGCTGCCGTTTGTCAGGCGCAAAAGCAGCGGGAGCCTGCGGCTGTATTTTTCGGAAAGAGCAGACAAAAGGTTCCACTGAGCCTCAGATTCGACGGTGAAAACCCCGGTGAACGTCGGGTCCGAAACCAGCTGCTCCATGACCTCCGGCGTTTTGTAAACTCCCGAGATGACCGTTTGTTCTGCCGGAACTTTTAATTGACGGCAGATCTCGGCCTCACCGGGTGAGCAGACCTCAAAGCGATCCACGGCGCAAACCAGCTCCCGCGTGATGAACGGGTTGGCCTTGACGGCATAACAAACAGACACCTGCGGCGGCAGAGCGCGGCGCAGCTCGCACACGCGCTGTCGCAGGCGGGGAATATCAAAGATGTAAAAAGCATTGCGGCTGCAGGGCAGCTGCGAAACCGTTTTTTTCAAGGGCGGTTTCCTCCAGTTATTTCATTTCCAGCAGCTTGCGCCGGTCAATTTTTCCGTTTTTATTCAGCGGCATTTCCGTAAGCTGCCGCAGACGCCCGGGGATCATAAAAATCGGCAGCTGTTTTTGCATTTCGGCAAGCAGCGCCTGCTTATCGCAGCTGCCGAGATAGAAGCCCAGCAGACGGGAACGCTTTTCGTCAAAAACGCAGCAGCAGCGCTCGACGCCTTCAAGGCGACGAACGATCGCCCACCCTTCATCCACGTCACTTCGGTGATCGGCTGGGGCAGCCCGCGCGCCGGCACCGAGAAGGCGCACGGCGAGCCGCTCGGCGCCGAGAATGTCGCCAAGACCAAGGAGGCCTATGGCTGGCCGGTCGACAAGGACTTCTAC
>CAKSSH010000048.1 GCA_934488695.1 uncultured Oscillospiraceae bacterium
CGTCCAAACGGCCTTTTGCTTTTCGGACAACGATTTTTCCATGATCCGTCACGGCAATTCCGGCCGAATCATACCCACGGTATTCCAAACGCCGCAGTCCGTCAATTAAAACATCGCTTGCATTTTTTGTTCCAATATATCCTACAATTCCACACATAATCACAAAACTCCTTTTTGGGTGCAAAAAAGCGCACAAAAACAAGTCCCTGTCCGTCGGGCAGAAATTGTTGAAACGCTTCTTTACTGTTCCCGGGTCTTTCTCGTTTCATACTGAAAACCCGGTTTCCCTTGTTCATTGCGTTTTGTGATCCGAGTTGCACGGATTTTGTGTGCAATGCTGCGACCCCAAGCCGTTCCGTTTCGGAACCCACGGGCCGGAGAGGCATCCGCCGAAAACTTCGATACTCCTCTCACCTCGTCAATCACAGCCCTCGTAAAGCCGCAGGCTTTGCTCTTCGTGCTGCTGTGATTCTGGCGCTAACGTTTTTTTCTGACACTTTTGCCGATCCCTGCTAAATCTCCCCCCTTTTTCAAGACAGAGGGGCGAAACGTTTTTGCGTTTCGCCCGATAAAACATTATTAGTTATTGACGTACGGCAGCAGTGCAATATGACGAGCACGCTTGATTGCCGTTGTCAGCTGACGCTGATGATAAGCACAGGTTCCGGTAACTCTTCTCGGAACAATCTTGCCGCGCTCCGAAATATACTTGCGCAGCTTGGCAACATCCTTATAATCAATTTCAGTACCGGCCTTATCTATGCAAAAGGCACAAACCTTCTTGCGCTTGCGGCCGAAAGATTTTTCGGTTCTCTCCATGACGAAGACCTCCTTTTTCACATAATGATGGTGTTTTCATGGGTTATCTGTCCGATTAAAAGGGCAGATCATCGTCCTCAGCATCGTTCACGACCTCAAAGTCGCCATTGCTGCCGGAAGAAAAGGCAGTGGCGGGGACTTCAAATGTCGCCGCACTCTGATCGCGGGTGCCGGACTCGGCTTTACTGCCGGTAAAGGAAACGTTGTTGGCAACAACCTCGTAAGCCGTCCGCTTGTTGCCCTCTTTATCTTCGTAGCTGCGAGACTGAAGAGAGCCCTCCAGCGCGATCATGCTGCCCTGCCGAAAATATTTGCAAACAAATTCCGCAGTGGACCGCCACGCAACCACATTGATAAAGTCCGCCTGGCGTTCTCCGGTCTGTTTGTTGGAAAAATTACGGTCAACGGCGATACGGAACGAAGTCACAGAGACGCCGCTCGGTGTTTGCTTGAGTTCCGGATCGGCTACCAGCCTGCCCATCAGAACAACTACGTTAATCATAAAGCGTCTTCCTTTCTTTGTGTAAAGACAGATTTCCAGATCTTATTCCTTGCTGATAATCAAGGATCGAAGAACACCGTCTGTAATATTGCAGACACGATCCAGCTCGGCAGGGAATTTGGGATCGGCGGTAAAGTTAAAGAGAACATAATAGCCCTCTCCCAGATCGTTGATGGGATACGCAAACTTGCGAACACCCCATTCGTCTGTGTTTTCCACCGTTCCGTTTGCAGCGATCAGACTCGAAAACTTCTCCACCATGGCCTTAACGGCCTCTTCACCGATATTGTTATCGATGATCAGGATTGCTTCGTACTTTGCTGTAACCTTCGGCATTTTGTGCACCTCCTTTTGGACTTTGGCCCCCGATCTTCCGTCGGGAGCAAGGATGTTTTGTCACACAAAGCGACAATACATGAAATATTATAGCATTTTCACCACCTGCTGTCAACCAATTTTTCAGATTTTGCCTTTCGGCTTTTGCAAAAAGCCCCCGGCGTACATCCGTTCATCTTTTTAAAGGCACGAATGAAATAACTGGCGCTTTCAAACCCGTTGTCAAGCGCGGCAAGTGTTACGCTGCAGCCGCTCTCCAATAGCTGTTCCGACGCCCGCTCCAAGCGCAGACGGTTTAAATATGCCGTCGGCGTCAAGCCGGTATACCGCCGAAAAAATGTGCAAAAGTAACCCCGGCTCATACCGGCGGCAGCAGCCAAATCCGCCAGCGCGACCGGCTCTTTAAAATGTGCCTCGGCATACTCGGTGACACGTTTTAAGGTCTGAAAGATGTCGCTGCCGTCCTCTTGACCGTGCCCGGGCAGTAGACCTCCGGTTTGTGCAAGACAAAAAAGCACCTCATAAAGTCCTAAAAGCTGCTGTGCCTGCCCGAACGGAGCAGGAAGCTTGGCGCCGTCAGCAAGACGCTGAAGCTGTGTAAAAACCGTTTGATAGGCCGGATGGCTTGGCAGGAGCACCGGTGGCAGGCGCACTGCGCCCTCCAAAAGACTCGACACACAGCAGCGCTGCAGCGGATTGTTTTCTTTGAAATCAAGCAGCTCTGCGTAAAAAACCGCCGAATAAAAATGGTACGCACCGGCATTGCCGCTCAACGCGTGCAGTTCTTCCCGGTTTATAAAAAAAATACTGCCCGGCGACGCCGAATAGGTTTCCCGCCCGATTTGCACCTGAAACTCTCCGCGGTGCACCCAAATCAGTTCGATCTCCGGATGCCAATGACACACGACTGACACCCGATCACCCCGATGATGATACAGTGCCAACGGAAAATCCGGCGTGCCGCGCGGAATCGTTTCTCGCACTGCCTTCATGTCAACGCCCTCCCGATTTGTGAATATTGTTCAATTTTTTTAAAAATATTATGCTATCAAAATGTTTTTTTGCGTAATATAATTTTATTGTATTCTAAATGCCATTTCCTGTCAAGCAAAAAGGAGGACTTAGAATGAAAAAACTGCCGGAGCACCTTAAAATCACCTATCCCGACGCCGTTGCCGACCCCGCTCAATGCGTCATTCGCGACGGCTGCCGTTTTACGATTTTGACGCCGGAGCTCATCCGTATTGAATATGCGCCCGATGCACAATTCGAGGACCGCGCAACACAAAGCGTAATTTGCCGACGGCTTGGCACTCCCGCATTTGAAATTGACGACAGGGACGGATGGCTCGTCCTGCAAACCGACGCTCTTGTCCTGCGTTATAAAAAAGGAGAAGCGCTCAATCGGGACTCCCTTACAATTGCTTTACGCAAGCCGCTTAAAGACGTATTCCGGGAGCTTGTCTGGCGCTTCGGCGAAGAGCCGGGCACTCTGGGCGGAACGCGCCGCACATTAGATGGCGTTGACGGCGCCGCATCTCTCGGGGACGGTGTATGCTCCCGACACGGCTTTGCACGGATAGATGACAGCGACTCCTCCCTGATTTCCACGGACGGCACCATTCTGCCACGTCGCAGCGGCATTGTGGATCAATATTTCTTCGGCTATGGCCGAGACTACCGCCGGGCTGTTCGAGATCTTTTTCGTCTGACCGGTCCCTCCCCGCTGTTGCCTGCCTATGCTTTCGGCAACTGGTGGAGTCGGTATCATGCATACACCCAACAAGAATATCAAGCACTGATACAGCGGTTTATCCGGGAGGACATTCCCTTTTCGGTCACGGTTATCGATATGGATTGGCATGTTGTAGCTTTGCCGGAAGGCAGCGGCAGCGGCTGGACGGGTTTTTCCTGGAACCGTGACCTGTTTCCGGACTACAAATCCTTTTTAAAGTGGCTGCACCAACACAACTATCGCGTTTCCTTAAATCTACACCCGGCACAAGGAATCCGCGCCCACGAAGAAATGTACGAGCAGGCTGCGCTTTTCATGGGGATGGACCCCAAGCAGCGCCGGCCAATCCCCTTTGAAATGCAAAACGAGAACTTTATCCGGGCATATTTTGAAATTTTACTGCACCCCTATGAACAGGACGGCGTTGATTTTTGGTGGATGGACTGGCAGCAGGACCGTTCGGCCGACGGCATCGACCCGCTCTGGCATTTAAGCCATTACCACACACTGGACATTCAGCGCAGCGGCAAGCGCCCATTCTTCTTTTCCCGATTTGCCGGCGTCGGCAGCCAGCGCTTTCCGATTGGATTTTCCGGTGACACACTAATCACCTGGGCGTCGCTGGACTTTCAGCCTCGATTTACCGCCACTGCTTCCAACATTGCCTACCCCTGGTGGAGCCACGATATCGGCGGGCATTACGGCGGGCGCCGAGACGATCATTTGATGGTACGTTGGGTCCAGTTAGGCGTTTTTTCACCCATCAATCGGCTGCACAGCAGCAATAACACCTTTATCAGCAAGGAGCCGTGGAACTATGCACCAAAGGCCGACCGAGCCATTCGGAAATTTTTAAAGCTGCGTCACTGTCTGTTCCCTTATCTGTACACCATGAACCGGCGCACCCAAAAAGATCTGCTCCCGCTGATCGAACCGCTCTATTGGCATCTGCCCGACGATCCGCGGGCATATCGGTATTTAAATGAATATTTTTTCGGCAGTCAAATGCTGGTGTTTCCGATCACCGCCCCATCCGATCCCGTAACCGGGCTTGGACGCAGCGAAGGTCTGCTGCCGCCGGGCTTGTGGTTTGACTTCTTCACCGGCAGTCGGTATCGCGGCAATCGGGTCGTCACCTTCTATCGACCGCTGGAGGATTACCCCGTTCTCTGCCCTGCCGGCGCCCTGGTTCCTCTTGTGCCGCACCGAACACAGGACAACACCCTTGGCAGTTGCGATGAGCTGGAACTTCGGGTTTTCCCCGGCGCTGACGGACGATTTGTTCTGTATGAGGACGCCGGCGAAGGTACCGATTATGAAAAAGGCGCTTTTTGCGAAACCGAATTTACCTTGCATTGGGGCAAAACCGCCCGTCTGACCCTGCATCCTGCCGCCGGAGACCGCAGCCTGATTCCGTCCCGCCGAAGCTACACCCTGCATTTGTGCGGTTTTCATGCCGACGTTTGCTGCACGGCACGTGTCAACGGAAAACCGTATGCGCTAAAGCAAATTTCGGACAACGGCACCGTTATGCTGTTCCTTGAAAAAATTCCAACCGACGCGATTGTAGAGGTCGATATTGCGGCTAAGACGCTATTGGCTGATGACAGCGTCGCCGCTGCCCGCCGTATTCACGATCTGCTTTTGCACAGCCAGACCGACAACGGCATCAAGGAGCGTTTGTGGACGCTTTGCTGCCGGGAGGACCTTTGCGTTGCCGAAAAAATACAGGGTATTTTAAACGAAAGCCCGGAGGGGTATCTCGCCCCCGCTCTTACCGAACAGTTGACCCTGTCGGACACTTCGGTTTAAGCCGATATTTCCCCCTGACAACGCCGAGCACTGCGCGCAAAACAAAAAACGCCCCTTCTATAAAGAAGGGGCGTTTTCCTCTTTCTACAGGCTTGCATGATTTTGCAAAAGAACGCAATTAAAGATTTAAAAACAACTTGGCGCGCAGCACCAGCGCCTGCGTTTTTCCATCGGGCAGCTGCCCGTCCATCACCATCTGAACAGCCTTTTCAAGCGGCAGACGCACAACATCCAAAAACTCATCCTCATCCAGACACTGCTTACCGAAATCAATACCGCGAGCCAAGTACATATGCAGGATTTCGCTGCAATAACCCGGCGACGGGTACAAAACGCCCATAGAGATAAACTCCCGGGCGCTTGCGCCGGTTTCTTCTTTTAGTTCTCGTCGGCCGCTTTCCAGCGGGTCCTCCCCCGGATTGAGCTTACCGGCAGGCAGCTCCAGCGTTTCTTCCCTGTACGGATACCGAAACTGACGGACCAGCAAAATATCCCGGTTTTCCAAAATCGGCAAAACACAAACCCCGCCGGGATGATAAGCGACCTCGCGCATGGCGGTCTCGCCGTTTTCCAAGAGAACCTTGTCATGGCACAGCCGCAAAATACGTCCGTTAAAAATCTCCTCAGAGGAGACGGTCTTTTCAAAATGAGCCATTGCGCACCTCGATTATAAATCCCGGTTACGGAAAAACAGCACGCCTAAGGTGTTCTTGCCGCAATGCGTGGTCACGGTACAACCCGCCATGGTTACCAGCACCTCGTCAAAGTGAAAGCACTCCTTCACGGTCTGAATCGCCAGATCAAGCACCTCCTGCGAACATTCGGTATGAGTGATAAAAATTCTGCGCGGATCGAGCGATGCTGTGTCGGAAAGTCTGTCACGCACATACTGCTCCACACAGGCCTTATATTCGCCGCGGTATTTTTTAGCGACCCCCATTTTACCGTCCCGCACCTGGATGCAGGGCTTCAGCTTCAACAAATTGGCGCCGAGCTTGGCAACCGCCGAGCAGCGTCCGCCTTTATGCAGATAGGTCAGGTCGGCCAGCACAAAGCTGGCGTCCACCCGACGGGCAAGCCGCTTCAGCTCCTCGGCAATTTCTTGGGCAGATAGCTTTCCCTCCCGAATCATGCGCGCTGCCTCCAGCACCAAATGGCCGCTTCCGGTCGAAAGGTTTCTGGAATCCACCACATAAACCCCCGGATAATCCTCCGCGGCAATACAAGCATTCTGATAGGCACTTGAAAAATCACTGCTGATATTGATATGAACAACCTCATATCCCTGCGCCGTCAGTTCGCCGAACGCATCGGCATAGCTGCCGATCGAAACGGCCGACGTAAACGGCAGGCTGCCGCTTTCCTCAACATAACGGTAAATATCCGGCGGCGTCACCGAGCTGCCGTCATCCGGCAAACTGCGCTCCCCCAAATTGATTTGAAGCGGCATGACCCGCACCTGATTGTCACGATAAAGCTCCGGAGAAAGGTCAACAGTGCTGTCGGCCGTCAGTGCGATTTTTGTCATAAAAAAGCCTCTTTTCGGTTTTTTTTATTATTTTAGCATGTTTTTTCGATTTCGTCAAACCATTTTCCAACCAAAGGGCTCCGCGCACGCTCTGTGCAAACAACCGAGGCGCCCGCAGACAATATGTCTGCGGGCGCATTTTTACAGCCCCAAATGAAATCGCTTGTCGTAATAGCCGGAGCCACGGCTTAGCTCTTCTTCCAAAAAATCATTGCCGTACAGCTCTGCCAGCGTTTTTTGCCCCGAAAACAAATTTGTTCCGAGCCCCAAGCGCTCTCCCTCAATCTGGCAGCCCATAGCTGCCAGCGTCGTCGGGAACATATCCATCGTATTAAAAAGACGATTTTTCGTGTAGGTGTTCGGCTGCGAAACATTTAAAAAGCAATTGTATACCGTCCGTTGATAACCGGGATCCATCTGCCGCTGAAAATAAGCAAAATCCATGCTGCAATGATCCCCTGTAATAATCACCGTTGTGTTTTCATAAAAAGGCTGCCTCATAATCCACCGAACAAATGCAGCTGCCTGACGACTGGCACAGGCGTAAACATTTTCATACTGCTCCTCATAATCATCCCGGCACCGCGAACATAGGTAACCGCCGACATGGTGCGTGTCCACACTCAACAGCGTCACCGCAAAGGGCTGCCGGCCCTCAGCCAGCTCAGTGATCTTTTCTTTCGCGTAAGCATAGGTCTTATGATCCGCCATGCCCCACCATTCGTAATAGCCTTCCGGCAAAAAGCCCTCCTCAAGCGCCGTATTATAATCGTAAACATTCTCTACCCCGTGCTGTGAATAAAACTGCTTGCGTCCGCCGTAAGCCGAATCCGAGCCGCAGATAAAGGCCTGCCGGTAACCGTTTTCATGCAAAATATCATTCAAGGTCACCGCGCCCGGCAAAAAACGTGCATAAAAATCTCCGAAACAGTTCTCATCGATCTTAAGAGATGTGCGCAGCGGAAGTCCGGCCCCCTGTGCCACCATAGCGCCGATGGTCCAAGTAGCGCCGTAAATTGCCTGACCGCCGCCGACCGCTTCATTCCCCGAAAAATTTAGATTATTCGCCGCCAGTTTGTATAGCTCCGGAATTACATTATGTGCAATTCCGCCGCCTTGTTCCCGAGACAACATCGTGTTTTCCATAGACTCTAAGTATATGTAGATCAAATTTCGCCGCTGATCGGGAAAGGTGATTCGAGTGTTTTGCGGGTCGACATACTGCTCCTGATATATCTTGGTTTGCGTTATTTTATTTCTTGCCCACTTGAGCAGGTTTACCTCGTTGGCCGCCGTCAACAACAGCAGCACAGACAGTGCTAATGCGATCGAGCTGAAAATCTTTCTGTTAAACCGCCGGCCGCGGCGCAGCTTTTTCGGAAGGAACAGCAAAAAGAACCCGAACACCGCCGTCAGCAAAACCGACGGCAGCATTCCCTTCAGCAGCCATCCGACCACCAATCCCTGCTGTACGCCCTCTACGCCTGCCAACACCGAGAACAAGACCGCCTCAAAGCCGACGTCTCCGTAAACACTTGAATACCAAAAAGCTGAAAACATTGCCAGAAAAGCAATGAACATTAAAATCAAAATCAGCGCCCGCAGCGCAATCGACCCGATGGTCGGCAAAACGCGCGAAGCACTTTTCTTTGTTGGTGCGGTCATTTTATTCCCTCATTTTTAAAAATATCCGTTTGATAGTATACCATACTCTCCACTATTCGTCAACCTTCCGAGACCTCGCTTGCTTTGCCGCGACAAAGCTGCAGCTTGCGGTCTGCCGCTGCGGCAATGACCGGGTCATGCGTCACCAAAAGAACACAGCAGCCGCTTCGCTGCGCCTGCCGCAGCAGCCGCAAAATCACCTGCCCGTTTTCCGGGTCCAGATTACCGGTCGGCTCGTCCGCCAAAATTAAAGACGGCCGGACTGCCAACGCACGGGCAACGGCAACGCGCTGCTGTTGTCCACCCGAAAGCTGTGCCGGCAGGTGTCCGGCGCGCTCCTGCATACCGACCGCCGCCAAAAGCTCCCGCACTCGTTCTCGCCGACGCCGGCCCGACAAATCGCCGTAAAGCAACGGAAGCTCAATGTTTTCGGCTGCCGTTAAATCCGGCACCAGCTGAAACCCCTGAAAGACAAAGCCGATTTTTTGCCCGCGAAAGGCCGTCAAATGCGCAGACGAAAGACCGGTCAGCTCCACGCCGTCCAGCTGATAGTTTCCGCTGTCGGCACGATCCAGACAACCGAGAATGTTCATCAGCGTGGATTTTCCGGAGCCGGACTGACCGGTAAATGCAACAAACTCTCCCGCATACGCCGTAAAACTGACATCCTTCAAAACAGAAATTTCCTTTCCGCCGAGCACATAGCTCTTACAGACTTTTCTGACACAAAGCATTCACCCTCCGCCCTTTCTTTTCATTTACGCAACACCCGCCGAAAGTTTTTATAGCATGCCTGTTTGTGTCGCTCAAAAATCGATTGTCGCAAGGCAATCGCGCGTTCTTTACGATCCGGCCCTGCTCTTCCGGCGTCTTTTTCCAACTTTTGGCGG
>CAKSSH010000049.1 GCA_934488695.1 uncultured Oscillospiraceae bacterium
GGGTGAGGCTCTGTCGACCCTGATTGTCAACCGGCTGCGCGGAACCTTTACCTGTGTTGCCGTTAAGGCACCGGGCTTTGGCGATCGCCGCAAGGAAATGCTGCAGGATATTGCTATTCTGACCGGCGGACAGGTCATCAGCAGCGAACTGGGCTTGGAGCTCAAAGACACCACGCTGGCCATGCTGGGCACTGCTCGTCAGATTAAGGTCCAGAAAGAAAGCACGATTATCGTGGACGGCGCCGGCAGCAGCGAGGACATCCGTGCTCGTGTGGCTCAGATTCGGAATCAGATTGCCGAAACGACGTCGGATTACGACCGCGAGAAGCTGCAGGAGCGTTTGGCGAAGTTGGCCGGCGGTGTTGCGGTAATCAAGGTTGGCGCCGCGACCGAGGTTGAGATGAAAGAAAAGAAGATGCGCATTGAAGACGCCCTTTCTGCAACCCGCGCTGCGGTCGAGGAAGGGATTGTCGCCGGCGGCGGCATTGCACTGCTGAATGCGATTCCCACAGTTGAAAAGCTGGTTTCTTCGGCAGTGGATGATCAGAAGACCGGTGTGAAGATCGTGCTGCGTGCTTTGGAAGAGCCGATCCGTCAAATTGCCGCAAATGCCGGTTTGGAGGGCTCGGTGATTATTGACAAGATTCGCCGTTCTCGCAAGGCGGGTTACGGTTTTGACGCGTCGAGCGAAGCCTATTGCGACATGATTGCCAGCGGTATTGTGGATCCGACCAAGGTGACCCGTTCTGCACTGCAGAATGCGGCTTCGGTTGCTTCTATGGTGTTGACGACCGAGTCGCTGGTTGCCGACAAAAAAGAAGAAAATCCCGCGCCGGCGGCGGCTCCTGCTGCACCGGGTATGGGTATGTATTGATTGTCTGCAAAACAAAGGCGCCCCGTCCGTAAGGACGGGGCGCCTTTTTATTAGGGGATATTGCAAAAGGTTTTTTGAAAAAGTGGTGAGCGGTGCAGGCTTTCGGGCATCGCGGGAGAGAGAATTTCAGGCGCCGGGGCGAGAAAATTTCAGACGCCGGGGCGAGAAAATTTCAGACGCCGGGCGCGGGAGGATTTTGCCTGCCGGAAAAGGGATTTGCGCGGCGCTGCTCACCAGCCGGGCGCGGAAAAATTTCAGACGCCGGGGTGATAAAATTTCAGGCGCCGGGGCGAGAGAATTTCAGACGCCGGGCGCGGGAGGATTTTGTCTGCCGGAAAAGGGGCTTGCGCTGCGCTGCTCACCAGCCGGGCGCGAGAAAATTTCAGGTGCCGGGGCGAGAGAATTTCAGGTGCCGGGCGCGGAAAAATTTCAGACGCCGGGTGCGGGTGTTTTTCTTGACAGTCCCCCAAAGGTGTGTTATCATGAAGCGGAAAAGAGGGAGGGATATCATGGAAATCATCGAAACCAGAAAGACGGCGGTGACGGAGCAGTGTGATGTGCTGGTGTGCGGCGGCGGGTTTGCCGGTATTTCGGCGGCGCTGGCTGCGGCGCGGCAGGGTCGACGAGTGACGCTGCTGGAGCGGGAGTACCTGCTTGGCGGTCTTGGTACGGCAGGGCTTGTCACAATTTTTTTGCCGCTTTGTGACGGAATGGGACAACAGGTTTCTTTTGGCATTGCCGAGGAACTTTTGAGACTGTCGGTATCCATGGGGCATGAGGGACGCATGCCGGCGGCATGGCTTGCGGGTGATCGGGCGCATTGCGGTTCGGCGGATCCGCGGTTTGAGGCCTCCTTTAATCCACAGCTTTTTGCAATGCTTGCCGAGCAGCTTTTGCTCCGGGAGGGCGTGCGAATTCTGTACGGAACTTTGGCGGCGGCGGTACATTGCGCCGAAGATGGTGTGATTGACGCGGTCATTCTTGAAAACAAGTCCGGGCGCAGTGCGATCGCAGTCGGCTCGGTGGTGGATGCCACCGGAGACGCAGATGTTGCACGACTTGCCGGGGCGCCGACGGCGCTTTTTGCGCAGGGGAACGTTTTGGCGGCTTGGTACTATCGGTACAGCCAACAAAGCGGGTACGGGCTGAAAATGCTGGGTTGTTGTGACATCCCGGAGGAACAAAAGGACGGAAAAAACGGGGTTAAGCTGCTTTCTTCACGTCGGTATGCCGGGGTGGAGGGTGCGGAAATCAGCGAGCTTGTTTGTGCGTCGCACGCGGTGACGTTGTCGGACATTCGGGCCATGCGGGAGCGTTTGGGGGACGACTATGTGCCGGTCACGCTGCCGACGATTCCGCAGCTGCGCATGACGCGCAAGCTGGTCGGCGTTTGCACGCCGGATGACCGGGAGCCGCATGCGTTTCGGTCAGATTCGATCGGTATGGTGTCGGACTGGCGGCGTCGCGGGCCGGTTTTTGAGGTGCCGTTCGGGTCGCTTTACGCCAAGGAATGTCCGAATCTACTGGTTGCCGGTCGGTGCGTTTCGGCGACCGACAGCTTATGGGATTTAATGCGGGTTATCCCCTGCGTGACCGGGCAGGCTGCCGGGACGGCGGCGGCGCTCGGGCGGGATATGTCGGCGCTTTCTGTTCCGCTGCTGCAGCAGACGCTTGTGAAAAGCGGCGTCGTATTGCATTGGCAGGACTTATAAAAAAGCGGCTGTGCCCCATAGGGCACAGCCGCTTTTTCGGTATGCGCTTTTGTTAAGACGCGCTGCAATCAGTCTTCAAAGTCAAAGCTGGTGCGGGCGCAAATGACGCTGTGAATGTATTGCTGCACAGCCAGATGTTCCGGATGTGTACGGTAGGTTTCAAGGGCAGCGCGAGAGGAAAATTCGGTGAATAGCAGCACATCCCATTCGCCGGCAAAGCCGGCATGTACTTCGACCGTTAAAAGGCCGGGGATACGACCCTTCAGGGCACAAAGCCGGCGCCGCATTTCGGCGACAGTTTGCTCATTTTTGGCTTCTTCTTGCAAATTCCAGCAGACAAGGTGCTTTACCATAGGGCGGAACCTCACTTTCGTATTTTATTAAAAATGGCCATGACAACCTTTTGGGGCACCAGCTTGGCACCCAAGCGGTGCAGATTGTTTTGCAGACCGAGAACGGCAATGTCGCGTTTGCGGCGGCTTTGCCGCAGGCCTTTCCGAACGATTTCCTCGGCAGTGCGCATGCCGATATAACGGGTGACGGCCGTCTGGCTGCCGTTTTCGGTGGCAACGTCAAAGAAAGGCGTGCGGGTCCAGCCGGGGCAGACGGCGGTTACGGTGATATTCCGTGAACGCAGCTCAAAGTTCAGTGCTCGGCTGTAATGCAGGAGAAAGACCTTACTGGCCGCATAAACATTTAAATAGGGCAGCGGCTGAAAAGCGGCGATGGAACAAATTTGCAAAATTCTGGCGCCGCTTTGCATATAGGGCAGCGACAGCTCGGTCAGGGCGACAGGGGCGCGGGAGTTTAAATCAATCATTCCCAGCGAGTCGGCCAACGAGATTTCGTTATAGGCGCCGAATTTGCCAAAGCCGGAAGCGTTGACCAGAATCCGAACATCGGGCGATTCGGCGGCAAGTGCGTCTTGAAAAGCAGTAAAGCTTTCGGGTCGCTGCAGGTCCAGCGGCAACACCCGCGCAGGGTGACTGAGCAGGGAGCCGAGCTGTTCCAGCTTTTCCCGGCGGCGGGCAATCAGCCAAAATTCGTCAAAGCCCTCTTCCTTATCCAGCTGCAGGGCAAATTCCCGGCCGATACCGGAAGAGGCACCGGTGACAACAGCAATCTTTTTCATACAGAAACCTCCCGTCATTTTAAAGAAAGCCGCTCTTCCCCCGGAAAAGCGGCTTTCTTTGGGGTTATCGAACGATAGCGGCGGCATCCTTTGCCAGACGGCTTAGGATAACGTCTCCCCGAGCACGGTCATCCGAAACGACCGTATAGTAAAATTTAATTTTGGGTTCGGTGCCGGACGGACGCACAATGAGCGCGCAGTTTTGCGCCAAACGATATTGCAGCACGTTGGACGAGGGCAGGTCAATAGGGGTGACCGTTCCGGTTTGAGCATCCAGCGTTTCGGAGGCCTCGTAATCGCTTATGGATTGAACGGCGAGACCGCCGATCTCGGTCGGCGGGCAGGCGCGAAGGCGTTCCATAATATCGTTCATTTTTTTCATGCCGCTGGCGCCTTCAAAGGAAAAGCTATCAATATGCTGCTCATAGCAGCCGTATTGTGCCTCCAGCTCGGCGTAGACCTCCAGCAGGGTCTTTCCGCACAGCTTGTAATAGCTTGCCATTTCGGCAATCAGCAGAGCGCCGATCATTGCATCCTTATCGCGCACAAAGGTGCCGGCCAGATAGCCGTAGCTCTCTTCGTAAGCAAACAGAAAACGATCCTGCTGTCCCTTTTCCTCCAGCAGACGGATTTGTTCGCCGATATACTTAAAACCGGTCAGCACATTGCGCATTTCAATGCCGTAATGCGCGGCGACCCGTGCGGCCATATCGGTTGTGACGATAGACTTAACGGCCACGGCATCCTTCGGCAGGGTGCCGGTCGCCTGACGACCGGCGGCTAAATAGTCAAGCAGTAAAACACCGACGGCGTTTCCGCTCATCAGCTGTGCTTTACCGTCCCGATCACGCACGGCAATCCCGACACGGTCGGCATCCGGGTCGGTCGCAATCAAAAGATCGGCGCCTTTTTGCTCTAAAAGCCGGCAGCCCAGATCCAGAGCTTCTCGAATTTCAGGGTTGGGGAAAGGGCAGGTGGGGAAATTTCCGTTCGGCTTTTCCTGTTCCGCCACAACGCTGATATGGGAAAGCCCCATCTTTGAAAACAGCGCTCGGACCGGTTCGTTGCCGGTTCCGCACAACGGTGTGTAGACAAGGTGCAGGTCGGCTTTCTTTAAAGCCTCGGGCCGAATACTGACGGAGGCCACACAATCATAATAGGTTTCAAAAACCGATTGCGGCACATAGCGGATAAGGCCTTCTTCCAAGCCCTGTTCAAACGAGAGCTGGTGCCGTGCGCCAAACATATCCACCTTTTCGGCGTATTGCATGACCGTCCTGGAGTCCTCGGTGTTCATCTGGCAGCCGTCCGGCCCGTATGCCTTGTAGCCGTTGTAGGCAGCGGGATTGTGGCTTGCGGTAATCATAATACCGGCGTCACAATGCAGGTGGCGCACGCAGAAAGAAAGCACCGGCGTCGGCATCAGGCGGTCCACAATATGGACGCGGATGCCGTTAGAGGCCAGTACCGATGCGGCGGCACGGGCAAACAGGTCCGACTTGATTCTGGAATCATAGGAAACAGCAACGGCGGCATCTTTCTTTTTGCACCGCAGCATATCGGCAAGGCCTTGTGTTGCCCGACGGACCGTATAGATGTTCATTCGATTGGTACCGGCGCCGATGATACCGCGCAGCCCGGCGGTTCCGAACGAAAGATCTCGGTAAAAACGGTCGTAGATTGCGTCTTCATCGTCGGAAATTTGTTGAAGTTCAGCAAAAAGATCGGGGTCCTCCAGCGGATAGGAGAGCCAGTCTCGATACAGAGCTTTTTCTTTTTGCATGGTCTTCCTCCTTTTAGCAGAAAAAACTTTACAAAAGTATGATACCGTAATTTGCAGCAAAAGTCAATGGCAAGAGGATGGATTTTTGTTGCATTGCGCCGGCGGGACGCCGGGGCTTGCCAGATTCGGGCAAACATGGTATGATAAACGGGAGGTGAACGAAATGGAAGGATTTGATTTTTCGGCGGTAAGGGCTGAATTTTTAACACGGCTGTGCGAACAGCTGAAAGAGGACGGTTACCATTTTGAGGGGGGCATTTTCCGTAAGTGTCGGCGCGGCCGGTTGTACATTCTGGAGGCGGATCTGTGCTGCTTGGAGAGTGAAAACGGGCAGGTGCTGGTGCCGCGGGTGCGCGTAGCCGATGCACGGCTTGTTAAGCGTGCCGACGGAGCGCTGACTGCGGGCGGGATCTTGGCGGAGGAAGCGGATGTTGACGGAGTGCGTGCCGGAGATGCAGAGACATTTTATAAAACGTTGCGGCATTTAAAGTCGGTTCCGGCGCAAGAGCCTTTGGAGGACGCAGCGATGGAGCTGCTGTGTCGGGAGGCGGCGCTCGGCGCAGCAGTGTGTGAAAACCGCGCGATACCGTATGAGTACCGGCGGCGCTGTCGGGGGGATTTCCCGCTGGGACGGGCGTTGTCAATAGCAATACTCTCGGGACTTGTCTGCTTTTTGCTCACGACCCTTTCGGTTGGACTGCTGATGGGGCTTGCGGTATATTTATCGGAAGGCTTTTCCAGGGTCTACGGGTTGTTTTTGCGGCCGGGGCTGTATTTGGCGGCGCTTGCCGCAGCGCTTTTGTACGGGGCGATTGCCTTTCGCAAAGCGCGCTCCGGCAGGTTTTAAAGCATATATTGTCGGAGAGGGCGGCAGCCACAGGAATAAGCAATATTTTAAACCGGAGCAGAAAATCGAAAAAAGAGGCTGTAAAAACGCAATGTTTTTACAGCCTCTTTTGTTATGCGGAAATTTGACGGGCAATAAAGTCCGGCGCACAGTCCTTATCCATGCCGAAAACAAAAGCGACCTCTTCAAACAGCAGATTTTCGGCAGAATGCAGCAGCCGTTCGTCCGCAATATGCAGCCGCCTGCCGACTTGCTGTTGCTCGCGGCGGTAATTATGCAGGTCGTGCACCATCATCATCAGCCCGGCACGATCCCCGTTTTGCAAAACGGATTCAAATTGCTGTTGCCTCTCCTCCTCGCTTTCGGGACGGACCGGCGTGCGCGCAGAGATGGTGTGAAACAGATCCTGAAAATCCTCCGGAGAAAGCAGCGGATGCATTTTCCGGGTCAATTTTTTATTTTCGGTCGGCACAAAAACGGTGGCGGTTTCTTGCAAAAGCGGCTTTAAAATATAATACCGAGTGCAGACACCCCCGAAATTTTTTTCGCAGATGTCTTGGATTTTGCAAACGCCGGTGGTTCCGTAAAGAATAACCTCATCGACCTGAAACATGGGTGCCCTTCTTTCTAATAACCTTTTTTATATTATACCACAAACGGGGCTAAATTGTAAGGGGCAAAAGGCCTAAAAAGGAGGCGGTTTTTTCGGGAATCCTGCGCACTTTGTCTGCAAAACAAGGAAAAAGCCGCCCGAGGAAGGCGATACAGCGTCGTAACATAAGCAAAAATCCCGCGCAGAGGGCGCGGGATTTAAAACGGACAGGATTTAAGCGGAGGAGTGCGGGAGAGATCATTTCCGACGACGGCACAGCTCCTTCATCTCATCCCAATGGGCCTCCATTTCCGCCACCAGCTTCAGCTGGGTGCGGCACCGATCCAGATTGTGCTCGGGGTAGGAGATTCGGAAATAGGTGTCGCCCTCCAGATAGTCGGTCAAAAAGCGCATACCGCATTCCAGCGTCATCATTTTAGAGCCCTCGGGCAGCAGCTCGATCTCCTGCGCGGTCAGCTGACCGTCGCAGCCGTCCAAAAAGCCGTTCAGATAGGTCTCAAACAGGTTTAAGTCAAAGCGGACCTTGGAAAGGTCGCGCTCATCCTCGGGCGCGGTGCTGGCGCCGAAACGGATGGAGTCCCCAAAATCGGTGACGGAAAGACCGGGCATAATCGTGTCCAGATCAATAACGCAGACGGCCTTACGGGTGTCTTTATCCAGCAGGACATTGTTCATTTTGGTATCATTATGGGTTACACGCAGAGGGATCTCATCGTTTTTCAGCGCATCGGTCAGCAGGTGGGTGAAAGCTTCACGCTCCCGAATAAATGCCACCTCGGGCTGCACGGTGCTCAGGCGGCCGACGCGATCCTCCGAGACGGCTCGCAGAAAGTTTTGAAACCGGTTGGGGGTGTTATGAAAGTCCGGAATGGTCTCAAAAAGGCGATTTGCCGGGAAATCTGACAGCTGACGCTGAAAATTGCCGAAGGCCAGGGCGCTTTGATAAAAGTCCTCCCGAGTTTCCGGCAAGTCCAGCGAAACGGTGTCCTCAATAAAACGGTACATCCGATAAGAAAGCCCGTTTTCGGTTTTAAAAAACGGATCGCCGCTTTTCGGACGCAGAAAATACATGGAGCTGCGGGGGTCCTGCCCGGCAGTGCTCTTACTGCGCAAAAATTCGGTAACGGCAAAAATGTTTTCCATAACCTGCTTCGGGCGCGTGAAAACATTGGTGTTCAGGCGCTGGAGCACGTAACGGGTGATTTTTCCGCCGTCCTCGACAGTTAACCGGTAGGTATCATTGATATGCCCGTTGCCAAACGGCTCAAATTCTAAGATTTTGCCTGAGGAAATAAATTGCGGGATGACTTGTTCTTTCAGGGTGTCAAGCTGCGTGTTCATCAAAGATTCCCTCCGTGGAAAGACTTTAAAAATCGCCGCCTGCCGCGGCACTTTCCGAATTATAGCATATTTTTATGAAAAAGGCAAGCGCCGCTGCAAAACACGGGGCAAAAATGTGATGAATGCCGCCGCCAAAGAGGAGACGGGCACAGCGACCGAAACGAAAAGCGAGACGGCGGCATAAGGCGGGCTTTGGCGCAAAAGCCGGAAGACGGACGAGACGGCGCTTTTTCAAAGAAAGGGAAGCTTGCCGGCGGGTAAGGCTTTTGCCCAAGCTTAGCGGAAAAGCGGCGGTTTTGCGCCAAGGGGATCACCAGAACTTTTTCTTTTTACAAATAAACAGGCTGAGCAGCACAATCAGCGCGCTGATCAGGATAATCATCGGATAACCGTATTTCCAGTGCAGCTCGGGCATGCCGGAAAAATTCATGCCGTACCAGCCGACCAGTAGGGAGAGAGGCAGAAAAACGGTAGTGACGATGGTCAGAATCTGCATGATCCGGTTTTGACGAATATCAATCTCCGACTGAAACAGATTTTGAATTTGAGAGCAATATTCCCGCAGATACTGGGCCTCTTCCCGCAGACGGACAACACGCTCCTCGAACAGGCGAAAGAGCTTTTGCTCACTGCCGGAAAAAAGACCGTTTTCATTTTCATGCAGCTCGCAGGCAACGTCATCCAGCTGGCAGTAATAGCGCAGAAAGGATAGGGTATCCCGGCGCAGAGCCGTCATCGGGGCGCTGAAATTCTCCAGCTGGTGGGAGAGCACTTGCTCCTCCAGTAAAACAGCGCGGTCCTCAATTTCTTCCAGTGCGTGCAGGTCCCGGGCAATCACCTGCTCCACACCCGTG
>CAKSSH010000050.1 GCA_934488695.1 uncultured Oscillospiraceae bacterium
CCGAGCGTTACGACGCTCTACCTCCGGTGACATAAATATGAATCAGCCGGATTCCGGAATAACCGGGATCCGGCTGATTGTTTGGCGGAGAGGATGGGATTCGAACCCATGTGCGATTGCTCGCAAACTGATTTCGAGTCAGCCCCGTTATGACCACTTCGATACCTCTCCGAATAGGGTGGCCGCAGCGTCGCCGGCAATATCGGCAATGAACCGTGCGACAACCGGCCGGACGGTGTTTTTGGTGCTGCACTTTTGGTCACAAATGGTATTATAGCAAAAAGCAGGACAAAGGTCAAGACTTTTTCGCAGGCGGAAGAAAAAAATTCGGAGCGTAAAAATGCCGCCGTTATAGTTTCCAAAAATCCTTTGTGCACCGAAAAAGGCGCACAAAGGATTGCGCCTTATGCCGCATTTTATGTTATAGTGCAGTTAGTATGACAGGCGGCTTATACTGTAGGATAATTATACAATAGCAATGCTTGCGGCTATAAAGCCGGCGGCGCCTTTCGGGCAGCACGTGCCGCTTTGATGCGGCGCACCAGCTTGGCCGGAAGATCCAGTGGATAGCACAGCAGATAACAAAGAAGTGAAAAAGGAATCGCCAAAAAAATATCTAATATGGAGTGCTGTTTGACAAAAACGGTAGAAATCGAAATGAGAATGGCGCTGCAAACCGTCAGCACACGTATCCGGGGCTTGCGCAGGGACTTGCAGTGAAACACCGCATAACAGACATTCATGGCGCCGATTACATGCAGGCTGGGACAAACATTGGTGTTCGTGTCCGCCTTGTAAACAACGTTTGCAATAAAACGGGTTAGCAAATTGTCTCGCGGGAAAGCTTCCGGGCGCAGGTCCTGCCCGTTTGGGAACAGGGCGTAAAGGAGAAGCGTGGTATAAAAACTAACGGCAAACAGGGTCATAAATTTCTTGTAACCGTCACGATCTCGACAGAAAAGATAAAGGCCGCAGGCACACAAAAACGGCAGCCAAAGAATATACGGGATGATAAAGCCCTCTAAAAACGGGATCTTGTCATCCAACGGAAGATAGCTAACTCGATAATTGCTCTGTATCAAGGACTCTTCCAGCCAAAAACCGATGTAATAAATCGGAATCAGCAGCAGATACGGAAACCGATCATCCTTGCGGACAAAATTCCAAAGAGCGGAACGCTTCATGAAATTACCTCCGTTTTTCAAGATGATGACGGATGTATTCGCAAATAACGTCAGCCGGATCCGCCGGCAGCGCCTGCCGACATTCGGCGATTTTTGCCCGGGCGCTTTCCGGGTTTTTCAGAACCTGATCAACCAGCTGCAACGCCTCTTCGTCGGAAAAGGAAGCGGCGGCAAAGCCGTGCCGAGTCATGAACTCAATGTTTTTGGTTTCACATCCGGGGACGGCGTTCATGTAAATGAGCGGAAGCTGCTTCATCACGGCTTCGGTCGTGCTTAGGCCGCCCGCTTTGCTGAGGTACAGGTCGGCCGCATCCATATAAAGCGACATGCGCCGAGTGTACCCCAACGGCAGAATATTGCTGTGCTCCAGCCGCAGCATTTTGGACAGCATTCGCTGATTACTGCCGCAGCAGACAACAATGAACGCGGCATCTCCAAGCTTTTCGGATAACCGGATGGCCAGGTCCTCAATAGAGCCGGCGCCCATGGAGCCGCAACCGATCAGCACAATTTCTCGATCCTGCGGCAAGCCCAACACCCGACGCGCTTCAGTTTTCGGAACGCGATTTAAAAAAACACGTGACACCGGGATCCCGCAGGGCACCACGGTATCCTGCGTAATGCCGGCACGGAAAAACTCGTCATTTAACAGCGGGTGCGGCGTAAAATAGGTGTCGGCTTCAGACTGAAGCGCACCGGGGCAGCAGGTGTAATCGGTTGAGACAAATGAGGTGTAAATCTGCATTCCGGTTTCTTTTTTCATTTCGTTGACCAGAATGGCCGCAAAAACATGAACGCAAATAATCGCGTCATAAGGATTTTGCAAAAGAAAGTCGTGAATTTTTCCGATACCGTGGGATAACTGCTTGCAAATAAAGGTCGGCGGGTGTTTTTCCTCATACCGATATCCCAGCCCGAACAAACGAGGCAGATTGCGGTAGACAAAGACATGCCCGTTGCAGATGATTTTATCTTTGGTGGGAGACAGGAAAAGCAGCGCGTTATGAATGTCACAGACGTCCCCGTGTCGCTCCAGCGCCTCCTTTAGCGCGTGGGCGGCCGAATTATGCCCTTGCCCGGTATTGCAGGATAAAATTAGGATACGCATTGTTGCTTCTTCTCCTTTTCGGCCATTTTATCGGCTAACTTTAAAAGCTTCGGGCGATTATAACGCTGAATGATTATGTAGGGCAGATTTAATAAAAGCGTCAGTAGGGTTACAATAATGCCGTCTGTATTTTTATAGAAAAAATAAATACCAAGAAATAAAATGCCAAGCACACGATGAACAGTTTCGGCCACACAGGTTTCACGCACCAAGTCATACAATTGCTGTGAGGTCGGCCGACCGGAAAGTCGCTTTGGAACCATGTCCCGCATAATGCGACTCATGTCCGGCAAATGATCTTTCCATTGATGGACGCGTAAAAAATGATACAGCCTGCCGCTTTTTTCACACCAAAACGGTCGAAAAGGGAAGGCGCGGAAACGAAACCAGCGCCGTGGCAGCGCCTCTCCGATATAATGGGCCAAAATTCCAAGAGCGCCTATGTACAAAACGGTCAGCAGCAGTGGCATAGCCTATGTATCCCCTTTCGCGCTTTTCTTCCGTCGACGTTCAAGCTGTAATTGAAAAAAACCGAGAATCGAAGCTGCCAGTGCGCCGATGGTGTCCATGACAATGTCCTTCATGGTGTCCGACAGAGCAGCATGTCCGACGAGCTGGGTTCCGTCAGCCAGCCGATATTTTTGCATGTTCAGGCCGAGCAGACCGTCAAAGCTGTACTCGTAGATTTCCCAAAGGGCGCCGATAGACAGCGCAAAGCAAAAAGCGAACACCGAGACGAACAGGGGCGACAGAGACATATGCGTGTGCTCATTGCGGTTGAGGATATCCACCACCATGAAGCCGAAGCTGCCCGACATTAGGCTGCTGAAGGTATGCAAGATTACGTCCCAGCCCGGGACAAGATAGTAAAAATCCCGAATTTCTCCCAAAAAAATGGCGCAGTAGAGAAAAATCAGGTACATATAATAAAGATTGCTGGGAACGACAAAACGAAAACGTCGCTCCAAAAAGGTCGGAAAATGAATCACAATAACGCCTAAGATGCACTCCAGCAGCATTAAAAGATAGTCGGAAATGGGGCGCGGCAGCGTTAGATCATCGTTGATGGAATAAACAGTGATTTTGACGACCAGAAAAACAATCGGAACAATGAAGCTTAAAAGCACTGAAAAATATAGAATTTTAGCAAGCTTTTTTTTAGACACAACGGCACCTCCCGGAATCAAACACACCGGACCTCGACGATATCCCCGATGTCACAATGTAAAAATCGGCAAATCTCAATTAAGGAAGCGAAAGAAACCACCTTGTTGTGATTGAGTTTACAAACCGTTGCGGGGCTGAGCAGCTTGCGCAGGTCGTTCTTTTTAAAGCCGCGTTCCAAAAGAAGCCCCCAGAGCTTTTTATAACTGACACTCATTGCTTTGTCCTTTCATATAGGTAAAATGTTCAGAAAAGCGACCGTTTTTTCTTTGAAAAAAAGTCCGACAGGGCGGACGCGGGATTTAAAAATCGGTAACGATCTTTTCCGGGGGCTGCTCCATCAGCCGAGGGTTTGAAAGCAATCGCTGCATTTCGTGGAAGCATTTGGCATAGTACCCGCCCGAGGCAATACGCTCGTCACAAACAATGCCCAGCGGCATATTTTTTTGCAGCCGAAGCTCTCCTTTTTGGCTGACCGGACGCATTTCGCTGTTGCCGATGGTGATGATCTGCCCGACGGTACCGAAATCGTAAATATGATGGAAAATATGATTAGTCCGAATACTGGCTAAGTTGGAAATAACCATGGAGGTGTGGAACGGTGAGGCTGCCAGAACGGCGCGCGGCAGCAGACCGTGTTTGTCCGCCCATTTAAAAATCCGAACTGCAGGCCCGAGCAGGAAAGAAAACTTTGTCAGCTTATGCATGATGGCATCGGTCTTGTTGCTGTCCTCTTGGCGGTTGGCCTCAATGTACGCGTTGATTTTTTCGTTAACGTCAAAAACCGTGTCGTTCAGGGAAAAGCTCAGCTTGCCCATACTGCTCTCGGCGTCGACCGAGCGTTGCACCACCATGGCGACAATCAGGTCGTTGCGGGAATATATTTTTTTGTTCACAACAAATCGGTTGAGCGCCGGATATTGAGAAACTGTCCGTACATACGCCGCAATAATTAAGGACAGATGGCTCATGGAAATTCCTTCGGCTCGTTTTTCGAGAATATAGTCGTGCATGGGAGCATAAGGGATATAAACGGTAACACTGTTACATGCGTCGCTTCTTTTTTCCATGATATAAGGGATGATGGTGTACATCATATCGGCGCCCTTAAAACGTTTTCCGTCTTTTCTTGACATTGAAAAAACACCCTCTTTTTTATCAGGAATATAAATCATTATACACGACTTTTCCGAAAATTACAAGAACTACTTTTGTTTGATAAAATTAACGAAAAAAAGATTTTTAAATTTCGGAAAAAGGATTGACAAATACGGTGGGATAGGGTATGCTTTGGAAAAAGGAAAAAAGGGTCTCCTCGGACAAGGCGCTTTTCACCAAAATGTATGTGTTCTCGGCGCTGATTATTCAACGGTTCGGGGCTGTGGCTTGTGTTCCGGCGGATGCAGGTATCCGCTTTATTAAAATGTCTTAACAGGACGGAGGGGTACAATGTTTTATGATTCTAAAGACAAATGCGGCATGATGATTTATCATCTGAGCACGGGTCGTATCGGGCCGAGTGAGATGCGCCGAGTGGTCAATAAGGGGTATTGCAACGGCTACATCACCGGTCTTGGCGAGATTGGGCAGGCAGTCCAACAATGCCGGCTGGCGCAGGAAACCGGCGACAACGTTTGGCTGTACGCGGGTGCTTTTAACAGCAAAAAACAAACGCTGTCAGAGTATATGCAGGGGTACGAAAAGGGTGTTGCCCGCCTAAAAGAAGAAGGCTTGTGGGATACCGTTGTCGGCTTCCATTGGGATGAGCCGCTTTTGCACAATCCGTCGAATCAGGACTTTTTAGACATGACCCGCGCCTTGAGCGAGACTTTCGGCAAGCGTATTTATCCGGTTTTTTCAACCTATGAGGTGACCGGACATAAGGGAAATGCCAGCGACCCCAATGGGTATGTTCAGTTTGAGCGCTTTGCGAGTCGTTATATCACGGATATCGGCTTTGACAGCTACGGTTATGACGTTCGCCCGGAAAAGCAGAGCACCATGCAGGGGCAGTTTAGGAAGCTGCAGGAAAAGATGCCCGAAATCATCAGCGGCGAAACGTATTACAGAAGCTACACCGAGCGCCTGAAAGCGTTGATGGAGGGCGAGCCGAACATCTGGTTTTACCCCTGCGCGTATTATGTTTACACCTGGGGCGGGTACTTTACTGATGAGGAGTACTGCCTGGCTCAGTTGGATTTCTTCCTCAAGCTATTAAAGGAGCAAAAGCATCCCGGCGGGCTGCATTTGTACACCTGGAAGACCTGGAGCTACAAGGAGCCGGGGCTGGATGTTCTGATAGATCGGGACAATCCGGAGCGTTGGGCGCGGTACGAAAAGCGGATCCAAGAGGTCTGCAAAGAGGTGCGCGCTATTTCATTGAATCCGGCACAATAAAAAGAAAAAGAGCGCGAATGCCCGCGCTCTTTTTTCTTTTTTGGCAGGGCTCCGGTCATGTAAAAAACGAAAGCCTTTGTAAGCAGTACGCTGTGCATAGTTTAAAAAAAGAAACCCCCCTTCCTTAGCTGGTTCGTCGGCTTAAAGCCAAGCATATCATATTATACAAAAAAAATAAAAAAACTTTAAAAAAACTATTGACATTATAGAAAAAGCATGGTATGATATAGACGAAGAGAGAGATCAAAAGGAAAAAATAAAAAAACGGAAGGAGGAGAGTCCGATGATTTGTCGGCAGCTATCTTTTCGTGAAGTGAGGTTCGCAAATATTTAGTAGGACGGAGTGAGTCCCATGTACAGGTTACCGGTCCGGTGATAGCAATCTTGAAAGAGGTGAGTCCAAAGTTCCGGTAAAAATTGTTCTATAAGTTCAGAAGTAAGTTTTAAGTTTGAGAGTTCGAGATTTTAGAGATCAAGAGTTCAAAAGCAGGCGGCAAGGCCGCCTGCTTTCTTTGTTTTTATTCTCTGAAACGGCGCCCGGAAAAGAGGGGCCGGGCTTGCAGGCGATGAAAAAAAGAGCCGGAAACCAAGGGTTTGCGGCTCTTTTAGAAATCAGGTCAAAAGCTTTTTACAAGTTATTTTTTCAAAGCGGTCATCAAAGTTGTCATATCGCCGGTGAGAGCAGTTAAAACCGCAGTGTAGACAAGCGTCGGGTCGGTCAAAAAACCGTCGCGTGCGCGCTCCGCCTGCAAACGCTCCGGAAAGTACAGCTCCATTTTGCAAAGCGGCACCGGCATGCCGGGCACCTCAATACACAGCCGGTAACCGCCTTCTTCGACCGGTATAATTTCCACGCGGTTTTCGGCGGCATTTTGTTTAAACGTCAAAATCCGGACAGCGGCGGAAACGGCGCGGCTGCGCAGGGACATGGATAACGACGATTCCAAATCCACGACCAGCGCTGCGCCGTCCTTGGAAATTGCATAAAAGTCCTCGCCGGTCTCATCGGTGGTTTTGACCACGTGCCCTTTATCACAAAGCTCGCCCATGGCGCTTTCGTATTCAAAATAGTTGACCAAATGCTCGGTTTGAATCACGGTGAGCAGATCCTCTGCCGAAATGGGGGTAGAAAGACTGTTCAGCAGGTAACATAACATGACCTTAATATCGAAAATTGTTGTAGGTCCGCCGGCACGGACATTTTGCATAAACGGTTTGCGCCGTTCCATAACCTACCTCCGTTTTTAAAATTAATACATCTATTATAGCGTTTTCGGCGCGTCTCGTCAAGAGGAAAGGTGCTCCCGGAGACAAAGCAGCGCCTGAAGATAACCTGTAAAGCCCTGCCCGTCGATAACAGTCAGCGCCCCGGCTTTTAGAAAAGAGACCTGCCGGTATTCCTCTCGCGCCGAAAGGTCGCTCAGGTGTACCTCAACATAAGGCAACCGGACAGCACGCAGCGCATCAGCAATGGCGATGCTGGTGTGGGTATAAGCAGCAGCGTTTATCACAATGCCGTCATATCGGCCGGCGGCATGCTGAATTCGGTCCACCAGAGCCCCTTCATGGTTGGATTGGAAAAACTGACAACGCATACCGTTTTTCCGAGAAAAGGCACGAATCTGAGTAATGAGCTGTGAATAGCTTTGTGTGCCGTATATTTCCGGCTCCCGTTTTCCGAGTAAATTTAGATTGGGGCCGTTTATAATTAAAAACCGCATGATAAAAGCTCCTTTTGCAGATTTTTCGCCGTTTTTTCGGCACTGTCGGCACAAGGCAGCTTCAGATCACTGAAGGCCTCGTAATAGCCGGCGCGTTGCCGATACAGTCTTTGCAAGGCGCCGGGAGAGTTTGAAAGGGGACGTCCGGAGCACTCCAGTTCCTCCGCCGGACGAGTCAGATAAACGACAAAGCCGTTTTGAGACAGTGCACGCCTGCCGGCGGCGGTGCAGACGGCACCGCCGCCGGTTGCAATGACCTTGCCGCCGGTTTGTGTCAGTTCGTCGAGGATAGCGGCCTCTTTTTCTCGAAAATCTGCTTCTGTGTGCTGCGCTAAAAAGTCCGCCGGACTTTGTCCGAAGGACTTTTCAAAAACCTCATCGCAGTCGGCAAAGGGGAGATCTAACCGCTTGGCCAGCAGTCGACCGACGCTTGTTTTTCCGCACCCCGGCATCCCGATCAGCAGCAGATTGCAAAGCGTGCGGCGGCAAAGCGCCATGCCGCGTGTAAAAGCATCAGCCGGCAGTGGCTTTCCGCCGAAAAGCTCAATGGCTGTTAGCGCCTGACCGACCAGCATGGGGAGGCCGTTGACGGTTGCAAGAGCACGTTCACGCGCTTCAAACAGCAGCATTGTTTGAAGCGGATTGTAGATGAGATCAATAACGCCCTCCAAATGCGGAAAATGTGATAGAGAAAGCGGCGCGCAGCCAAGCTTCGGGTACATGCCGACGGGGGTTGCGTTGACAATCAGCCGGGCGTCGGCATGGCGGTCGAGATTTTGGTAATGATCCCGGCCGGTGCGGGAAATCATAACGGTTTTTGCGCCTTGTGAACAAAGCACCTGCTCGGCAGTAGTACCGGCGCCGCCGGTGCCGAGAATTAAGACCTTTTTGCCGGCAGCGGACAGTGGAAAGTCCGAAAGAAGCCGGGTAAAACCGGTGATGTCCGTATTGTCACCCAGTAAGCGTCCGTCGGGGAGCCGCCGAATCAAATTGACATTGCCAAGCTGCCGAGCAATGGGCGTTAGC
>CAKSSH010000051.1 GCA_934488695.1 uncultured Oscillospiraceae bacterium
TTGCAGATCTTTCCCACGGTTTCAACCGTGATATTTTCATTCCGTGTCATTTTGGAAATGACATAGTTGCTGATGCCTGCAGCCTTTTCCAGGTCCTTCTTTTTCATATCCCTGTCAATCAGCAATTTCCAGAGCTTTTTATAGCTTATATCCATACCGTCAGCCTCGATTCAAACAGGAGCTACTCCGAAAACGGGAACAGCCGATCTTGGCTGTTGAAAACATAATAACACATTTTCTGAAAAAATACAAGGATTTACAAAGCGATGGATTTGTTTTTGCGGTTTTTAACCGGCCTCCCGGCAGAAAAAAGCGAGCTGCGGCTTGCGATCTGATTCTGCGGAAAGATATCTTAGCTTATCTTGGCAAGAGGATGTTCCGGCGTCTTTTTCTTTCTGCTTGTGATCTTTTTCGGTTGGCAGCGTCCACACAGCGATAGAGGGCTGCCGATTCTTTTTCGGAGAAGAAGTGCTCGCCGGCGAGACCGGAGCACGGCAAAGGACTCCTTTTCGTATTTGTGGTTGTGAGAAGAATCTCCCCCATAGACCGAATCGCCGTTCTCGTTTTGTTTCCGTTGTATTTCGCACGGAAAGGGGTGCTGTCCGAGGACGTCTGCATTTTTGGGAGTTTAAGCCCTGAAACAAAGGGAAAACGGCGATTTTTCATCTGCTTCGGTACAGAGAAAAATCGCCGTTTGGGCAGCAAAAAAGCCCGACATATTCGGGCTTTTTACAGGAGACAGCTATTTTGTCTCCACAGCATGGTCGGAGTGGCGAGGCTCAAACTCGCGGCCTCCGCATCCCAAACGGACCTATAAGGGCAATTTCCGCTGATAATAGCTTTTTCCGCACCTTTCCGCTCGGAAAACCGTGCTCTTTAGCGCTCCCCAATCCACTGTTTCCGAGTGCTCCGAAACGGTAGGTGGTCTGTTATGTGGTCAACAAAGTATTTTAGAGAGCAAATGATTTATTTCCTATCAACTTCTGCCCGTTCAAATTGAATGATAAAAGTGAAGTCCTCTGGATGGGAGTCAAAATCTTGCAGGTTGATTTCCAAAACAAAGTGGTCTTTATTTGCTGTTAACCTGTCGGATAGCCACCATATTTTATCCCGACCATGTAACGCAATGTTATTTGATAGGATTTTATAATTTAAAAGGCGAATATCTGTTACTGAGCAATCTCCGAGCGCACCCGAAGAATCAATTTTCATTTCTAAAAGATTGCGATTATTCACGTTTTTTCTTTTACAAATTTATTGTAATCAAACGGAAATTCGTATGTTTCTACTGAGGTGATGCAAGCGTCATGAAGTCCTGCACTCCAATACCAATCGGGGATATTTTTAGAATGAGATTCAAGGCGTTTTCTTTTCAAAATCGACTCTCCATTACACGCCGACCAACGCCTACGGCAAGCGGGAAAGCCATAATATCTACGCGAAAACGCGCGAGGAATGCGAAGAAAAGCTCGCGGAAATGATTGCAGAGGTTAAGGCGCAAATCAAGGCGGAAAAAGAACGGCTGAAAGCAGAGCAATCTGCATAAACCTCTTATTATGTAAACCGCCACGGGCTTTAAAACCCGTGGCGGTGAGAGATTTTAATTGACCTTTATTGTATCAAGGGTAATTGTTTTAGGGAAGTTCTTATAATTAATCAAGCAATAATTATCATCGGATACCAATATTGGAGGATTGCCTTCTTTAGAAGAAACAATAAAGGAAAATGAGTAAAACTCTTCTTCTGTTTCGTCATCTATATCCTCAAAACAGGTATCGAAAATTGCATAAACACAACCAGTATCCCACTTTAATAATAGTGTTTTACCGGATATTTGATTGAGATTTTTTAAAAATGTTGATATGATTTTTTCTTCAAAAGCGTTTAAATACATAGTTATAAATTCCTTACAGTATTTTAACATCGTTACAAATGATAGAATTGGGGAGATTAAGGTAGTTTACTTCGAACAGTTCGTTTGTTTCAAGATTAAGAAAAGCGATGGCATTATATTCTTCATAACCATCCTCGTCATCTTCTAAACCATTATCAGTTTCATACATAGTATCGTACTTTGCTGTGATTGTTTCATTATCATAAATAAGTTTGAATTCTAAATCAAATACGACATTTTCATCATATTTTTTATTTATAAAACGCAGCAGGGTTGAAAAACCGTTATTCTCTTTGTCATAAATTATCATTTACAAAAATCCTCCTATTTGAGATTCTTAGGTTTTGCAGGTACAATATGCGCCCCCGATTTTGAATAGTGTATTATTCCCATAGTGGTGGGGTAACTTTTGCCTGATGAATCATCCACATAAAGCCCGATTACCTTGCCGAAGTCCACACGCTCTTTGTTAGTTCCTAATCTTTGACCGGTTCCACTGTATTGTTTAATCAAAGTTTCAGCTTGCCGTGTTGTTCCGGAAAAAATGCTTCGACCAGATGTGTAATTATTGCTACCGATAATGTGTTTACCTTGCCTGCCGCTATGAACTGTTTTGGGATAATCAGAAAAAGCCTTGTTTGCCCCTTTTGTTCCTGAAAAACTTCCGCTGCTACCTTTAGACATCTTGCTTCCTCCTTTCAAATGCTTTTGCCATTTGACCGGAAAAAGGTAAGATGTTTATACCCTGTATTTTAAGTTTTTCGATGCAAGAATAATTGGCAGAACCATAAACAACAATGGTGTGCGGATTAAGAATCTTTACAAGTTCATTTAAGCCGGTTTCAAAGCGTACACGGTCTTCATATTTTCGAGGGCTGCCGCCAACAGTACCGATGGCGACAATGCTGTTTTTCGGGATACCGTCAAAGCAATACCTATAGGTTTCAGATGTTCCCCATCGAACATTATTAATGACCGCAATGCCGTTTTTGCCGAGCCAGTAACCGAACGCACGCATACGATATGTATTATATATTTTGATAGGCTCCGGAAAATCCTGATAAGTTGAGAAATCCGGTGTTATGACACCTTCAAAATGACGAAGAACTTTTAGAGCAAAGTTGTAATCGTGCCATATTCCGCGCGGACTATCGAACTTGTAATCATCCATATACCAACATACAAAGGCATCGTGCTTAAAGTCAAGTTCATTTTTAATTCGATGCTTTTTGTAGATGGCTTTGGCTTCATCCCAAGTAATAATATCGCTCGGTGGATGTTTTGCTGTTGTGGGACAAATTGGAATATCGTTTTTTGTAAATTCGGCTCCATCAAGCATAAACGCATTCCATACATCTTTAAGTCCTGCACGACTTGTCTTCATTGTACCACAGTTTTCAGTAATTTTCAATTTGTATTCCTCCAATTCAGATGATTTTGAACAGACAACTCTACATCTATAGTGGAAAAGTGTGTCGAGATATGGTATAATGTAGATGTCGGTTCTTTTAACTTCATTGTAATGGAATTGGAGAGAAAAATCGTTCCGGCGCAGTTGCGATGAAGTTGCGATAAAGTTTTGATGGCAAGGAGCGAGCATTTTGCAATTTAATATAGCTTCTTACATATTAACAATGAAAAAGTATGCTATAAACAGGAATATATCTAATGAGGATTTTACACGCGAGTTATTTGCCCCGTTTGTTACTGCAGGTAATGTGAAGGATAAAAACGGAGAATTGTTAGAATTAAATAAGTCAAGGGTGAGCAGATTGTTAGCGCAAAAGGATGATGTGCCGTCAGCAATGCGGAATGCGTTATCTATGCTTGATATAGTGGAAAGAACCGCAGAAGGCTTTGCGGATTTCCTTACGGATAATATTGATGCTCATAGACACGATGATCTTATAGCTGATATGAGCAAACTTGCAGGATTGGTTTCCGTTGAAAGAGCGAAAAGCAACGATATCTCAATGTTTCTAACAAAAATATTTATTGAAGCTGTTAAGATAAATAATGTTGCGGTCGATAACAAAAATACGGTTATCTGGCATAACGGTAGTAATTCGATAGAAATAATCGAAGGTGACTTATTTAAATTTGCTTTTGAAAATCGGAGCAAAACCACCAAAAACATTGTGGCCATTCCGGTAAATACCGCTTTTGATACTCGTGTATCTACAAAACTGGAAACGGACGAAGTTCCGATTGTTTCCGAAAATACACTACATGGGAAATGGCTTATTAGATGGACAAGAAGCGGAAGAACGGTAGCTGATCTTGACATGAGAATAATCGAGAGTCTTAATCGTCAAAAGAAAACGCCGATTAGTAAATCAAAATCTCAAAATGGTAAAACGGATTGTTATGAAATAGGAACCACTGCAGTTGTTGATATTGACAAAACAGTATTTTATTTGGTTGCTATCGCTTCTTTCGATGAGTGGAATAATGCGCAATCCACAAAGGAGGAAATTAAAAAGGCTATTATTGAGCTGTTGAAGATTTATGATAAAACCGGACAAGGTTATCCGATGCTTATACCCTTGTTCGGCACCGGACGTTCAAGGGCAGGGTTAAGTTACCAAGAGTCTTTTGAATTGATTAAACAGACACTCATAGAAAATAAAAATCGAATACAAGGCCACATAGGAATAGTGGTTGTATCCGATGTATTAAAAGATATTATATTGTAAATTGAAAGAGGCGTTTTAAATGTTATACAGAACAAGGACATATATAGCGGCTGATTGGACTGGGGATAAAGAAATTGTTGATAAGCTTAGAGAATGGAACGACGGCGGATGGTATGCGTTGAATTTTTCAGATGCTCATGATTTAACACAGTCGAGAGATACCAGCTTGCCGTGTGCAATAAAAAGATCATTATCAGAACGGCTGAACGGATCAAAAACTTTTGTTTTAATCGTTGGTGCAAATACAAAAAATTTAACAAAAGGTGCTTGCAGATATTGTTCCTCGTACAATTGGGGGACTTGTTCAAGGTATTACAATGTGGATAATAGAAGTTTCATAGAATATGAATGCGAGAAAGCAATAAAAGATAATTTAAAAATCGTTGTAATTTATAACTATGCCAATGTGGATAAAAGCAAATGCCCCGACTGTATAAAATATTACGGCACGCACATTCCTGCATACTATTATGCAAACGACGGAAAGTGTTATTGGAATATAGCAAGGATCAAAGAGGCAATTAACTGATAAAGGTGATTCAAAATTTGAGTCGCAGTAATCAAAGAAAAGTATTTTTCGCAGACCACATTTGATAAGTGGCCATAAAAATATTGATTTTCCAAAAGTGGCTTCGTAATACCTGAAAACACATAAAAATTGACCGAAAGTGGAGAATAAAGCTCTGCTTTCGGTCAAAATTTTGGTCGGAGTGACAGGGTTCGAACCTGCGGCATCGACATCCCAAATGTCGCGCGCTACCAACTGCGCCACACCCCGATAGTTTATTTAATTGTGGTCGTGTAGGTGGTCAAATCTGTGGTCAAACACATTTTTGACTGCTTTTTTCTTTTTCCGAACCGCCCGAAATACGCACGGTTGAAGGGTTTTCGGCGGTTTTCGCTTTCGTGCGGTGCGAACACCGTCTATGCTCCCAAATGCGGCGCGCTATCAACTGCGCTACACCCCGATATATTCGTTATTTGACGGTTTTGGTGACTGCAAAATTCGGACGCGTTCAAAACCGGCGCCGAAGGCGCCGCATAATCTCCGGCCTGCGCCCGGGCGGGAGACCGGTTTAGCGCCGGCGCCCGACAACGATGTGCGCTTGTCGGCGCGAATGCTTTTTTATTATACCCCGCAGCTTTGCAAAAGTCAAGCTTGGGCGTGTTTCCGAGGCAACAAATTCGCGTGGGGCCGGAACAGAGAAAGGCTGTAGCCAAAAGGCCGCTTTGAAGCCGGCGAGGGAATGGGGCACTGCAAATAAAACCGGCAAGGGAACGACAAAAGGAACGAGACTTGATTTTTTTGAAAATCGGGTTTACAATAAAAGAAACTGAAAAAGGGAGATGGTTTTATGGCAAGGACCCTCGTGGCCTGTTTTTCGGCAGGCGGGACGACGGCAAAGGTCGCTCAACAGCTGGCACGCTTGACATCGGCGGAGCTTTATGAGATTCGGCCGAAGGAGCCCTACACCAAGCAAGACCTTGACTGGACCAACCCGAACTCTCGCAGCTCGGTCGAGATGAAAAATCGGGCGTTTCGGCCGGAGCTGGCCGATCGGTCTGCCGGCGTTGCCGAGGCCGATGTGATTTTTGTCGGTTTTCCTATCTGGTGGTATGTGGCGCCGACGATTGTCAACAGTTTTTTAGAGGCGTATGATTTTTCCGGGAAAACGCTGGTTTTCTTTGCAACCTCCGGCGGCAGCGGATTTGGAAAAACCGTGCAGGAGCTGCGCACAAGCGTGTCCCCGACGGCACGGCTCATTGAGGGCGGCCTTCTTAACGGAAAGCATACCGATGCACAATTACAGGATTGGATTGAACACTTGGGGATATAAAAAACCGGGCGCCGGCGTTTGCCGGCGCCCGGTTTTTGATTGCCGGACAGAAAATATATTTACTAAGTGTATTTTTTAAATGTGACTTTTTCACATTATACACCGAGTTTTCCACATAAATACGGCATTATTGGCCTTTTTTGGGTGTAAAGGGTGAATTACCGGGGGTATTTTTTGTCGATTTTTGTCGTTTTCGGGGGCAGACGCGGAAAAGCCAGAGCAAAAGCATAGCAACGGCAAGACCGAGAAGAGCGCCGGCAAAGTCAATACAAACATCGCGAAAACAGCCGTAACGGCCCGGAACAAAGCGCTGATGCAGCTCATCTGAGGCTGCATACAGCAAGCAAAAAAGCAGGCAGCCGGCTTCCGATACGACGCGGCGCGGCGCCTTGCACTGTTCCTTGATGAATCTTCGGACCGTCAGATAGCAAAAAAAGCCCAAAGCGGCGAAAATGCAAAAGTGTGCGACCTTTCGGACGATCGGCTCCATAAGGCGAATTTCGGCCAACTGGTCTGCTTGGGGCAGACCGGAAAAGCCGCGGACCCACAGAGAAGCCAAAAAGAAACAGATGCCCCGTGAGGCAGCAGAGGAATCGGCGGCCGGCTGTGCGGAAAAAGCCGCGATCCACACCATGGTAATCAAGGTTGCGGTAAGCAGCAGCAGGCTGCCCCAATGCTTTTTTAAAAAGCGCATATCCGGCGTCGCCTCCTTTTTCAGAATACTATTATTGTACTGCTCTTTGCATTGCTTGTCAATTGCTGTTGGAAGAAAGCGTGTATTTTTGTGAAACTGGTATAAATTGTGAATTTTTTTTAAAAATATATCCAAACCCCCTTGATTTTTTACAAAAATGTATTACAATAGTTTTAGCACTCATAGAGCAGGAGTGCTAATTACAACGAACTTATAAATAAGGAGGAAATAGAGATGACGATCAAACCGCTGACAGACAGAGTTGTCATCAAAACCATTGAAGCGGAGGAGACCACCAAGAGCGGCATTATCCTGACGGCAAGCGCACAGGAGAAGCCCCAGATTGCTGAGGTGATTGCGGTCGGTCCGGGCGGCATGGTAGACGGCAAGGAGGTCAAAATGACCCTGTAGGTCGGAGATCGTGTGCTGACCGGCAAGTATACCGGCACCGAGGTTAAGATCGACGGTGTGGAATACAAGATCGTTCGTCAGGACGATATTCTTGCGATTGTTGAATAAGACTGGAGGAAAGAGACATGGCCAAAGAAATTATTTACGGAGTAGAGGCCCGCAAGGCATTGCAGGCGGGTATTGATAAGCTGGCGGACACGGTGAAAATTACCCTCGGCCCCAAGGGACGCAATGTGGTTCTGGACAAGAAATTCGGCGCACCGCTGATTACCAACGACGGGGTAACGATTGCCAAGGATATCGAGCTGGATTGCGCGTTTGAAAACATGGGCGCACAGCTCATCAAAGAGGTTGCGACCAAGACTAACGACGCTGCCGGAGACGGCACCACCACGGCAACGCTGCTGGCGCAGGCGCTGGTGCGCGAGGGCATGAAGAATGTCGAGGCGGGCGCCAATCCGATGGATATCAAAAAAGGTATGCAGCTGGCGGTTGATGCTGCGGTAGAGGCTATTGTTGCCAATTCGCGGAAGGTTTCCGGCAGCGAGGATATCGCTCGAGTCGGTACCATTTCGTCGGCAGACGAGAAGGTCGGTCGGCTGATTGCCGAGGCGATGGACAAGGTTTCGGCGGACGGTGTAATTACCGTGGAAGAATCCAAAACCGCGCAGACCTACAGCGAGGTTGTGGAGGGCATGCAGTTTGACCGCGGATACATCACGCCGTATATGGTGACGGATCCGGATAAGATGGAAGCCGTCCTGGATGATGCGTTGGTGCTTATCACGGACAAGAAAATTTCGGCCATTCAGGATCTGCTGCCGCTTTTGGAGCAGATTGTGAACGCCGGCAAGAAGCTGTTGATTAT
>CAKSSH010000052.1 GCA_934488695.1 uncultured Oscillospiraceae bacterium
GCTCTTGGGAGGAGGGCACAAGGTTTAGATAATCCGAAAAAAAGGCCAGATCCTCTGCCGATGCTACAACACGCCCCTCTTTTTCAAGAACAGCCGTCAGGTCACAGCCCAGAACAGAACAAACCCGAGCGACCGTGTCCACGGCAGTGCCGCCCAGCCCTTTCTTGAGCATGCTGTTTAAGGTGGAATTGGGAATGCCGGATACAATGGAAAAGTTATGCAAGCTACGATATTTTTTCTTGATAAGCAGCAGCAAACGTTCTTCCCGAGTCATCCTTCAAATCTCCTTTATCGAAATTTCGCGGGGTATTGACTATTTTTCAAGAATTCTTTTATTATTTTAACACAATGCGGCAAGTTTTGTCAACAGCTGCTGCTCGCCATCAGGCACACTTTCTAAGCTCCGATGAAAGCGCACGACGACGGCTGCGGATGATCCGCATTTTAAGGGCTCTTTTTCTCTTTTGAAGCTGCCTGTCCAGTACTCGCTCGACGGCATAAAAGCACAGGCAAAGTGCCGGTAAAAATAATAATGCGCCGATAAAATCCATCAACATTTTTCATTCCTCCGAAGCACAGAATTTTTGAAATTTCGCTTTTTACAATCCTATAATATACCAAATTTCGATAAAAGTCAAGCCTTTTTTAAAAAAATTTGCGAATTTTAAAAAATATTACAGTTTTTTCTGATTGGAAAACAGTACGGTAGGGATTTGCATAACTGCGCAAGAAAGGTCGGAGAAGTAAAAAAAGGGTCTGTATACAAAAAAAGAAAGACAAAAAACGGAGGTGCAAAACAGGCCGAAGAATAAAATAACGGGAGAGCAAAAAAGCGAGGGAAAGCAAAAAAGGCGACAGGATTTTCCTGTCGCCTGAACGTGGCTAAAAAGAATACACGAATAGAAAAATCAAAAGAACCGGCCGGGCTCCTCTTCCCGAACGCTTTCCAAAACGGTCAGCTTCGGAAGCTTTTGGCGTAAAAAGTCAGCCAATGCCGACATAGCGGGCTTTTCCATTTGGTAATGGGTCGGGCAAAACAGAGAAACACCGGTGTTTTCGGCGGTTACGAAAGCATCATGCTTTAAGTCTGCGGTCAGATATGCGTCCAACCCGCGTTCAACCACCTGCTGCAGGTATTCGCCACCGCCGCCGCTGCAAAAGGAAAGGGAATGAATCGGACGGTCGTTTCCGGATACGGCACGCAGCCGGTCGGTTTTAAAAATGTCTTTCATTGTTGAAAGAAGGGTGTCGAAGGAAACCGGGCTCGGAAAACGGCCGATTCGCCCGAATCCGTGAGGGGTTGGCAGCGGCCGAGTGACATCCAGCACGGCAGTTTCAACAAATCCAAGACGCTCCTGAAGAGACTTGGAAAGACAGGCGTCGGCCGAGAGCGGGCCTACATCAAAATTGGTATGTACCGAGAGGATACCAATGTCCCGGCGCAGGGCTGTTTCTGCCGGGGACGCAGGACGCAGTGTGTGCAGCGGATGGAAAATGACGGGATGATGCGTGATAATCAGCTCGGCACCGCAGGCATCGGCCTCTTCGAGGACGGCGCGGCCGGCGTCCAACGCGACCAACACTTTATGGATAGGACGTGTTGTATGCACCAGATAGCCGCTGTTGTCCCAGCTTTCGGCGTCGTTAAAGGGAAAGGCGGCATCCAGACAGGCAAAAATTTCAGCAGCAGTCATCATGAGATTCATAGCTCCTTTCTTGCAGGCGTCGCTCTGCTTCTTGGATGATTTGGGTCAATCGAGATTGCCGGTCCGCATTCGGCTGAGCGCTTTTTTGTATTTGACGCAGGGCAGACATACAGCGCCGCAGCTGCAAGCGCAGATAGGCCGTGTTTTCGGCGGTGTCCGGCTGCAATGCACCGAGAAACAGCTCGGCCGTTGTCGGTGTTTTCGGGACAGGAGTGCGCGGAGCCTGCGCGACCAAAATCAAATAAAAATGCTTGCCCTGCCGTACGGCCCGTTCCCGAAGAATTTCAAAACCTGCTTGATAAAGATAGGCGCGCAACAGCTCGGCATGAGTGTTCGGCTGCAGGACAAGATATGCGCTGCTTTGCATCGGGTAGTCGGAAGCGCTGAGGATATTTCGGATGGTTTCACCGCCCATGCCCGCAATAATCAGGACATCCGGCGCATATGCTTCGGCGGCCTGCAGACCGTCTGACAGCAGCAGCTTTGCGCGGTCAAGCAGGCCATGACGCAGCAAGGTCTCCCGTGCACGGGCCAACGGGCCGGGCGCAATGTCTGAGGCCAGAACGCGTTTGGCGCGACAGCTTTGCAAAAGAAACGCCGGCAGCAGCGCATGGTCGGTGCCGATGTCGGCCGCCAGCGTGCAGACAGGCACCTCGTCGGCAATGGCGGCAAGACGCGGCGGCAGTTGAACATCAGTCATAGGCATTCTCCTATTAAAAGAAAGCCCGCCGTTTTTTCGGCGGGCAAGCTTTTCAGATACAGGCGTTTAATTTTTTGACGATTTCTTCTGCGTCAATACCATGTACCGCACAGGCCTCCGCAACTGTTTCGCTTCTGGCGGAGGGGCAGCCTAAGCAGTGCATGCCCATTTCCAAAAACACAGGCGCCGTGTCGGGGCAATGATCCAAAATATCGCCGATAATGCTATCCTTGGTGATGGTGTATTCCATGAAAAAGGCTCCTTTGCGTATTGATTTCTTTTTTATTATAAACTGCTGCATGAAAAAAATCAAGACTCTACAAGAAAAATCCGTCAAGTCCTTGTTTGAAAGGTCGATTTATGATACAATGAGGATAATTGATAAAGAAAACGGAGCAATAACATGATGGCAAGCGAAACCGAAAAATTTTTAAAGTACCGTAAAGAGATTTTGGATCGGCATTTCTCGCGCCTTAACGACATGCAGAAAAAGGCGGTTTATCAGGTGGATGGGCCGGTGCTGATCCTGGCCGGCGCCGGCAGCGGAAAAACAACGGTGTTGATTCACAGAATCGCCTATATGGTGCAGTTTGGCAATGCCTATTGCAGCCGGACTCCGGCTACGCTGATTGGGCAAGAGGAGCTTGCACTTTTAAAACGCGCTGCCCGGGGAGACGCGTCTCTTTCGGCAGAAGAGCAGCGCATTTGTGAGGAGCTGATTGCCGATCGCCCCATTCTTCCTTGGCAAATCCTTTGTATTACGTTTACCAATAAGGCGGCCAACGAGCTGAAGGAGCGGTTGGTTGGGATGCTGGGAGAACAAGGCGGCGAGGTGCACGCCGGGACCTTTCATTCGGCTTGTGTTCGGATTCTGCGCCGGGATATTGAAAAAATAGGATACGGAAAGAATTTCACCATTTATGATACCGAGGACAGCAAACGGGTCATTAAGGAAGCGCTTAAGGCACTGCGGCTGGACGAAAAGCACTTTCCGCCCCGTCAGCTTCTTTCCGAAATCAGTCGTGCAAAGGATCGTCTGCTTTCTCCGCAGCAAACGGCAGCGGAAAGCGGCGGCGATTATTATAAGGAAAGCGTCGCGCGGGTGTATGCGCTGTATCAGGAGCGGCTTCGCGCAGCCAATGCGGTGGATTTTGATGACATTATCGGGCTGACGGTGCAGTTGTTTCAGTCTTCGCCAGAAACGCTTGCTTATTATCGGAATAAGTACCGTTATGTGATGGTGGATGAGTATCAGGACACCAATCAGGCCCAGTACAGGCTCATCAGCCTGCTTTCGGAGGAGCATAAAAATCTCTGTGTGGTCGGTGACGATGACCAAAGCATTTACCGGTTTCGCGGAGCGACCATTGAAAATATTCTGAATTTTGAACTGCAGTTTCCGGGCGCGGTTGTGATTCGGCTGGAGCAGAATTATCGCAGCACCCAGAATATTCTGGATGCGGCCAATGCCGTGATCGCCAACAACAAGGAGCGAAAGGGCAAAAATCTTTGGACCTCGGCCGGCAGCGGCGAAAAGCTGACGCAGTTTCGTTGTGACGACGAACAGGGGGAAGCGCGGTTTGTGGTCGACAGAATTTTGGACCATGTCGGAGAGGGCGGGAATTACGGCGATTGTGCCGTGCTGTATCGCACCAATTCACAATCCAACAATTTTGAGCGTGCCTTTGTTAAAGCCGGAATCCCGTATAGGATCATTGGCGGAAATCGATTTTATGACCGAATGGAAATTCGGGACATTGTGGCCTATCTATGCGTGCTCAACAACCCCGGTGACAATCTGCGCCTGGAGCGGATTATCAATCAGCCTAAGCGCGGAATCGGGGAGGCAAGTGTGCAGGCGGCCATGGAAATTTCCCAAACGTTGGGGCAGAGTCTTTTTAAGACGGTTTGCGAAGCTGACCAATATCTGCCGTTGCGGCGCAGCAGCGGTGCAATGATGGCATTTGGCAAAATGATGCGGGAGCTGTCGGAAGCCGCAGCGGTCTGTGACCTCGGAGAATTGGCGACTCGGGTGATTCATGCAACCGGGTATGACACTTATTTAAAAGCGCTCGGTGATGAAGGGCTTGCCCGGATGGACAACGTACAGGAGCTTGTAAGCACCATGGCACGCTTCAGTGAAGAAAATCCGGAGGCCGGCCTGTCCGATTATTTGGAAGAGGTTTCGCTGATGAGCGATATTGATAATTATGATGCGCAGTCGGACAGTGTTGTGCTGATGACGATTCATTCCGCCAAGGGGCTGGAATTTGATGAGGTCTTTTTGGTCGGCATGGAGGACGGCGTGTTTCCCGGAATCATGAGTCTGGAGTCTCCGGCGGAGATTGAGGAGGAGCGTCGGCTTGCATATGTCGGGATTACCCGTGCACGCAAAAAGCTGTACCTGACCGGCTGTGCCCGGCGGATGTTGTACGGGCGTACTCAGCGCCACCGGCCGTCTCGATTTGTTCGGGAAATTCCGGACAGCTTTAAAGAGGTTATTGACCACTGTTATGAGGAAGCGCCGGACCGGGATGATTTCGGCGGTTTTTCGGGCGGCGGTTTTTCATCGGCCAGACCGAGCTTTTCGGCCTCGGCGCGTTCCGGGTTCCCCGGCAATTCTTTTAAAACAAAGGATACTGCTTTGGGCAGACAGAGCCAAAAGCCGGCTTCGGGGCCGGACTTTTCCGTCGGTGACACCGTTACGCACCGGGTGTTTGGGGATGGACTGGTGGTCGCCATGACGCCGATGGCAAACGATACGCTGGTTGAGGTCAGCTTTGATCGGGTCGGGACCAAAAAAATAATGGCAAATTTTGCCAAACTGCATAAAAAATAAGGAGGATTTTCCGGTGGGAGCAAGCGCAATTTTGGCAGCAGCCGGTCGTTCCGAACGCATGGACGGGCTGGATAAGCTGTTTCTTTCGCTTAATGGGAAATCGGTGCTGCGCCGTTCGCTGGAGGCGTTATTGGCTGCGGACTGTATCACCGAAGTTGTTATTGCCTGTGCACCGCAGCGGCTGGAGAGGGTGCGAGAAATGCTCGCGCAGATGAATCCCGCCCTGCCGGTTGTGCTGACGACCGGCGGCGACAGCCGGCAGGCGTCGGTGCTCAGAGCCCTTGAAAAGTGCAGTTGTCAGACCGATTGTATCATGGTGCACGATGCAGCGCGTCCGCTTGTTTGCCCGGAGGATATTGACCGACTTTATCACGCGGTAATACAGGAAAAAAAAGAAGCGGCGGCGCTGGGTGTTCCGGTCAAGGACACGGTAAAGCTGCTTGATGAGAACGGCTTTGTCGAAAAGACGCCGCCACGGGATCGTCTTTATGCCGCACAGACGCCGCAAGCCTTTTCGGCGCCGCTTTACCGCAAAGCGGTTTCTGTTGCGGCTGCTTCCGGCAGGGAATACACCGATGACTGTCAGTTAGTGGAGGCGATTGGCGTCAAGGTGTATATGGTGCCCGGGGATTTTCGGAATTTGAAGATTACAACGCCGGAGGATTTGCAGACGGCGCTGGCCTTTTTAAAGGAGCGGGAACCTATGGTACGAATCGGAAACGGATATGATGTGCACAGGCTCGCCGAGGGTCGGCGACTTGTGCTCGGCGGGGTGGAAATTGTTCATCCGACCGGTCTTTTGGGACATTCGGACGCGGATGTGCTGCTGCACGCTGTCATGGATGCAATGCTTGGCGCCGCGGCGCTTGGAGATATCGGCAGCCATTTTCCGGACGGAGATGATACCTATCGAGATATTGACAGCCGCCGCTTGCTGCGTCAAACTGCGGCAATTATAAAGGAACACGGCTTTGAGGTCGGCAATCTGGACGCGGTCATCGTGGCGCAAAAGCCCAAATTGGCACCTTACCTTGAGACGATGCGGCAAAATATCGCGCAGGATTGCGAGATTCCGTCGGAGCGTGTCAGTGTCAAGGCAACTACCGAGGAGCACCTCGGCTTTACCGGGCGGCAAGAGGGAATCGCAGCGCACGCGGTTTGCCTGCTTCAGTCACGGGAACGGTGATCGGATATGGCTGTTTACGGAATTGTGGCGGAATATAATCCCTTTCACAACGGTCACTATTATCAGATTCGGCAGCTTAAAAAAAGCCCGGAGGACGCGGTTGTGGTAGCGATGAGCCCCAATGTGGTACAGCGGGGGGATTTTGCGCTGTTTGATAAATGGACTCGGGCGCAGGCGGCTCTGCAATGCGGTGCAGACCTAATTGTGGAAATCCCGAGCCGCTGCGTGCTTTCCAGCGCCGAGGGATATGCCCGCGGCGCGCTTTCGGTGCTTGCGGCGTTAGGCTTTGTGGAGTTTCTGTGCTTTGGCAGCGAATGTGGCGAGCTTGATGCACTGCGCAAAGTAGCAGCACTGACAGAGGATCCGTTAGCCAATCGGCAGCTTCAGGCACAGCTTAGCGCCGGGGTACCGTATGCCGGGGCCCGCAGTGCAGCAATCGGGCAGCTTTGTCCCGAGCTATCCGATGTTTTAAATCATCCCAATGATATTTTAGGGGTGGAGTACCTGCGGGCTATTCGGTCTATGCATCTAGATCTGCAACCGGTGGCGCTTCGGCGTATCGGGACGGCACATCACGGGCAGACACAGGGAGATTATGCCAGCGCCGGTTATCTGCGGCAGCATTTAACATCGCAAAATTTGCGGCGCTACTTGCCGCCTGCTGCCGCGCAGATTTTTGAGGATGCCTGTCGTTGCGGGCGCTTTTCGAGCGGCCTGCAAAGTCTTTCGGACGCGTTGCTGCTGCAGCTGCGCATAACGCCCTCTCAAGAGCTTGCCCGTCTGCCGGAAATGTCGGAGGGTCTTGAAAACCGCATGGTGCGCGCGGCTGCAACCAGTCAAGATTTTGAACAGCTGTGTCGGCAGATCAAAACCCGGCGTTATCCCATGACCCGTATTTGCCGGACCTTGATGGCGGCGCTTTTGTCTCTCTACGAGCCGGCGCCGACCGCGCCATTGCCGTTTGTTCGGGTGCTTGGAATGACGCAGCGTGGCGAGCGGCTACTTTCCCGGAGCGGCAATACGCCGATTATTGCTTCACTGAAAAAGGCGCAGCGGTTGGGGGATGGGGCGTGTCAGCTTGCCGCGGTTGAGGAAAAATGTACGGCGGCCTTTTCACTGACGCTTAAAAACCGCGCTGCCGCACAAAATGAATTTACTGCCCCGCTTTTGCGGGCTTGAGGGGATTATTGGATGGAGACTGTCAAAACACTTTGCCAAAATCGGATTTTGGCTATTTTGCGCGGGATTTACGGGGAAACAGCATTGCGTACGGCTGAGGCACTTTGCTGTGGCGGAGTGCGCACGGTGGAGGTGACCTTTGAGGCGGATCGGCCGGAAACATGGGAACAAACGGCCGAGACACTGCAACTTTTAAATCGTGAGTTTGGGCAGCAGCTGCTGCTCGGCGCCGGAACGGTCTTAACCTGCCGGCAGGTCACGCTGGCTGCACAGGCCGGCGCTCAACTGGCAGTTGCTCCGAACACGGATGCGGCGGTGATTCGCGCTGCTCTGGAGGCGGGACTCTGCCCGCTGCCCGGTGCCATGACGCCGACCGAGATTGCGGCTGCTCAAGCCGCCGGGGCTGCCGCGGTCAAGGTTTTTCCTGCCGGGCTTCTCGGCCCGGCGTATTTTCAGGCCGTTTCAACGCCGCTTTCCGGAATACCGTTATTTGCTTTTGGCGGCGTTACAGAGCATAATGCGGCAGC
>CAKSSH010000053.1 GCA_934488695.1 uncultured Oscillospiraceae bacterium
GCTGTTTGTGCTATTGGCTTTGCTGCCGATGCTTCTCAGTAAATTCCGTGTGACGATTGGCGGCAGTGTGTTTGGAATTTTGGGGCTTTCTTACCTGACTTTTAAATGCGTTCAGGTTTTAGTTGATATTTACGATGGATTGATTGAGCGGGTGCGGGTGCTTGATTACCTGTATTTTATTCTGTTTTTTCCGACGCTTTCTTCCGGACCGATCGATCGTTCGCGGCGGTTTGTCAAAGAGCTATCGCAGCAACGCAGCGGCGAGGAATATTGTCAGCTGCTGCAAAAAGGAATCTGGAAGATTTTTTACGGCGCGCTCTATAATTTTGTTTTTTCCAAGCTGATCTATATTTATTGGTTGACTCCGCTGTCCAATAGCTTTTTGGGCAACCTTTCTTATATGTTTGGGTACACCTTGTTTCTGTTTTTCAATTTTGCGGGTTACAGTGCTATGGCAATCGGCACCTCTTATATCCTTGGCGTTCAGCTGCAGGAAAACTTTAATATGCCGTTCGGCGCACTGGACCTGAAGGATTTTTGGTCCCGCTGGCACATTTCACTGTCAACCTGGCTGCGTGATTATGTTTATTCTCGGTTTGTTATGGCAGCACTGCGCGGGAAATGGTTTTCCAACCCGCACACAGCGTCCTATATCGGTTACGGAATCACCATGATGACAATGGGCTTGTGGCACGGTCTTGAATGGCATTTTGTTGTTTACGGAGCTTATCATGGCCTTTTGATGTGTCTGAATGATTTTTTGGACAACCGGGTGCAAGGCTTTAAAAAGGCAAAACGCAACCCGAAATATCAGCCGGTGTTTTGCGCTGTTACAATGTTGCTGATCAGTTTCGGGATGTTTATTTTCTCAGGCAGATTGTTTTAAGAAAGGGCGATTGAATTTGGAAGAAAAAATCTTAAAAATCCTGGCGGAAAAGTGCGGCGTGGAGCCGGAGGATCTTCAGGAGGACATGGATATTGACCTGTTTGAGGAAGGTTTGCTTGATTCCTTTGCCATGCTGGGACTGCTGGTTGATTTTGAGGAACAGCTCGGTGTAAAGCTTGAAATTACCGAGTTGGACCGTGCCGACATCAGCTCTCCCAACAAGATGATTGAAAAACTCACGCAGAGAGGGTAAAGAGTCGTGAAAAAGTTTTTTCAGGGGATGATTTGTGCGCTCCTTGCGGCGGTTTTGCTGTTTACAGCAACGCCGTATGCGCTGCGGGCCTGCACGCCGCCTTACAACAGCGCGCTCGGCAACCGAAGCGATGATCAGAAAATAAAGGGGTTGTACCTTTTAAAGCAGTCGGCTCAATTGCCGGACGAAATGGTGATTTATGGTTCCTCCGAGCTGCGTACCGACTATATTTCTACGCACCCCGCCAACTTTTTTGCAGGGAAACGTTGTGATTTTCAAGTAAACTTGGTCGGGAGAGGATCTTGCCAAAGCATTATTCATGCGATGAGTATTGCCGCTTCCGGAAATTCTCTTGAAAAGACACCGGTTGTTTTGATTACCTCGCCGCAATCATATGTTGCCGGGGGCATTGAGCCGGATATGTTTTTTGCTAATTTCTCGCGTCAGCAATATTTAACGCTTTTATATGATGGGACAGTCAGCACAGAAATAAAACGGCAGTTTTCGCGTCGGATCTGTAAACTGTTCAAGCAATATGATGAAAAATTCGGAAGGCTTTCCGGGTACGATGACGTTCGGCTGCTTGCCGCCGCGTGCGCAGACGGTAAGACCGGGGGGTTATACAAAACGGCAGCTGCACCGCTGTATCTGTTTGAACGACTTTTGTGCGATTGGAAAGATATGGCACAGTCTGCGCAGCTGATTTCGTCTGTCAAAACAGAAAAAACACCGGATCTGTCCGGTAGCATTGACTGGGCGGCCGAAGAAACCGCGGCACAGCAGGCGGCTGTGCTTGAAACCGTCGGTAACGGTTTTGGGATGCGCAGCAGTGACTGGAAAAAGAATGTCGGCAATCATCCGGAGCGTTTTCAAAATCGTGACGCTTCGCTTTCCTATACCGAATCAGTGGAGTATGACGATCTGCGTCTTTTGCTGGAGGTTTGCAGGGAAAAGGGAATTCGCCCGTTATTTGTCAGTGTGCCTTTGCACGGGACTTGGTCGGACTATACCGGGTTTTCGCAACAGCGGCGGCAGGAATATTACCGCAAAGTCAACAGCATTGTTTTTGAATATGACGTTGAGCTTTTGGATTTAAGCGAATATGAATATGAGCCTTATTTTTTGTGCGACACCATGCATTTAGGCTGGAAAGGGTGGTTGAAGGTCGATGAAGCGCTTATTGAATTTTATCAAAAAACAAACAGCATTCGTTTATCAAAATAACGTTCTTCGAGTCACCTTTTATCTAATAATCGTTGCGGCGATTTTGCTGGTTTATCTGTATGCAAAAAATGTGCCGATTGCATTTGTTTATAATGATTTTTAAAAAGGAGCCGAACCAATGAAAAAGAGCATGGATCTGAAACAGCTTTTTGAAAAAGCACAGCAGCTTTCCGGAGAGATGGTGACGGTTTGCGGCTGGGTGAAAACCCTGCGTGTTTCCAAAGCCATTGGCTTTATTGAGCTGAATGACGGGACCTGTTTTAAAAATCTGCAGGTCGTTTTTGAAGAAACCAAAATTCAAAATTTTTCCGAGATTTCCAAGCTGAATGTCGGCAGTTCTTTATATGTGCAGGGAAAAATTGTTCTGACGCCGTCGTTGCGTCAGCCGTTTGAGCTGCATGCTGAAAAAATTTTTGTCGAGGGAACCTCTCCTGCAGATTATCCTTTGCAAAAAAAACGTCATTCCACTGAATTTTTGCGGACTATTGCGCATTTGCGCGCCCGGACGAATTTATGCGGTGCCGCATTTCGTGTTCGCTCGGTGGCGGCTTTTGCAATTCATAAGTTTTTTCAAGAACGTGGTTTTGTCTATGTACATACTCCCATTATTACCGGAAGTGACTGCGAGGGAGCAGGGGAAATGTTTCGAGTCACAACGCTGGATCCGGCAAATGCGCCGCGCAAAGAGGACGGCAGCGTGGACTATTCGCAGGATTTTTTCGGAAAAGCAACTAACTTAACGGTGTCCGGACAACTTGAGGGTGAATGTATGGCCATGGCCTTTGGCAAAATTTACACCTTTGGGCCGACTTTTCGTGCAGAAAAATCCAATACGCAGCGACATGCGGCCGAGTTTTGGATGATTGAACCGGAAATTGCTTTTTGTGAGCTGTCGGACGTTATGGATGTTGCGCAGGACATGATTAAATTTGTGATTCGCTATGTTTTTGAAAATTGTCCTGATGAGCTTGAGTTCTTTAATTCTTTTGTCGATAAGGGTCTGATTGAACGTCTGCGTGCCGTCATGGAGGCACCGTTTGTTCGGATGAGCTATACCGAGGCCATATCGCATCTGGAACAGGTGCGTGACCGCTTTTCCTATCCGGTATACTGGGGCTGCGATTTACAGACGGAGCATGAACGGTATCTGACCGAAGAATTATGCAAGTGCCCGGTTTTTGTGACGGATTACCCCAAGGAGATCAAGGCTTTTTACATGCGGGGTAATGAGGATGGAAAGACGGTCGGCGCGGTGGATCTGCTGGTGCCCGGCATCGGGGAGATCATCGGCGGCAGTCAGCGTGAAGAGCGGCTGGAGGTTTTGCAGGAAAGAATCCGCGAAATGGGGCTTCGTGAAGAAGATTATTCCTGGTATTTGGACCTTCGTCGGTTCGGCGGAACGAGGCACGGCGGCTTCGGTCTCGGATTTGAGCGCTTAATCATGTATTTAACCGGAATTTCCAATATTCGTGATGTGTTGCCGTTCCCGAGAACGGTTGGAAATGCCGAATTTTAAGTAAGGCGGGAAAAACATGACAAAAAACAAAGGGGTTGCGCTTCCTGTTATCCGGCGTTTGCCACGCTATTATCGGTTTATTTCCGGTTTGATTGCCGACGGGGTGGACAGAAGTTCCTCTCGTGAGCTTTCCGAACGAATGGGACTGACAGCTTCTCAGATTCGGCAGGATTTAAATTGCTTCGGCAGCTTTGGCCAGCAGGGCTACGGGTATAATTTGCAGGTGATGCGCCAGGAGATTGGTAAAATTTTAGGGCTGAATGCTTGTCTGAAAACGGTGTTGGTCGGTGCAGGCAACATGGGCCGTGCCGTCGGCAGCCGGATGAATTTTGCGGACGTGGGATTTGAGCTGGTCGGCATTTTTGATGTATCATCTGATATTATCGGTCAGAAAATTTCAGCTTTGACAGTGCAAGACGCTGCCTGCTTGGAAAGCTTTTGCATCCAAAATCAGGTGACGGCGGCAATTGTTTGTGTGCCGGACGAAAATGCCGGAGAGGTTGTTCGTCGGTTGGTGGACAGTGGCGTACGCAATTTCTGGAATTTTACTCATTACGATATTTTGATGAATTATCCCGAACATACGCTGGCTGTTGAAAATGTTCATTTGAATGACAGCTTAATGACCTTACGCTTTTTGGCGAAGAACGGCAAGGTGTAAAAACGGAAAACCCCGTTTTTACAAAAAGGAGGATGCTATGTCAACACAGACCGTTTTGATCTTAGATTTCGGCGGGCAGTACAAAGAGCTGATCGCACGCCGTGTTCGGGAATGCGGTGTGTACTCAGTAATTCGTTCGGGCAATATTTCTGTGGAAGAGATTTGCAAAATAAATCCGATCGGTTTAATTCTAACCGGTGGACCGAACAGTGTTTATGACGACAGCTCGCCGCATTGCAATAAAGCGATTTTTGAAATGGGAATCCCGGTGTTGGGGATTTGCTACGGTGCGCAGCTGCTTGCTTGGTCAGTTGGCGGAACAGTGTCACCCTGTGAGGTCAGTGAGTACGGCAAAACAAAAATGCGGGTATCGGGTAATTCCTTGCTTTTTGCCGAGCTGGACGAATGGCAGGCGGGCTTGATGAGTCACACCGATCAAATTGTCAAATTACCACAGGGATTTGTTTCGGTTGCCCGCACGGAAAATTGTCCGAATGCCGCAATTGAAAATAAAGCGCGGCAGCTATATGGCTTTCAGTTTCATCCGGAGGTGGAAAGCACACCGAACGGTCTTGAGATGATTCGGAATTTTTTGTTTCGCATTTGCGGTGCGCACGGAGATTATAATCTAAAAGACTTAGAGAGACAGATCATTAAGCAGGTGCGTCGGCAGGTCGGCCGGGCTCATGTGATTCTCGGGCTTTCGGGCGGCGTGGATTCGTCTGTTTGTGCGGCGCTTTTGTCTAAGGCTATCCCGGGTCAGCTGCACTGTATTTTTGTCGACCACGGACTAATGCGAAAAAACGAAGGCGACGAGGTTGAGGCTGCATTTCAAAATCGTGATCTGCATTTTGTTCGTGTTGATGCGTCCGAACGTTTTTTGAGCAGGCTTGCCGGGGTAACGGACCCGGAGCAAAAACGGAAGATTATCGGCTCTGAGTTTATACGAGTTTTTGAGGAAGAGTCCGAAAAGTTGCCGGATGCTCGCTTTTTGGCGCAGGGTACGATTTATCCGGATGTGATTGAGTCGGGAGCCGGCAGCGCAGCGACAATTAAGAGTCACCATAATGTCGGTGGTTTACCGGAAAATATTCGGTTTGATGGGGTAGTTGAACCGCTGCGAGGTATGTTTAAGGATGAGGTTCGTGCGTTGGGACGACAGCTTGGACTGCCGCGCAAGTTCGTTGAGCGTCAGCCGTTTCCGGGCCCCGGGCTTGCTGTTCGGGTGATGGGGGAGGTTACCCGCGAAAAGCTGGATATCCTGCGCGAGGCGGATGCTATTTTTCGGCAGGAGATTGAGCGGCGGCACATTCATGCCGACCAATATTTTGCTGTGCTGACTAATACGAGGTCGGTTGGTGTGGTCGGAGATTTTCGTACTTTTGATTATACCGTGGCATTGCGCGCTGTTAAGACTAGCGACTTTATGACCTGTGAATATGCTCCTATCTCGCACAAAACGCTGGGAGTCGTCTCTTCACGGATTGTAAATGAGGTTCAAGGTGTCGGCCGAGTGGTATATGATATTACCGGAAAACCCCCTGCAACCATTGAATATGAATAAATACGAAAAACGGAGGATGTTATGAACAGTATTATACGCCCTGAGTCCATGACTCGAATTACAACAAAAGAATTGGCTAATGCGTTTATCGCCGAGCAGATTGAAGAAATTCGTGCTCAGGTAGGAGACAAAAAGGTGCTTTTGGCGCTTTCAGGAGGGGTTGACTCCTCGGTTGTGGCGGCTCTTCTTGTAAAGGCAATCGGAAAGCAGCTTGTTTGCGTGCATGTCAATCACGGCCTTCTTCGAAAGGGTGAGCCGGAGCAGGTTGTTAAGGTATTTAAGGACGAAATGGACGCCAATCTTGTTTATGTTGACGCCATTGACCGATTCCTTGATAAGCTTGCGGGCGTTGAGGATCCCGAAACAAAAAGAAAAATCATCGGCAACGAATTTATTAACGTGTTTGTTGAAGAAGCGAGAAAGCTTGATGGGGTTGATTTCCTGGCACAAGGAACGATCTATCCCGATATTCTTGAAAGTAACGGTGTGAAGGCGCATCACAATGTTGGCGGACTTCCCGAGGACCTCAAGTTTGAGCTTGTTGAGCCGGTTAAACTTCTTTTTAAAGATGAGGTCAGAGTTGTCGGTAAGGCGCTGGGGCTTCCCGAATCAATGGTTGAGCGTCAGCCGTTTCCCGGTCCCGGACTCGGTGTCCGTTGCGTAGGTGCAATCACAAGAGACAGGCTTGAAGCCGTCCGCGAATCCGACGCGATTCTTCGTGACGAATTTGAAAAGGCGGGCTACCAAGGGAAGGTTTGGCAATATTTCACAGTCGTTCCGGACTTTAAATCCACCGGCGTTAAAGATGGCAAGCGTCTTTGGGACTGGCCGGTCATTCTCCGAGCAGTTAATACAGTTGACGCTATGTCGGCAACAGTTGAGGAGATTCCGTATAACATCCTCTTTAAGATTCGTGATAGAATCCTCGAAGAAGTCCCCGGCGTAAACCGTGTCCTGTACGATATTTCTCCAAAACCAATCGCCACAATCGAGTGGGAATAATACCGCCCGGCTTACAGCCGTATTTGAAAGCTGTATAAAATTTAAGGCTTCTGTCCAAAATGGGCAGAAGCCTTTTTACATACATTTATTGATAGCATTTGATATATCGCCATCTATACAGATGGATTTATGCCGAATTTCAGCCGGACAAATCGCCTGTCCTTGATTGATACAGGCGTAGATTGCGTTTGGATTCTTCACTGTCATCTGCCAGAACGGATATTTGATGATAACCGGCGTGTTATAGCCGACGCCCAACTCCAGAAAGAGGATTTTTTGCCCCGCGCGGGTTCGGAGAAAATCCTCATACCGTTCTGCCGCACGATGCCAACCCTCGTCCTCAACGAATTTATCATCACTTCGCAAGTTCATGGTCAGTGGTTTCCCACAGTGGGGGCAGACAGGGAGCAGCTCTGTCGGAATTTTCATATCTTTCTGCCGTTCCGCCATCTCCCGAATGACATCTTCGTTATCAAAGGTCTCCTGACAGCACGGCTCACTGCACTGAAACAGGCCGTAATCGCCCTGCGTGTAGAAAAGCCGCTTTTTGTCAAAGCCTACTTTTTGAAAGCAATGGTCAACGTTTGTTGTAATCACAAAATAGTCCTTATCTGCGACGAGTTTCAGAAGGTTCTCATAGACCGGCTTTGGCGCATCTTGATAGCGATTAACAAAAATATACCGGCTCCAATATGCCCAATGCTCCTCCGGGGTTTGATAAGGGTAAAATCCACCCGAATACATATCCTCAAATCCGTATTTTTTGCGAAAATCGGAAAAGTATTTTTCAAACCTCTCTCCGCTGTAAGTAAAGCCTGCGGCGGCGGAAAGCCCTGCCCCTGCGC
>CAKSSH010000054.1 GCA_934488695.1 uncultured Oscillospiraceae bacterium
GCTATGTTCTTATGCGTGTGGGGGATAAAATGATAAGCCATAATGATTTTGAGAAAAAACAAATTATTTTTGTTTTTTGCAATGATGGTGAAAAAATTGCAATCAATAACGATAATTTGGCTGTCAAAGACAGCGAGGGTAAGATCAAATTGACTTGTACCTGCTATAGAATTTTTCTTGTCTATATTATCGGAAACTGCAGCATGACTACAGTTTTGCTTCAAAAAGCAAAAAAGTATGGCTTTTTTATTGCTCTTATGACGCCCGGCTTCAGAATGTATGAGATTATCGGTGCTGAAAAAAGCGGAAACACCTTACTTCATCGAAAGCAATATCAATACGACAAACAAGACATTGCAAAACATATTATCGCAAACAAAATAGAAAACCAAACAGCAAACTTGCAGGTCGTTCGCGATAAGAGCGATGCGTTAAAAGAAGCAATTTTAATGCTAAAGCAGTACCAAACAAAGATTTTTTCTGTAGGAGATTTTCGTGAGCTAATGGCTTATGAGGGTTTGGCCTCAAAGGTGTACTTCAAAAATCATTTTAACAATATTTGTTGGAGCGGGCGGCAGCCGAGAATAAAATCGGATATTGTTAACACTGTGCTGGACATGGCTTATTCTTTGCTCTTTACCTTTTTGGACTCGCTGCTTGAGAGCTTCGGCTTCGACACCTTTTGCGGCGTCATGCATAAGCAGTTTTATTTAAGAAAATCTTTGGTTTGTGACATTATTGAGCCTTTTCGACCGATGATGGACAGGCAAGTCAAAAAAGCTTTTAGTTTAAAGCAAATTAAAGAAGAGGATTTTTTGATAATAAACCATCAATTTCGATTGAAATGGGAAGAAAATTTTAATTATGTGTCTTTTTTGATGAAACCCATCATTGAACGCAGAAACGAGATTTTTTTCTATATCCATGCCTATTATCGGGCGTTTATGAAGGAGGACAGTATAGATAATTATCCCGTTTTTAAAACATAATGGACGGTGACAAAATTGATCATACTAAGCTACGATATTTCCGACAACAAAAAGCGGACCCGATTTAATAAATACATTCGACGATTTGGCCATAGATTACAGTTTTCGGTTTATGAAATCGAGAACAGCAATCGCATATTAAATAACATCATAACAGATATTCATAATAAATTTTCAAAAGAGTTCGACGAAACAGATTCGGTCTATATTTTTAAGCTAAGCGCTTCCTGTGAAGTGTTGAAGTATGGATATGCAGCGCACGAAGACGAGCCGTTGCTTTTGGTCCGATAATAAAAGAATTTGCAAACCGGGGCCTTAATGTGATATAATGCTTGTTGTGGAGGGATTGTTGTTGAAAAATATGTGCTTGACGAACAAAAATAAATATTATATCATTGGCTTTTTTGTAATTGTTGACAATGTAAGGGAATAACAATCCCTCTAAATTTCTACTGTTGTAGATCAGTAAAGCAAATGCAGACCGATTATGAGAATAACAATCCCTCTAAATTTCTACTGTTGTAGATCTTAAGACCGGTTTTAACTATCTTTCTTGAATAACAATCCCTCTAAATTTCTACTGTTGTAGATATTCCTTACCTGCCGACTATTCTTGCTGAATAACAATCCCTCTAAATTTCTACTGTTGTAGATTATTAACGCTACCACAACGGCACAAACGAATAACAATCCCTCTAAATTTCTACTGTTGTAGATCATACGAATAAGACGGCGCAACAGAGAATAACAATCCCTCTAAATTTCTACTGTTGTAGATTCGTGCTTCCGTGCATTTTTGGCATACGGAATAACAATCCCTCTAAATTTCTACTGTTGTAGATTCTATTTGCGTTCGGACGCGGACGCAGGAATAACAATCCCTCTAAATTTCTACTGTTGTAGATGGTTATTTCGATTTCGGAAGCGTCGGCGAATAACAATCCCTCTAAATTTCTACTGTTGTAGATCCAATTCACTCGCCAGAGGATACCACGAATAACAATCCCTTTATAGAAAGGCGTTGACCGAGGCAATAATCCTTTTATTTTTTGGAGAATTTAGGGATACAAAATCGAAGAAAAAGGGGACTGAGCAGAAGTTTTATTCCGAAAAACGAAAAGGCGCATATCTTGATTGCTATAGGAATATATCTTATCCCCACAAAGAAAGACCTCCCCGCTTGTCATTGATATTCACGCTGCCGGCGGACGGGGCAATGAGCTGTCTCTAAGCAAGGGGCGCCGCACTCGGCGTGAAAATCTACTGATAAAAAACACGCACAGCCCGTTAGGGCTGTGCGTGTTCTTTTATTTGAGAACGGAAATTGCGTCGTGAATGGTTTTTTCAAAGGCTTCCTTGCCGTATTTATCGACCTCAGCCTTATTTTTTTCGCCGTGCGTCAGGCAGCCGGCGCCGCCGATACAGCCTCCGACACAGGCCATGCCTTCAATAAAGTTTGCATTCAAAACGCCCTTGCTTTTTTTAAGCAAGGCAGCTTTGCAGGCCTCAATTCCGTCGCACGAGCAGGGCTTAAGCTCAAAATCCTGTAGGCCGTTTTCCGCAAGACCCTGGGCAACCGCGTCCGACAGTCCGCCGCTGCGTGCAAAGATTCGGCCAAAGTAAGAGGCGTTGTCCAGCACGTTTTCCGGAAGCCCTGTGATATCTAACTCTTTGCTGTCAAAAAGCGCTTGCAGCTCTTCAAAGGTCATGGCTGCGTCCACATAAGGACGAACATCTGCTTTTTGCACCTCGGCTTTCTTGGCAGTGCAAGGGCCGATAAAGACAATTTTACACGGGGCTTCATGCTCCTTGATATATTTGGAAATGGCGGCCATAGGGGAAAGATTGTGCGAAACATAGGGGCGCAGGTCCGGAAAGTTTTTCTCAAGGTAGCTGACAAATGCCGGGCAGCAGGAGCTGGTCAAAAAGCCTTTTTCCGCCAGCTCACGAGATTCTGCATCCGCAACCATGTCAGCCCCGAGCGCAGCCTCGATGACCGTGTGGAAGCCCAGCTCTTTCAGGCCGCTAATCACCTGCCCCAGCTTTGCATACGTAAATTGGCTGGAGATGGACGGCGCAACGACGGCAAAGACTCGATAAGCTTGATTGGAGCGACTTTTTTTAAGAATATCAATAACGTCCAGAATATAGGACTTGTCGGTGATTGCACCGAAGGGACATTGATACACGCAGGCTCCGCAGGCAATGCATTTATCGTTGTCAATGGCAGCGGCCTTGTTCTCATTCATGTGAATAGCCTTGATTTTGCAGGCGTTCTCACAGGGGCGCCGCCGGCTAATAATCGCAGTGTACGGACAGACCTTAGCACAGGCGCCGCACTCTTTACATTTGGACTTATCAATATGGGCAACATGATTATGGTCAAAGGAGATGGCGCCGAAACGGCAGACGTCCTCACAACGGTGTGCAAGGCAGCCGCGGCATACGTTGGTGACCTCAAAACCGCCCATAGGGCACTCGTCGCAGGCGATATCAATAACCTCGATGACGTTGGGATTATTCTGATTGCCGCCCATAGCAATTTTGACCCGTTCCTCCAAAATGGCCCGCTCCTTGTATACGCAGCAGCGCATGGTGGGCGTATTGCCCGGAACGATGGTTTTCGGGATGTCCAAGAGGCTGTCAAGCAGGGTGCCGTTCCAGGACAGCCTTGCAACCTCGCGCAAGACCTTGTATTTCAGGTGCTGGACTTTGGTATCAAACTTTCTCATGAGACTCTCCTTTAAAAATAGCTGACCTTAATGCGCTTGCCCATTTTCCGCAAGCAGTCGGACAGTTCCTCGACCAAATTCATCTTAATATTGAAATTGATTGGCAGATCCGGATTTTGGTGCGCCGGGTTGACTGCTCGACCGACATAAAAGTTAATATCGGTCGCTTCTTCAAACAGCAGACGGCAGATTAAACTGGCGCCGTCCCGGTGGACACTCCAGTACTCATAAAGCTCATTTTTGTCAAGGGCGTCCTTGGCATATTCAATCACCTTGTTAATGGTAATAACCCCTTCGGTGACCAAGTCAACCCCTTCGATTTCGGCCGTTGGCGGAACGTCGCTGTGCTCAAAATTGAGACTGGCCTTCAGCGGTTTTCCGAGATATTTTGCCGCAATGGAGGAGGTGGTGCCACCGCAGATGATATGCTTCCCTTCCTTGGAAAAGAACAGAGACATCATCCGATCGCAGTCATCCCGGTTGCGGGGAGGGCCGAACAAAAGATTCATCGGCTCCCGTTTCCGAACACGGATGACACAGGCGGTCGCGTCGTCACCGGGGTGGCTGTCATACTGCCGGTTGCACTCGTCAATCAGCAGGGTCGCCAGCGTTTTTGCGGTGTAGCCGACGTGGGCGAAGGTTTTCATGAAATCGGCAATATCCTCTATTTTCCAGCCGAAATTGTAAGCCAGTCCGATTCCGGCATGAGGACAGCCGTCGCTCATGGCAATGAAAATATCATTTTCCTGTAAATTGATGGTGGATTTGTATATTTTTTTGCCGTCAATATTTAGTTCTGTTTTGGGATAATCGTAGTTTTCGCAGTTGCGCAGCAGCAGTACCGGCGGATTGTCGTATTGGATAATTTCGGCCGTGGTGTTATCAATCAGATGTACAATGGTAAAGGTGGAGTAAGCCACTCCGCGAACCGAGCATATGGGCAGGGTGGCCGCAATGGTGCCAACACATTCTTCCAGCGACAGACCTTGTGCCATCATGGTGGAAATAATTTTGGAGGTCAGGGTCGAAAGAATACTGGCTTTTACGCCGCTGCCCAGCCCGTCTGCCAATACGATGACGGTTGAGTTTTCATCCTGCTCGATAATGTCCACATGGTCGCCGCAGAGCTGCTCACCCTCATGATTGATGCTTTTCCAGCCGATATCAGCACACAGATTATTCATCGCTGATGGACTCCTTTAACTTGGTCAGTGCAATTTTGGTTTCAGCGGCTGTTTCACCGAGCAGAGAGGCAATTTCTTGAACAATTCGCATTTGCTTGTCAACCACACGGTCAGCAATCTCCACTGTCTGCCGGCTGAGATTTTCCTTTTTCTCGCGCTGATTTTCCTCCTCGGTCACGTCTCGCAGGATGCAAATGAGCAGGTGATATTCCTTGTCGTAGACAATTGTTTCTTCGACGTATTTTTCATACTCTGCCAGATAGACCCGCTTATTATGAATATTTTTTCGGCTGCTCAGCACCTGCAAAAAGTCGCCCGGCTCCAGGATACGGACCACCTGGTCACCCAAAATATCCGAGGCCATGCGCAGATTCAAGATCTTAAGAGCGGCCTTGTTGATTTGCTGAACCTCCAGCTTTTCGTTTAAGACGATAAGACCGTTTAAGGTGTTGCGCACAATGGTGTCGGAAAAGCTCTCGGCCTTATCCTTCAGGTAGGGCAGACACATGGAAATTTCCGCTTTCCCCTGACAGACGGCAATGGCTTTTTCGCGGCAGGTGTTGTAGCCGCAGGAGCCGCAGTTGAGCTCGTCGGCAGGCTTGACCTTGCCCATTTGCCGCAGCGTTTCGCGAATTTCATCTTCGGAGGGGGTGCTCAGCTGATGTTCAATGAAAGTAAAGGTCTTTTGCATTTCGGACGGCTGCGGTGTTTCAACCGGGAAGTCCTGCTGACCGGCAAAGCGCGTCACCGCTGTGAAATCCTTGACCGGAGAGCAATGGAATTTTTCCATGACCGGACCGCCGATACAGCTTCCGCTGCAGGCGGACATCTCGATGAAGCAATGATGCAGCTGTCCGCCTTCAATGTCGCGCAGCGCAGCAATGCAATTTTCGGTGCCGTCAATGGCAATATAGGTGTAGTCCGCGCGTTTTTGAGTCATGCTTTTCAGAATACCGCCGGTCGTCGGGAACAGCCGGGTACGGCTGTTTTCTTCCGCATCCATTTTCGACTCCGGCACAATGTTTTCAGCTTTAAACCAAGCCGTCAACTCATCAAATGTCAGCACGGCATCGACCGGACCCTCATAGTGCTGGGCTTCGTCCTTTTTAGCAACGCAAGGGCCGATAAAGACGGTCTTTGCGTTGGGAATGCGTTTTTTAATGTCCAGACAATGCGCCTGCATGGGAGACAAAACATCGGCAAGGTACGGCAGCACGGACGGGAAGTACTTCTGAATCAGCAAATTGACCGAATGACAACAGGAGCTTATCAAAACATCGCGGTCTTCTTGCTGCAGCAGCCGCTCATATTCGTTTTTGACTAAGGCTGCGCCAATGGCAGTCTCTTCGGCATCGTAAAAGCCGAGTTTTTTCAGCGCGCTGCGCATGGCACCGATTCCGACACCTGCGTAGTTTGCAACAAAGGACGGAGCCAGGCTGACAACTACAGGATCTCCGCTTTGTAAAAGAACCCGGACCTTTTCGGTTTCGTCTACAATCTGCTTGGCATCCTGCGGGCAGACGACAAAGCACTGCCCGCAGAGAATGCACTCGTTACCGATGATATAGGCCTGATTGCCGGAAAAGCGAATGGATTTGACCGGGCAGTGCCGAATACACTTATAACAGTTTTTACAATTGGACTTTTTCAGGGTCAGGCAATCCATCCTATTTGCTCCTTTCGGCATTTAATTTTCCTAAAACTTTATCTCGGAAAAATGCCGGGAAATTTTCCGGCGTTACACCGGTGTAGATATCATCGTCTACCGTAACCGTTACACCGACACGATTGCACTTTCCGGTGCAAAAGCTGCCGGCCAGGGTGACCTCCTGCTCCAATTGGTGCTCGGAAAGTGCAGCGCGAAACAGCTCCACGATTTTTTCCGACCCTTTCAAGTGACAGGAGGAGCCAACGCAGATTTGGATAATCATTTACTTCACCTTCGGAACGACGTTTTGGAGAAAGAAGTCTTTAACCGTGTCGGGAGAGACCGAGTAAAACTGGTCATCCACCGTGACACAAACGCCCTGCTGGCACTTGCCCATACAGAAGGTGCCGGCAAGCTCAACCTTGTCGCCGAGCGCGTTTTCATGAATCAGATATTGCAGCTGCTCCACGACCTGGCGGGAGCCTTTGATATGACAGGATGAACCGATACAAACTGTGATTTTCATCTATATGCCTCCGTTTATTCGTAATCGACAACGTTGATCCAGGAATGGAGAAATTCGCGTTCGGCTTCGTTTCCGCGCACCGATTGAGAGGCGGCAACGATGGGCAGCCATTTCTGAACGTATTGAATGGCAGTGTTGCTCTTGTCGCAGAAAAGCTTCAGATACTTTTTAGCGCCGTCAATGTCACCGGCAAGCCAGAACAACAGATAGGTGCGAGCGGCGTCAGCCGAGGCATTGCCCTGAGTAGCGTGCGACCAGTCAATGATATAAAGGGAACCGTCTTCGGCAACGATGATGTTGGAGGGGTTAAAGTCGCCGTGGCAAACCTTGTTGTGCTTGGGCATGGCCTCCAGACGGGTGTGCAAATCATAACGAACGGTGGCCGAAAGGTCTGTCGCACTGATTTTACGGTTCATTTTGTCCTTGAGCTTGTTGAGCAGGGGACAGGTCTTGCCGTGCATTTGAATCTGAAGGTCTACAAACTGCTCTAAATAGGCATCTTTCTTTTCGGGGTGCTCCTGCATCAGCTGAGCCATGGTTTTTCCTTTGATGTATTCGGAAACAATCGTCCATTTCCCGTTAATCATGGTAACCTCGAGGATTTTCGGGATGTTCAGGCCGGTCTCTTCGATACGTGCCTGATTCAAAGCTTCGTTGAGAACGTTGGCCTTGGAATAATCTTCGTTAAATACTTTCAGGCAGCGGTCGCCGTCACGATAAACGGTTTTGTCATTACGGACTGCAATAATTTTATCCAGATTCATCATGTTTTCCTCCCTTGTCGGATACAGATTTATTTTTTGCCTTTAGCGTTTTTTTGCGCAGCGGGCTTGGCCGCGCCGGTCGCAACGGCAG
>CAKSSH010000055.1 GCA_934488695.1 uncultured Oscillospiraceae bacterium
TGGCGTGCTCAATCTCCTCCAATTCAATGCGATGTCCCATGTATTTGATTTGGAAGTCCTTGCGACCGCAGAAGATAAGCTCACCGTCGTCGTTGTACCGCCCCAAATCCCCGGTCCGATAAATCAGCTCGGGGTAGCGGTCCTGTAGCGGGTTTTGCACAAAGTGTGCGGCGGTTTGTTCGGGACAGCGCCAGTAGCCTAACGCCAATGCGCTGCCGCGCACACAGATTTCGCCGACCTCGCCCGGCTCCGTAACGGCGTTTTGGTGCTCATCCAATAACAGCACTTGCTCGTTTGGGAAAGGGCGACCGATGGGAATGCCGGCTGCATAATCCCGCTCGGGATTCAGTCGGTGATAGGTGCAGTTGCAGGTGATTTCGGTCGGCCCGTAGAGATTGACAAATTGCGCCCGGGGTAAATGCTGCTGCCAGCAGAGCAGGTGCTTTTGCGGCATGACCTCGCCGCTGAACAGAATCTTATTGACGTTTTCGGGCGTTTTGTAATCCAGCGCATGAAAGGTGCTGACAAGGCACAACGCCGACACCGCCCAAATCAGGGTGGTGGCGCGATGCTCGCAAAGGTAATCAAGCAGCTCGATCGGCGCCGAAAAAAGACGGCGCGGAATCAGCAGCAGCGTGGCGCCGGTCTTGAGCGCCGAATAAATGTCCTTGACCGAAACATCAAAATCAAACGGTGCCTGATTGGCAATCACATCTTGTTCGTTGATATTAAACAGGTCGGTAAAGCAGTCGATAAAATCCAAAACACTGCGATGGGCTACGGCGATGCCTTTCGGCGTTCCCGTAGAGCCGGAGGTAAAGTTGATGTACAGCGGATCCGTGTCCAGCGCTGCAGCGCGCGCCGCGCACAGAGCTGCACTGTCTGCCGGTGTTTGCAGCAAATCCTCCAACACAAGCACGGTGATATCCTTAAAAAGACTTGTCGCTTCTGCGGCATTTGCTCGGTCTGTAATCATAAGGCTGCTGCCAAGCTGCGCCTGCATTTCCGACAGGCGCTTATGCGGCAGCTGCGGATTGAAGAGACAATAACAGCCGCCCGCCCATGCAATGCCGAGAAATGTGCAGAGCGCACCAATGCTTTTTTCAAGATAAACAGCGACCGGGTCCCCCCGAACGCCATAGGCACAAAGTGCGCTGCCGATGGAACGGCTGCGTGCGGAAAGCTCCGCAAAGGTAACGGCGTCGTTTTCAGCAATCACCGCGGTTTTGTCGGGCAATCGCCGGGCACTTTCTTCTAAATAGGAAAGAATGTGGGTTTTCATGGGACTCCTCCGTGCCGAGTTTGAAGCAAAATGATTGTTATAATTATATCATATTGCATTTGGTTTGTCTATCTGTATTTTACCAGGTCAATGTGACTTTTGCGTGACTGTCCGTCCCCAAAATTCAATTCTGCAGACCGAGCTGTGCCAGCAGCTCCTCCTTGGGCGCATATCCTATTGAGCGCCGGACGGGGACGCCGTTTTCAAACAGCAGCACCGTCGGGATACTGTCGGCTTGATATTGCAGCGCCAGCACCGGCTGAGTGTCAACATTAACCTTACCCAGCTTGACCTTGTCGCCGAGCTGCCGCGCAAGCTCTTCAAAAACAGGGGCGAGCATTCTGCAGGGGGCACACCATTCGGCCCAAAAATCCACCAGCACCGGCTTGTCCGACTGCAAAACCTCTTCTGTGAAATTTTCTTGTGTCAGTTCGATCATTTTTCTCATCCTTTACTTTTGGGTTAGTTCGTAGCTTGAAAAAATCAGCGGAAACAGCACCGAATCGGGGAGACTGTCGTCTAAGATCACGGTGACCCAGTGTTGCTTGTTCATGTGGTAAGCCGGCACAATGGCCGGATACTGCCGGCGCAGGAAGTCGCCGTCCAGCGGCCGCACCTTCAGATTCATCCGAATCTCCTGTCCGTACTGATAAATAAAGGCAAAAACCTTGCGATTGCTGCGGTGGCGAACTGTCGCCCAGTTGTCGTCGAAAGGGTAATCCAAGTAAACGTCCTTTTGCGCCAGACAGAAATCCAACGCTTGTTTTTTGGTTTTCATAGCCCAATCATCTCCAATTGTAATTATAGCACAAAGCCGGTTGCCCCGCAACCGTAAACTCCGTTTTTTCGACAAAAACGCCCCGTCTGTCTCCGCCATTTCCGTTTTTTTCGTGCAAGGATTGTCGAAATACGGGGCGGGATGGAGTGTTTTCGGAAACGAGGAATTGACGAACAGGCATTATTGTGATACAATATATTAATTAAAAAGCTGATTTTCGGGAGAGATTTTATGATATTGATTTCACCGTCGGTGCTGGCCTGCGATTTTTCTGCGCTGGGCCGAGAGGCCGCAGCGGTAGCCGATGCCGGCGCGCCGTGGCTGCATCTGGACGTGATGGACGGCCATTTTGTGCCTAATCTGACTTTCGGTCCGGATGTGGTAAAAAGTCTGCGCAGGCACAGTCGTGCATTGTTTGATGTTCACCTGATGATAGAGGACCCGCTTTTTTATATCGACCGCTTTGCCGACGCCGGCGCGGATCTGATCACGTTTCATGTGGAAGCACCCTGCGATATTGAAAAGACGCTTGCAAAAATCCATGCCTGCGGCAAAAAAGCCGGTCTGTCTCTGCGGCCGGGAACACCGGCCGAGGCGGTTTTCCCGTATCTTCGGCAGGTAGAGCTTGTGCTGGTGATGACGGTGGAGCCCGGCTTCGGCGGACAGGGCTTTATGCCGGAAATGCTGCCGAAAATTCAGGCAATACGAGATACGGCGGCTCAAATGCAGTGTGCGCCGCTGATTGAAGTGGACGGCGGCATTGATGTTGACAGCGCCGAAAAGGTTGCTGCCGCGGGAGCACAGGTGCTGGTGGCCGGCTCGTCAATTTTTCATGCGCCGGATTATCGGCAGGCGATCGAGCAGCTTTGTGCGGCGGCCGAGCGTGCTCATTGAAATCAAACCGAAAAGAGGTGCCGCAGATGCGAAAACAAAAGAGCCGAGGGCTGTTTTTGCAGCAGTATAAGGAGCCGGCGGTGTCGGGCCCGATTGAAAAAATCGGCCGGGTAAAGACGGTGTATTTGCCGATTTCCAATCGACTTTGCGTGAATGCTGCCGAAAAGGTGACTGTCGGGCAATTGGTTTCTTACGGACAGCGGCCGGAAACGGTGGACTCCTTTGCCAGCATTTTCGGAACGGCCGTTGCCGTTGGCAGCTTTGACTGCGAAAAGTTTATCGATCAGCAGTTTTTACAAATTGACGCGCTGCCGCAGTCGCCCGAACAGGAAGCACTTCCCGAGGACGGCATGCTGAGCGATGAAGATATTCAATATGCCGCTCGTCGGTGCGGCGTTATCAATCATACGGACAAGCGTACCCTGGAGGAATTGTGCGACGATTATCCCAACGGGGTGCGGACGCTGGTAATTGATGCGGTGGACGATGAGCCTTATGTCAGCAGCAAAACGGTCTTGCTTTTTCAGCGAGGAGAGCAGATTGCCGCAGCAATCCATGCCATTAATCGGATCTTTTGTGCCCGGCAGATCCGGATCGATGTTTATGATCGCGGGGAAGCGTGGACAGATCGGCTGCCGCAGCGGCTGGAGGGCATTTCGGTGCACAGAGTCCGAGAGCCTTATCCGGTTTCCAAGCGAATGATTTGTGACGAGCAAACGGCTTATTTTGATGTCAGCGCACTGCTTTGCTTTTATTATTCGGCGCTGGCGCATCGTCCTTATACCCAAACGGTTGTGACCGTGGCAGGGGACTGCGTGCAGCATTCCTGCAACATCGAAGTGCCTGTCGGGACTCCGATTGGGGACATTTTGGCTTACTGCGGCCTCAAGCAGCAGCCCGGTGTTGTTGTCCTCGGCGGCAGCATGACCGGGTATGCCGTGAATACAACGGATATTCCGGTGCTGCAGTCGACCAAGGCGATTTTGGCATTATCCAGCCATCCGGCGTTTGAGACGACGGAGTGTATCGGCTGCGGGCGCTGTATTGACGTCTGTCCGGAAAAATTGCTTCCTTATTATATTTATCAATATACATTAGATAATAATATTGAAAAGCTTTATCATCTATCTGCGGACCGCTGCACCGAATGCGGCTGCTGTTCCTATATCTGCCCGGCTAAAATCGACCTGCGGCAGGTTGTGAAAAAATCAAGGCGAGCCCTGTTGAAGGAGATGTGGCAAAATGAATCGGACGGTCAAAATTGAAAAGGCGCCGTTTCTCAGAAGTGAAGATACTGTCACCTCTCTGATGGGGGACATGCTGATAGTTTTGCTCTTTTTGTATGCTGTGCCGCTGTATCTTTACGGGCTTCGGGTTTTGAAAAACCTGATTGTTTCGTTGTTTTTATGTTATGGTGCGGATCAGCTGCTTGGTTGGCACAAAAACAGGCGTTTTTGCCCACGGGATTTGTCCGCCATGGTGACCGGTGCAATGTTGCCGTTGCTATATCCGGCGTCGGTGCCGTTGTGGGTTATCCTGACCGCAGATCTTTTTGCCGTTTTAATTGCAAAATATCCGTTTGGCGGGCTTGGCAACAATCCCTTTAATCCGGCGGCTGCCGCATTTTGCTTTACGGCGGTTTCTTGGTCGGAGCGGGTGTTTTTGTATCCTGCACCGGGGCAGTGGCTTCGGGTGTTCGGCGCTGTCGGGGAGGGCGTTCGATACGGCAAAAGCATGGCCGGAACGCTGCAAAACAACGGTCGCCCGCTTTATGGCGTTTTGGAAATTTTGTCCGGCAACACGGCCGGCGCTATCGGTACCGGCTGTTTTATTGTTATTGCCGCTGCGACTGTTTTTCTGCTTTATCGGCGCACCGTTAATTATCAGATCCCGGCAGGTGTTTTGTTGGGCGCGGCGGTGTGCGCATTGCTTTTTCCGAGAATCACAACAGGGCGATTGCAGTCGCTTTGGTTTGAGCTGACCGGCGGCATGCTGGTTTTCGGGGCGGTCTTTATGGCAAGCGATCCCGTCACCAGCCCCAAGCACCCTTATGCCAAATGGATATACGGGGGCGCAATCGGCGTTTTAACGATGCTATTTCGGTATTTTGGCAAAATGGAGTTTGCTTTTCCTTTTGCGCTGTTGATTGCCAATTCCTTTACGCCGTTTTTGGATAAAATCGGCACCGGAATTGACCGGTATACCGACATTCCGCTGCACCGTATTGTCGGCAGGCGGTGCCGCGGGGAAGGAGGCGACAGCGATGTCTGAGAAAAAAACAGCCGTTTCTCCCAAAAAAAATAGGCCCTCTTCGCATACGGCGGCAGTCTTGAAAGCGTCCGCTGTCCGTGCCGGACAGAAGCTGAGAGGTCTGGCGGCGAAAAATCCGGTGCTGATAAGCGGACTATCGCTCGGCCCGGTAGTGGCCATCAGCCAGTCGCTCAAGGCCGGCGTTTCGCTTTCGGTGGCGTTTTCCATTATTTTGCTGCCGGTTTTGGTGATTTTCGGCCTGATTCCGGAACGGACGACCAAAAGTGTTCGGGTTATCCTGTGCGCTTTGGTGTCTTGCGCCTTTTTTGTGCCGGCTCTGTGGTTTGCTAAAACGATTTTTCCGGAGGTTAATGACAAGGTCGGCGTTTTTCTGCCGCTGATGGTGGTCAATCCTATTATCACGGCGCGTTCGGGACAGGCGGCCAAAGAAAACCGACTGTATACCTGTATCAAAAACGGGGTTTTTACGGCTTTTGGCTTTGCCCTTGTCATGTGTCTGATTTCGGCCTTGCGGGAAATTTTCGGTAAAGGAACGATTTGGGATGTGCCGTTGGGCATTTCCGGCAACATAGCGGTGCTGCTGCCGTTTTCCGGCTTTATATTGGTCGGTATTCTTGCGGCCGGTGCGCGTTTTGTGTTGCTTCGTTCGGATTTACAAGAAAAAGGGGGTCAGTAAATGCAATATCTGTTGAACTTCCTTTGGGCGGCAATCGCCGCAATTTTCATTGAAAACACGATTTTCACAAGGGCCTTGGGCACCAGCCGGCTGTTGATGGTTGCGCGGTCGCCGAAAACGATGCTGAAATTCGGCGTTATGTTGACCGCAGTGACGACCGTGTCGGGCTTTATTGCTTTTTTTGCCAATCAGCTGCTGCGTCCGATCCCCTATAAAGATTATCTGGAGCCGCTTTTGAATGTGCTGATTTTAACGGGTGTTTTTGCCCTGGGCTGTGTGCTGCAGCGCTTTCTGTTTCCGGACGCCTATCGTAAAATGAACGAAATTTTGCTGTTGGCGGTCTTTAACTGTGCTACGCTTGGCGCTATTTTGCTGCCGGCACATAATTCCATGTTGAATCAAGCTGTCAGCTTTCCATCTTGGCTGGGATTTTCGTTCGGCACGGGAATTGCCTTTTTCTTGGCTACCGTGCTGGTAGCGGAGGGTATTCGCAAATTCAAAGACAGCAAGATTCCGCGCTCGTTTAGGGGGTTGCCCGCTTCCTTGATTTATATCGGAATCTTGTCTTTGGCTTTTTATGGACTTATCGGGCATGAACTTCCTTTTTAATGTATCGACGAAAGGTGGCGGTTTTTCTTGAAAACGCGTAAAAACAAGGTCTACAAGATTCAAAAATATGATCGTATTTTTACCTCTTCGGGCCGCCGTCGTAAAAAGCGGCTGCGTAATACGGTCTTGTTTGTGCTGGCAGTTTTGCTGCTTTGCTTTGCCGGCTACAGTATTGCCGGCCCGCTTTCTAATCTGCTTCGAGGGCAAAAGACCCATCGGGGGAACTCTTCCGGGGGCTTGTCTTCCGTCTCCGTCACGACCTCGTCCGAAAAGAGTGACACCGTGAAAAACGAAACATACCAGCTTTCTTATCTGCCGCGCTCGGTTGCTCGTGACCCGGCGGCGCTGGACACGTATCTTAAAACAATCAAACAAAAGGGCTATAATGCGGCGGTTATCGAACTGAAGGATGAGAACGGTGCGGTTTACTGGAATACAAAAAATGAGATGGCTGTCAGTGTCGGGGCGGTATCCGCAAACGAAACGGTGGATCTCGGACAGTTGACGGCTGCTCTGTCGGCGGCCGAGATTCGGCCGGTTGCGCAAATCAGCGCGTTTAAGGATAAAATTGCCACCAAAAACAGTAAGGCTAAAATCGGGTACGCCGGGCAGCCGGGCTGGAGCTGGTTTGACGCTGCCAACGGCAAGCCCTGGCTCAATCCATACAGCGCCGAGGCGCAGGGATATATCACCGATCTCGCCTGTGAGCTTGCCAAAAACGGATTTGGGCAGATTCTGGTCTCCGGGGTTATGTTTCCGGCTGTTCGGGAGATTCGTTCGGCGGACTTTGGGGAACTGGAGCGTACGGTTTCTCACGCCGATATTTTGAAAAAATACACAGCCGATCTTAAGGCGGCTTTACATGAGCAAAAGGCCGAGCTTTTGCTGTCGTATGACGGAGAGCAGGCCCGACGGGAGAGCAATGTGATTTACGGCGGCGCCGATCCGGTGACCTTTTCGGCAGATTATTATATGCCGATATGGATGTTGTCGCAGCTTTCCTCTCTGACAGTTGCCGGTCAGACGGTTTCTGAGCCGATGAGCGATGTGCACACGGCAATTACCCTTTTAATTGCCGAAATTCAGGCGGCACATCCGCAAGAAAAACTGATCCCGCAAATTTCCGGGAAGGAGGATGCACTGGGCGGTCATTATACCGCCGAGCAAATCGATGCGCAGCAAAAGGCTTGCCGCGCACAAAAGACCGCGGGCTTTTACTCTTTTGATAAAAACGGCAGCTATGGTGGTTGAGAGCATGGTTGTCCGCTTTTATAATAGAAAATAGGAGTGACAGCAAGTATGCCAAAGTATGTTGTTGATTGGA
>CAKSSH010000056.1 GCA_934488695.1 uncultured Oscillospiraceae bacterium
TGATTCAAGAATACCAAGAGATGGGACTTATTATGCTGAAGATATGAAAAACATATTTCCAAGAAGTGTAAGAAATGATATGGATCGTGCTCATACTGATGGAACAATAGAAAAATTACAATTAAAAATTGATCAGCAAACAAAACTGTATTTTCATAAATGATAATTGAGTTGGCAATGGAAAGTCTTATTCAGGCATAGTTGAAGAAGCAAGAAATTATATAAAAGAAACAGGTGGCTTTAAAAACTTGCCAAACGGAGTCTGTGTATAAAGAATGGGGAAGGCATATAGCTAAATAAATTTTATTAGGCGCAAGCTTTTGGGCGGGCAAAAGGTGCTGTAAAGACATAAAACTTTACAGAAAAAAACGAAAACAGAAAGTTCGGAAAAAAACGGCCTCGATAAAAATCAGGGAAAACCTGAAATTTATCGAGGCCGGCGTTTTGTTCGCTTGGAACCGGCTGACGAAAGCGTCCTCTTTTTTATAGGTGTTTTTTTAGTTGCCGCGTCCGCCGGACAAGCCGGCAAACATTTGATTAACCTGTTTGCGCAGAGCGGCTGATTTTGGGGAGGTAAGTCCGGGATCTTGTTTCAGCAGCTGGTCTGCATAGCGCTGCGCCTTTTCAAGCAATTTGGCGTCTGAAAGGAGCGTGGCAATTTTAAGAGGTGGCAGACCGTGCTGTCGGTTGCCGAAGAAGTCGCCGGGTCCGCGCTGCTTTAAATCAAATTGAGAAATTTCAAATCCGTCCGATGTTTTACAAAGCAGCCTTAATCGTTGAACGGCTGGCGGCGCATCTGTGTCAGAAACCAAAATGCAGTAAGATTGTTCTGCGCCACGTCCGACACGACCGCGCAGTTGATGCAGCTGTGAAAGGCCGAATCTGTCGGCGTTTTCAATCATCATAACATTGGCGTTCGGAACATCGACCCCTACCTCAATAACAGTGGTGGAAACGAGAATATCCAAAAATCCGTCTCGGAACGCAGTCATGACGGCGTCTTTATCGCGTCCTTTCATTTTGCCGTGTAACAAACCGACACGACGAGCTTTAAATACGCTTTGCAGTCTTTCAAAGCAGTCTAATACCGCTTCCAGTTCGGACGGACTTTCTTCCACGGCGGGGCAGACAACATAAACCTGTCTTTCGGCTTGTATTTGCTTTTCGAGAAAAGCGTAGGCACGTTGACGGATATCCGGAGTAATTAAATAGGTTTTGACAGACCGGCGCCCGGCCGGAAGCTGGTCCAAAATCGAAATATCCAGATCACCGTAAATCGTCAGCGCAAGAGAACGCGGGATCGGCGTTGCGGACATGATGAGGACATGTGGACAAAATCCCTTGGAAATCAGGGCAGCACGCTGAGCAACACCGAAACGGTGCTGCTCGTCTGCCACAACAAATGAAAGCCGTTTAAATAGGACTTTGTTTTCAAGCAGAGCATGTGTTCCGCAGAGGACATCGATCGTTCCGTTCTGCAGCTCTTTCAAAAGAGCTCGCCGTTCCTTGATAGGGGTGGAGCCTGTCAGCAGAGCGATGCGAACATGAAATGGCGCAAGCATTGCAGATAGAGTTTTGAAATGCTGAACTGCCAATATTTCAGTCGGGGCCATTAGCGCGCATTGTCCTTTTTCTCGACTGACGGCATAGATCAGCGCGGCGGCTACCAGTGTTTTTCCGGAGCCGACGTCTCCTTGCAGCAGCCGATTCATGCTCCGGCCGCTTGTAATGTCCGAGAGAGCCGTGGAAACGGCACGGAGTTGAGCGTCAGTCGGTGAAAAGGGAAGAGAGGCCCAAAAGGCGCGAAGATCGGTGTTATGCAATGTTTGACCTGCGTGCCGGCGTGCTTTTCGGCGCATGCCGGCCATGCCAAGCTGAAGGCAAAGCAGTTCCTCCAGCAAAAAAGGAAGACGGGCTGATTGCGCACAGTCAAGATTTTTTGGAAAATGGACGTTCCAAAAAAGAGACAGATCGTTTTTAAAGCCTTCTGCGGCGGAGATCTGTGATGGGAGACAGGTGGCAGGAACAGGCTCCAATGCTTCAAGTGCACGCCGAACACAGCCTGCCAAGGCTTTGCTGGAAAGGCCTGCTGTCAGTGCATAGACGGGCTGCAGGACTTCCTTTTTATCGTCCTCTAAAATGAGCGGGGTGTTCATTTCCGGACGCAGCAAGTTGCCGGTCAATTTTCCGTGAAAACGATATACGCGATCCGGCTTTAAATTCTGAAGTGCAAAACGGTTATTAAAAAATGTAATTGTCATAACCGCCCCATCTCGGTCGGAAGCTAATGCACGGTAAATAGTCCTGCCGCTGCGAACGCGTACCGGAGGACTTTTTTCAACAATCCTTGCCGCCACTGTGACCGTATCGCCGATTCGACAGTCTCCCAGAGGCGCTGCCGCGGAAAAATCCACGTAGCTGCGTGGGAAGTGGTGTAAAAGATCGTAGACCGTTTGCACACCGAGCTTGGCGAGAAGTGCAGCACGCTTTTCGCCGACGCCGGAAATTGCCGTAACAGGCATTTGCATTTGGAGCATACTGCGCCTCCTTTCAAAAAAGGCGGCACGGTTTTAAACCGGCCGCCCTTTTCTTATTCTACCGAAATGATATAATAGTAAACCGGCTGCCCACCGTTCACTAATGAAACATCAATATTTTCCGGGATTTTCAGACGCAGGGCCTCGGCCATAATTTCGGCCTGTTCCTGTGTAACACCTTCTCCGTATAGAATAGTAACAAAAGAAGAGGTCTTTTTCAACAGATTCCGCGTCAGGCGAATGGCTGCACGGTCCAAATCCTTTTCCACAAAAGAAAGTCGGCTGCCCTCCAAAGCAAGTAATTCGCCCTCTTTGATTTTATGACCCTCATAATCCGAATCCCGCGCGGCAAAGGTGATTTGACCGCTGCCAACGTTTTCGGCAGCACGCGTCATTTCGATTTGGTTTTGAGAAGCGTCCGCCTCCGGGTCAAAGCAGAGCATGGCCGAAAGACCTTGCGGAATAGTACGCGTATGCAGCACGCGGACCTCGCGATCGGCAAGCGGAATGGCTTGCTCGGCGGCCATGATAATATTTTTATTATTCGGCAGTACAAATACCGTTTTAGCAGGAACAGACTGAATCGCCGCTAAAATATCTTCGGTCGATGGATTCATGGTCTGACCGCCGCTGACAGTACGGTCTACACCGAGGTCGGAAAACAGCTGTGCAACGCCGTCTCCCGCGCAAACCGAGACGAAACCATAGGGTACGTCGGGGTCTACCGGTGCATAGTCCGGCTGCTGCGGTTTGGCATCTGACTTCTCGGAGAGGCGATTTTCAAACTGTTCACGCATGTTTTCGATTTTGATGTTGGTCAACATGCCGTATTTGATTCCTTGCTGAATGGCACGACCGGGATTGTCTGTGTGCACATGGACCTTGATGATGCTTTCGTCGTCCACAACCACAACACAGTCCCCAATAGACTCCAGATATGCACGCAGCGACAACGGGTCTTTTTTCGGGTCATGACGCTTTACAATAAATTCGGTACAGTAAGTAAAGTTAATTTCCTCTTCCATTTCAGAAAGAGAGGCCTCTTGTTTAGGTGCCGCTGCGGTTTGGCCGCTTTCGGCGGAAACAATCGTTCCGTCGCGAAACACCGACAACATACCGTCGAAAATCACGGTAAGACCTTTTCCGCCGGCATCCACGACGCCGGCTTTTTTCAGCACGGGCAGGATCTCCGGGGTTTTTGCAAGCGCCTCTTTAGATGTTTTGCAAACCGTTTCCCAAAAAGGCAGAATTTCTTCTTCCTTTTCTGCCGCGGTCTGCGCTTTTTTCGCCGTCATACGCACAACGGTCAAAATGGTTCCCTCCGTCGGCTTCATTACGGCCTTGTAGGCGGATTCGGTGCCCAGCATAAGACCGCGGGCCAGGTCTTTTGTCGTGGCAGTTTCGCAGTCTGCCAGGCCTTTGGAAAAGCCTCGGAAAATCAGCGACAGAATCACGCCGGAATTTCCGCGAGCGCCTCGAAGCAGGGCAGAGGCGGCGCAGGATGCCGCCTTGGAAACAGTGCAATCATCCGGCAGCCGCGCAAGTTCGCGGGCAGCCGCGCCGATAGTCATAGACATGTTGGTGCCGGTGTCCCCATCGGGCACCGGAAAAACGTTGAGCTCATCAATCTGCTGCCGTTGACTTTGAATCAAATTGGCACCGCTGATGAGCGCATCACGAAAAATTGCGCCGGTTATCACAAAAAGCACACTCCTTAAGTTGCCGTATTGGCTTTATCGGGTGGACATTTGGTCCACGTATACATTGACTTTGGCAACGGTCAGCCCGGTAGCGTCCTCCACCGAATATTTGACCTTGTTGACAATACTTTTGACAATCGCCGAAATATTGACGCCGAAAGAAACAATAATGTGCAGGTCAATAATCAGCTGGTCACCGATTGCGCGCACTCGCACGCCTTTATCCATGGTTCTTCTGGGAGAAATGAGCTGCTTTAAGCCGTCCACTGCTCCACTGGTCGCCATTCCGGAAACCCCGAAGCAGCTCGAGGCGACATAGCCAATCAAATTAGCAAAAAACTCATGTGATATTTCAATGACGCCGAGATGATTCTCGATTTTAATCATAACAGCAACCTCCTTTTAGATTATCCAATTCATTCTATCATGCTTTTCAAAAAAAATCAATACCTTTCCTCGGATAACGCTGCTTCGTGCCCGAAGAATCGCTTTATTGCAACATTTTAGGCGACTGAAAGCAGTTGTTATTTTTTTATCAGATTGGGGGTTGATTTTTTTAAAAAAAGGAGTATAATTAAGGGATATTTAAGAGGAACGGAGGCGTTTTGTGCAATGGAAAAAACACTTGGCCGGGTTTTGGAAATCGAAAAAAAGGCACGAGAAATTCATGATGCGGCTGTTGTAAAAAACGAGCAGTCAAAAAATGAAATTGCGAAAGAATGCAACGCCCGGCTCTTAAAAGCACAACAAGAGACCGAGGAAAAAATTCGGGCGCTTGAGGCTGAAAGCGCCGAGAAAACGAAACAAGCTTTGGCAGCGGTGCAGGCACAGTTTGAGGAACGAAAAAAGTCTCTGTATGAACAGTTTGAGCAAAAGCATGTCGAATGGGAGGATTATCTTCTAAAAGAAATGCTGGAGGGATCGAATTGACAGCGGGACCTGCGGCGAACGCCGTTTTTGCCAAGGCGCGTGCGATGTACGGGAAACGCATTTTGCCGGAAGAATATGAGAAACTGATTGCCGGCGCCTCTCTTTCGGAGGCGATCTCTTTTTTGAAGGCGCACCCCGGATATCGGGACTGCTTTTCAACGTACGACCCATCGATCCTTCGCCGTCGGGAGGCGGAAAGGGTTTTGCGGCGGGAAATTTTCAGCAGATATCTCAAGCTGGTTCATTATATTCGGGAGGAACGAGACGGCTTTTATCACTATGTTGTGCAGGAATGGGAGATTGCCGAGCTGCTGGATTGTATCAGTTATCTGCTGCAGGGAAAAACAGACGAATATATTATTTCTCTGCCGACCTATTTTGTGCCCTATGCTTCCTTTGATTTGATGCAATTGGCACGAGCCAACAATCTCGATCAGCTGAATCAGGTGCTTCTTCGGACGCCTTATGCCAAGGTGGTGCAGTCCGTCAGCCGCCGGGACGGCGTAACGATAACGGATTTTGAAACAGCGCTTTATTGTGATTTTTATAAGCGGGTTTTCACGGAAATTCGACGGCAGTTTCACGGAACGCAGGCACAACAGCTGACGGATATTTTTAATATGAGAGCCGAGCTTTTCAATGTGCTTTGTATATTAAGAGGTAAGGCTTTTTTTAAATTGACGGCAGAGCAAATTCAAGAACATCTTTTGCCGTATCATTTTTACCTTTCTTCCAAAAAAATTCGGTTGCTTTCGCAGGCGCCCGGGTATCAAAAGGCCGTCGACCTTTTAAAAAGCACCGAGTATGAACGAAAGGACGCCTTGTTTCCAATCGATTATATGGAGAAAAGCTACAAAAAAATAATTTTCTTGCAGAGCAAAAAAATGATGCGGTTTTCTTCTTCTCCCGCAGTTGTTCTGGCGGCTTACTTGTCTCTATGCGATATCGAAACCGCCAATCTTTTTAATATTATTGAGGGTCTGCGCTACGGTCTTGCACCGGACGAGATCCGTTCGCTGCTAATTTATTAAATCGTGCAGCAAGGAAAGGCGGTGCTTTTTTGGCAATCGAAAAAATGAGCCTTGTAAATGTCATCGGAGAAATGCAGCAGCTGGATCAGGTGCTTTTTACACTGATTCGCTCAAGGCTGTTTCATCCGCAACAAATTTCCAGGGAACAGCAGGAACAGTCTTTAGGCGGCGGCAACACCTATACGGAGCTTTTGAAAAAAACAGAGGATGCTGCGCGTCTTGCTGATTTTACGCTTCAGATTACGGATACGGATTGTTCGCTTCCGGAGGACAAAATTCGTTCTTATTTAGAGGAAACGCTGGCGGCAGCAGATCGAATTTCGACGCAAAGGGATAAGCTTAATAATGCTTTGGTCGAAAATCGGCACACCAGTGCCTATGTTCGGCATCTGCTTTCGGCGGATATTGATTTGGATGAGCTGCTTCAATGTCGTTTTGTACACGTGCGGGTAGGACGAATGCCCAAGGAGGATGTATACAAGCTCTCTTATTATGATAATAAGAATTTTGTGTTTGTCCCGCTGGATAATGACGGTGGTCGGTGTTGGGGATTTTACTTCTGTTCTATGTACGATCACGAAGAAACCGATAGTATTTTTTCATCCCTGGGGTTTAAACAGATTCGGATTCCGGACTATGTGCACGGTGAGCCGGAGGAGGCACTCCGAAAGCTTTCACAGGATGCGGAGGAATTGCAAAAGTCGCTGAAGGCGGCAGGTGAGGAGCAGGCTGCACTGATTGAAGACTGCAAAAGCAATCTGAATCCGATATATACTAAGCTAAAAACCTATGAGGCGTGTGAAAGGCTTAAGGCCTATACGGTCCGACGGGGAGATCATTTTGTGCTTTCGGGTTTTATTTTAAAGCGGACCGAAGCACAGTTTCAAAAGCTTTTTGAAGAAATTCCCAAAGTGCATTTAGACTTGTTGCCGGCCGAAGCGGCAGCAGAAGAAAAAATCCCGGTCAAGCTTAAAAATCATCTGCTTTCAAGTCCGTTTGAAATGTTTATTACCATGTATGGACTGCCGAGATATACCGATCTGGATCCGACTCCTGTCATTGCGCTGTTTTATACTCTCTTGTTCGGAATAATGTTTGGGGACTTGGGGCAGGGGCTTTTATTGGCAGTCGGCGGTTTTTTGGTCTGGCGCCTTAAGAAAAGCCAGCTTGCGCGCATTATTACACGCTGCGGCGTGTCTTCTATGGTGTTTGGAACGCTGTACGGCAGCGTTTTCGGCTATGAGAACTTGCTGGACCCGTTTTATCAAGCGGCGGGTTTATCCGGAAAGCCGCTGGAGGTCATGGCACCGGAGAGCACTAATTTTCTGCTTCTGGGTGCAATCGTAATTGGTGCCGCCATTATTTTAACCGCTATGGTGCTCAATATTATTGTTGGGATTCGACGGCGAGATATCGGACGCTGTCTTTTCTCCAACAACGGGGTTGCCGGTCTGTGTTTGTACGGATATGCCGTGACGGCTATCGGACTGAAAATGCTGTTTTCGGTAAACATCCTCAAGCTGCCTTTTATTTTGGGACTGGTGGTATTGCCGACACTGCTCATCTTTTTTCAACAGCCGATTTTGAATCTGATGTCCGGCCGAAAAC
>CAKSSH010000057.1 GCA_934488695.1 uncultured Oscillospiraceae bacterium
TACAATCTTGCACAGTGGTATTCCGCAGGCAAATTTGCAAAGTATAAAACCGTTTCATGGCTGGAACAGGAAGATGCTCTGAAAATCACGTTCGCATATCAGGCTGCCTGCACTCCGACGTTCGAGTTTACCGTAACCTATACGGCATATTTTGATGGAAAGCTGGGCATTTCTGTTTCCTATCCGGGCGTTTCGGGCATGTCCGATATGCCGATTTTTGCTCTGGACTTCAAAATAAAAAAGCAGCTTTGCAATTTCCGGTATTACGGACTCGGTCCTGATGAAAATTACAGCGATCGATGCAAAGGCGCAAGACTGGGATTGTGGGAATCCACGGCAACAGAGAATCTTTCCGGTTATCTCAATCCGCAGGAGTGCGGAAACCGCACGGAGGTAAGAACGCTGGCGGTCCACGATGATATGCGACACGGTTTAATTTTCAAAAAATCCTCTGCACCTTTTGAAATGAGCGTACTGCCGTATAGTGCCTATGAGCTTGAAAATGCCATGCATCTGGACGAGCTTCCGAATGTTCGCTATACATGGGTCAGAATCGCCGCAAAACAAATGGGCGTCGGCGGTGATAATTCCTGGGGCGCCCCTGTGCACGAGGAATTCAGAATCCATGCAGATCAGCCGATGAAGCTGGATTTTTTAATTGCACCTTTAGGGTCTTTAGAATTGCAAGAGGAATGAAATGCAGGATTTTCAAGATAAATCTCTTGTGGTAAAATGTGCTGATTGACGACAACAAGAAATAACAAAACACGGTGCACTCTCCATCCGGGAAAGATGCACCGTGTTTTTTTATGCTACCTAAATGTGTTTACAGGATTTTCATAGAAATATCGAAAGCTTTCACCGAATGTGTCAAAGCGCCAAGGCTGATGATATCCACTCCGGTCCGAGCCACCTCACCGATATTTTCAAGCGTAATGTTTCCGGATGCCTCGGTCTTGGCACGTCCGTCAATCATATTCACGGCCCGACGCATTTGCTCACAGCTCATGTTATCCAGCATAATGACGTCCGCGCCGGCCTTAAGCGCTTTTTCAAGCTCATCAAAATCACGAACCTCGACCTCGATCTTCACCATATGCCCTACCCGAGCCCTCAAGGTCGACACGGCATTTTCGATACCGCCGCAAGCGTCGATATGATTGTCTTTAATCATAGCGGCGTCGCTCAAATTAAAGCGATGATTGCGCCCGCCGCCGACCACTACCGCGTATTTTTGCAGCGCACGCAGTCCGGGAAGAGTTTTGCGGGTCTCCGCAACACTGGCGTTAGTGCCGGATACCTGCCGGACACATAAATCGGTTGCGGTAGCAATTCCGGAAAGGTGCTGCAATAGGTTCAGCGCCGTCCGTTCTCCCTTTAATAAAGAAAGGGCGCTACCTTGCATTTGTGCAATTCGATCCCCTTTTGAAATATGGGCGCCGTCTTGAAAAAAGGCCTGATATGTAATGGACGGATCCAGCAGCTCAAAAACACGCATTGCAATTGAAAGCCCACACAGAACACCGTTATCTTTGGCCACAAAATACGCCGTCGTTTGCGCCTGCGGATCTATCAAATAGTCCGTTGTAACATCAATATAGTTGATGTCCTCGGTAATAGCGCGCCGAATCAAATCATCAATATAAAACTGCGGCAATTGCATATCAGTTCTCCTTCTTATCATAGGCCGAAATCACATCGTTAAGGACCAACTGTGCAATTATGGCCGTATTCTTCGCTTCAACAAGATCGCGTGAGAGTTCAAAATCCCCTGTTTCCAGTGCCTTCCCGATTTCCCGCACCTCAACAACAGATTTTTCAGCCGCCTTAACATTCGGCACCACATAAAAGCCTTGCTGTAACAAGTGACGAATTTTTGTACGATACCCATGCGTTAGCGCATGGCTTCCGCTCGGAAGAAGCATATCCTCCGGTGCCGAAGCTTCCTTTTTGGGCCCGTTCTGCCGAAACTTATGGTTGATCTCCTGAGCAGCGGTTCTGCCGAAAACCACCGCCTCCAACAATGAGTTGCTGGCAAGACGGTTGTTTCCGTGCACGCCGGTATGACTACACTCACCGGCAGCATACAAGTCCTTAATCGTTGTCTGCGCATCCAGGCCGACATGAATACCGCCCATCAGATAATGATGGCACGGATAGACCGGGATGTTGTCCCGAGTCATATCGAACCCTTCTGCCAACAGCTTCTCATATAGCATGGGAAACCGTTCGCGAACAAAATCCGGGTCCTTATGCGAGATATTTAAATAAAATTTATTACTGCCGGTACGCTCCTGTTCCTTCATGATGCATTGCGAAACTACGTCGCGCGGTGCCAACTCCTCCCGTGCGTCATAACGATGCATAAAACGTTCATAATTGCAATTAAGCAAGTAAGCACCTTCGCCGCGCACCGATTCCGAAATCAGCAAGCGTTCCCGATCCTCGTGGGCAAAAGCGGTCGGATGAAATTGGATCAAATGCATATTTTCCACTTTGGCGCCCATTTGATAAGCCAATGCGATTCCGTCGCCGGTTGCAATTTTGGAATTGGTTGTGTACTCATAAACCCGGCCGATTCCGCCGGTTGCAATCAAAACATAATCGGCAGAAACAACCGATTGTTCCTCTCCAATCAGCAAAGTGGCAAAAAACATCCCGTCCTTTTTCCGGAGACGGATAACCTGCGTGTTTTCGCATACTGTCACATTCGGCAATTTAGCAACAACCTCAGACAGCGTTGTCACAATAGCGTTGCCGGTTGAATCCTTTCGGTGCAAAATGCGCGGCAATCCATGGCCGCCTTCCAGCGTCATATTATAGCGGCCGTCCTCGTTTTTATCAAAGGCAACACCGAACCGCGCCAAGTTCATGACGTCCTCCGGCCCTTCGCATACAAGCTTGTCAACCGAGCGAAGATTATTTGTAAATCCGCCGGCCACCATCGTGTCTCGAAAATGATATTCAAATTTGTCCTGCGGTGTTGTGACGGCTGCGATGCCGCCCTGCGCAAGCTCGCTGTTGCTGAGCAGCACTTCCCGTTTACATACCGACAGCACATCCAAATCCGGATCCAGATTCAAAGCGCCGTACAGACCTGCCGCTCCGGTACCGATGACAAGAACATCATAATGTGTTTTCATTTTTTCATCCTCTTTTGATGATTTGTTTTTTTGGTTTAACGCCATTATAGCACGTTTATGCCCCATCAGCAACATTTTCCCGAAAAATTATTTGCAGATAAATGTAGACAGTTTGTTTAAAATTTTCCGGTCCGCATATGCGTCCAAAACAACGCCGGTCTCGGTGTATTCCTGAGAAACGATCCGACCTTGCTCTTTGACAACGCCAATCAAGTCCAGCCGGTCATACGGCAGACATAGCTTTATCCGAACCGTACTGCACACCTTGCTTGCTATCGTTTCAAGTAACGCTTCAAGCCCTATGCCGCTTTGCGCCGAAACGATAATCGAGCCGTGTTCTGAAAACAGCAAAGCTGTCTCCACTGCAAGATCGCACTTATTATATATCGTCACAATTTTCTCGGGGTCGCATTGCAGCTCGGCCAAAAGCGCACGCGTTACCTCCAGTTGGCTTTTATACTGAGGAGAGCTGATATCACAGACGTTCAAAATCAAATCGGCGTGAACAGCCTCCTCCAGCGTCGACTTAAATGCAGCCACCAATTGGTGCGGCAACCGGCTGACAAAACCGACGGTATCGGTTAAAAGAACCGTTTGACCATTTTGAAGTGTCAGCGCACGGGTCGTCGGATCCAGCGTAGCAAAAAGCATATCCTGCGCAAAAACCTCAGCCCCGGTCAGCCGATTCAGCAAGGTGGATTTGCCGACATTTGTATATCCAACCAGTGCAACCGTTTTTAAATCGTTTTCCTGCCTGCCGGCCCGCAAAATCTCACGACGTTTGCTTAAGGCGCGTAATTGTTTTTCCAACGCCTCGATTCTACGGCGAATGTGCCGCCGATCGCTTTCCAGTTTGCTTTCTCCCGGGCCGCGCGTACCGATGCCGCCACCCAGCCTCGACAGGGAATTTCCTTGCCCGACAAGATATGGCAAACGATATTTCAGCTGTGCCAGCTCGACCTGCAGCTTACCCTCGGCTGTTTTTGCGCGTCCTGCAAAAATGTCCAAAATCAACATTGTTCGGTCGATCACCGAACATTCAACAGCCTCTTGGATGTTACGCAGCTGAACCGGAGACAATTCCTCGTCAACAATCACCAGGTCAATATTCAACCCGGCGCAGATCTCACGAACCTCCTCCAGCTTTCCGGCTCCGACACAAGTCGTTTTATCGGGCCGATCCCGCTTTTGGACCAACATTTCCACCACAACTCCGCCGGCGGATTCACATAACATACAAAGCTCTTGCATGGATTGCGCGCAGTCGTATTCTCCGCAGTCAATAAAAAGAAGCAGACAGCGCTGCGGCTGCACCTCAAGTTCTATCATTCAAAAAGCTCCTCAATTCAGACCGACATATTCCTCTAAACATATTTTACGGCTCATGATGTCCGCAGCAGCTTCCCTGCCCACATAACGATAATGCCATGGCTCGTAGCTGTACCCCGTGATCGCAACCTTATCCTTCGGGTACCGCAGCACAAAACCGTATTGCGCACAATGACTATACAGCCATTGAAACTCAGGCGTCTGCTCAAAACGTTCGTTTAAATCTTTATTGTAAGAGTACCAATTGGTCGAAATCAAATCCACAGCAAGCCCGGTTAAATGCTCACTGGTTCCCGGCGGCGCCACCACCTGTGCAGCTAATTCGTTCGCCCTTTCCTTAGAATAGCCTTGTGAGAGATATTGATTTACCTTCCGATTGTAAAGCGAGGTCTGACCGGCGTAAGTCCGAAAACCAGAAATAATACTCAGAACAATCCCGTCCTGCTTAGCAGCGGCAATCATACTCTGATAATCCGCAATTATACGCTTATCCAACCGATAGTTTCCGGAAGCATACCCCACGTCAATTCGATAGCTTTCGGGCAACGGATACTGTTTGTTGGCAACCACCAAGCGCCAGTCACCGTTCGGAACCATCGCGGAGATTGCTTGTACAGATTGCGTTTGTTGGGAGGAAGCTGTCGTATGAGCCACCTTGCTGCTCGACGGAATATTTCCAACCGGTTTACTTGAAACCGGTTTGCTGGTCACCGTATGGGTCGAGGAAATTTGCGAGCTGCTTTCCGGCAGACTGCTGACCGTTTCTTCTTCAGACGCCGCTGCGCTGCTTTCCGAAAACGAATTATTAACAGAAGACGGATTTTGTTCGCGCTGCTTTCGACCGAATGCGCCCAATGCCCACATCAAAAGCAGGCACACTACTACGGTCAAAACACCCATTAAAACGAAACCCGGATTGACGGGCGGGCGACGATACTGCCGATGGTTGTCATTCATTTTTACAGCCTCCTAAGGATAATTCCAATTCAAACCACGATTCCAGTTGGTTTTGCTCTTCGATCTGATATCCGGCCGCCGTCAACGCGGTTTTAACATCCGTCAATCGATAATCAATAATTCCGGAACAGATAACCCGGCCTTGCGGCGCCATATATTCTTTAAAAATCGGTGCAAAAGCAATCAAAACATCCGCCACAATATTTGCAACAACAACGTCGTATTTTCCGGCAATATTTTGCCGCAGGGTTTTATCTGTTAAAATGTCACCGCAATGTGCGATAAATCGGTCCGGCCCAAAGCCGTTTAAGGCGGCATTTTCCCGGGAAATTCGGACTGCTGTCTCATCAATATCCACTGCAGTAACCCTCTCGGCGCCGAGCAGCAGTGCGGCGATGGATAAAATGCCGCTCCCACAGCCGAGATCCAGCACCCTGTCCGACGGTCGAACGGCCTTCTCCAGCGCCAACATACACAAGCGTGTTGTATGGTGTTGGCCCGTACCAAAGCTCATGCCGGGGTCTATCGTCAGAATGGCTCGACTGCAATCTTCGGGGGTATCATACCAAGAGGGCTGCACCAAAAGCCGTTCGCCGACGGTAAACGGTTTAAAATATTTTTTCCATCCGTTTTCCCAGTCCTCCTGCGAAAGGCTTTTTACCTCCGAACAAAGTTTCCCGAATTGATGGCTTTTGTCAGCGTCTGCCAACCTTTTTATCTCCGAGCGAACAGCGGCAAGCATTTCTTTCCCCTGGGTGTCTTCGGGCAAATAAAAGGTCACGGAGCTCTCAACGGTTTCCAGCCGTTTCAGAGACTCGTCCACGTAATCCCAATGCGGCCGAACCTGTGATACAAGCCATTCGTAATCGTGCCGATCCTCGGTGACGACCTCGGTGATTCCAAGCATTAAAAGAACACCGATAACATGTTCGATTCCCTCCGTCGTCGTGGTGATTTTAACTTCCCAATAATTCATGATTCCCTCCGAGGCTCGATTTTTTTCATTATAGCACACATTTCCCTTTTTTTCAATAAAAAACAGCTCTTCAAAACATAAATTTTAAACATTAAAACAAGCAATTCTCCTCTCACAAAACGTCCGTCACGACGCCAAAATCCCCTCGAAACACAAAACCGCCGGGATAACCTGTGGGCAGGCTTTCCCGGCGGTTTTTGTCGAATCGCAATCCGTTTAAAAAAATTTTGAAAAAATGCACCTAAATCTAAAATCGGCAGGTTTATTTTGCCGGCAGGCCGAAGCTTACCGATAACGCATGATCCACGCGATACATGGAATGGTGATCCAGCATGCCCATGCGCTCTTTCAAACGACGCTTATCAATGGTTCTGATTTGCTCCAGCAAAACCACAGAATCTTTTGTAAGGCCGCACCCCGTGGGTGCAATTTCAATATGGGTCGGCAATTTTGCCTTTTCCCGTTGACTTGTAATTGCCGCAGCAATAACAGTCGGGCTAAAACGGTTTCCGACGTCATTTTGTACAATAAGTACCGGCCGGACACCACCCTGCTCCGAACCGACAACAGGACTCAAATCGGCATAATAAATTTCTCCTCTTTTTACAGTCACGGCATTCACACTCCGTTATTTTTTTAGACGCAAAAGCACGTCTTCAAAACTATTCTTGCCATTGAATACATTTTTAATCATTTTCCCGGCCCGTTCTATTATATTCCGTTTCATTATTTTTTGCGCATAAGCTTTCTTTCGCCGCAGCCTCGACTCAACAAACCGCTTTCGGCAATGCCTTTAAAAACAACGGCGACAACCGGAGAAAAAACCGCCCAAATCACTCCACCGAGCCGCAGACCTGCATAAAACAAAAACAACGATACAATTGGCGGGATTCCGAGCTTTTTCCCGACCAGTTTCGGCTCTATCCAATTTCGCACCAATGTAATAATCAAATAAAGTAAAACCAACCCGAACGCAAAAGATGTTTTGCCGGCCGTAAACGAAAAAAACGCCCAGGGCAGCAAAACCGTCCCGGTGCCGATCAGCGGTAAGATGTCCGCAGCCGCAATCAAAAGCGCTATGCTAACCGCATGCGAAACGCGAAGAAGCAAAAGTCCGGCAGCAAGTTCAAAAAAAGTTACGCTGAAAATACAGGCATACGCTCGCAGCATTTTCAAGAAATATTCGGTGAACTGCGTCCGTATGCAGCAGAAGATCCTT
>CAKSSH010000058.1 GCA_934488695.1 uncultured Oscillospiraceae bacterium
CGCCAAACGCTTTAAAAACGGAAACAGCAAATTTTCGTCATCCACCAAAACGACCCGATTGACTGCCAACAGATAGCCGCAACAAAGGCGGCCTTTGTTTTTGCCGTGTCTCGGCAGCACCAGGGTGCCGCACAGGCAGTCGGGACGGGCCTCGGCTTTACAGATGCGAGCGTCCCGCGCGAAAGGGGTGTGAAGCAGCACCTCCTCAAGACCGGGCAGCTCCGGGCGGCGGCTCAGCTCGTCGGAGGTCAGCAGGATAACGGCCGGCCGGTCAGCCGGCGGAAGCTGATCGGCCGGGACCAGCGTCCGGCAAATTTCAAAACAATTCATGCAGCATCCTCCTTCTTGAAAGCGGCTGTTTTTCTTCATTGTAGCACAAATTTCAAAAAAAACAACCGGCAGACGCGGCTCAAAGGCATGAAAGGGACAAAAAGTGCATCAGACGAAGCCTTTCCGACAAGAAACGGCGAAAATTCTCGAAAAAAAACGGTTTTTTGCCGCAGAAAGTGACAAAAGAGGCAGGCCGGTTTTCGTATAATGAGAGGACGAGGACGGACAAAAAAAGGAGCGAAAAACATGAAACCCACGCAGGCGGTACCCGCCCATGAAAAGAAGCGTTCATCCGAGGTCAAGCGACAATGGCTTGCAGACGGTGCAGCAGTTGCCGCCGCGGCCGTTTTGTCCTGCGCCGCCTTTACGGCGCGGTTGGCGCCGTTCGGCGTCTCGCTGGTGGCGGCACTTTCGGGGCGCAGCGGATTTTTTGCGCTGGTCGGAGCTTTTATCGGCTATTCTTTTTTCGGCCTTTCGGCAGGGGGTCTGCGGTACTTGGCACAGGCAGTCATTGTGTTTGCGGTGCGTTGGGCCTTTGAGCCGTTTTTTAAAAAGCTGTGTTCTTGGGCGCCGCCGGTTCTGGCGGCTGTGGCCAATCTGTTTGTCGGCGGAGTTTTCCTTTTTGCCGGCGAGGTCATTTTATACGATATTTTATTTTTGCTGTCCGAGAGCGTTATCTGTGGCGGAGCGACCTATTTTTTGGCTCGGACGGTCGGGATTTTTCGTGAGGGCGGCAGCATGCAGACGGCGGAAAATGTTGTTTCACTGTCGGTTTGCGTTTCTCTTGTTTTAATTTCACTGTCGGGCTTTAAAGTCGGCATGATTTCGGTAGGACATATATTGGGTGCTGTTTGTATTATGGCTGTGGCGAATGCACTGGGGCCGTTGGGCGGCGCCTGTGCCGGATTGAGCATCGGGGCGGCGCTGTCGATTGCGGCGGGGGACGGAGGCTTTGCCGTTCTGGCGCTTTCTTTGGGCGGGATGCTGTCGGGATTGTTTAAGAAGGTTTCGCGGGTTGCAGTTATGCTGGTAATGCTGCTGTGCTGTTTATTGGCAGTTGCGGTTGTCAGCGAGCGGGACGGAGATTTATACCTGCTTTATGAGACGATGGGGGCGGGAGTTCTTTTTTTAATGCTTCCGCAGCGGGCACTTTTGCAGTTGTCGGTCTTTTTTCCGAGTGTTTGCGGCGGCGGAGAGGCACAGCCCAATCGGTACCTTTCGGCGCGGCTGGATTTCGTGTCAAAGTCACTTTCCGAAACGGCACAGGCCTTGTGTGAGGCATCGGAAAAGCGTGTGCAGGCAGGCGGAGATGACATGGACAGGATTTTCAGTGCGGCAGCCGACCGGGTCTGCCGACGCTGCGGCATGAAGCTTACTTGTTGGGACAGTGACTACACCGACACGATGGACGCTTTCAATCATCTTATTACACCGCTGCGTCAGCGGGGCTATATTGAACCGGAGCAGGTGCCGGAGCTGTTTCGGCGGCGCTGCACCAAGATGATGCGGCTTTTAAGTGAAATAAATGAGGCATATCGGCGCTCCTGTACGGCACGCGCCGCACAGGAGCGGTGTCGGCAGATGCGGCAGGTGGTGACCGAGCAATTCGGCGGAATGTCCCGGCTTTTATGCGAGATGTCGCAGGAATTATCCATGACGCTCTGCGACCGGGAGCGGGAGGGAAAAATCGGCAGTGCATTGGCGCAGTTGGGCGTTCATGCGCAGGATCTTTCCTGCCCGGTTGACAGGATGGGGCATCGGAGTGTGGAGTTTTACTGTCTGCCGCAGGAGGCGTCGCAGCTGACGGATGACGCTCTGGAGCAGCTTGTTTCGGAGGAATGCGGGCGGCAGATGGTATTGGACGCCGTGGCGCAGAATCGCCAGCTGGCACGGGTTTCCTTTTCGGAGCGGGCGCCCTATCGGGTCGAGGTCGGCAGCTTTCAGAGCACGGCAGGCGGGGAGGAGGTTTGCGGAGACAGCTTTTTGCAGGTTTCGCTGCCGGGCGGGTATGAGGCGGTGCTGCTCAGTGACGGGATGGGCCGCGGGCGGAGTGCGGCGATGGAAAGTCGCTTGACCTTATCGCTGCTGTCCCGCTTCTTAAAGCTGGGCTTTACGGCGGAAAACAGTGTGGCGTTGATCAATGCCGCGCTGATGCTGCACAGTGAGGAGGAAACATTGTCTACGCTGGATGTTGCGCTGTTTGATTTATATGACGGCAGCGTTCGTCTCAGCAAGGCCGGAGCTGCACCGTCGTACCTAAAAAGAGGCCGGCGCATTTCCAAGGTGGAAATGGGGTCGCTGCCGCTTGGTATTTTGGGGGACACCCGGCTGCGAAGTGCACAGCTGCGGCTTTCGGCGGGGGATGTGGTTGTGTTGGCGTCGGATGGGCTTTGCGCCCTTTGTGATGATGAGATCGAGGCGGCTGTCAAGCAGGAAAACAGGTCGCCGCAGCAGCTGGCGAAGCTGCTCGGGGAGCTTGCGTCCGGCAAGGAAAATCCTGCGGCACGAGACGATATTACGGTGCTGGTGCTACGCCTTGTTTGATAAGAAACTATCAATACTTGACTTTGTTTTCGGGCTCTATTATAATAATAGAAGTGCTCAAAAACAAGGGGGTACTTTTATGTCAAAAAAATTTATGGACCGAGATTTTTTGCTGGAAAGCAAGACAGCAAGGCGGCTTTATTTTGATGTTGCGGCGCAAATGCCGATTATTGATTATCATTGCCACATTGACCCGAATGAGATTGCCGAAAACCGGCAATTTGAGAATATCACGCAGGCATGGTTGGGCGGAGATCACTATAAGTGGCGTCTGATTCGTTCCAACGGGGTGCCCGAAAACGAAATTACGGGGGACGCCGATGATCGGACCCGTTTTCAGCGGTTTGCCGAGGCACTTCCGCTGGCTGTCGGCAACCCGATGTATCACTGGACACATTTGGAGCTGCAGCGGTATTTTGATTTTTACAAGCCGCTTTCCGAAAAAACGGCCGAGGAGGCCTGGCAGGTTTGCAACGCGCGGTTGCAGCAAGAGGAAATGCGGGTGCGCGGCATTATTGAGCGCTCCAATGTTCGGGTTATCGGCACGACGGATGATCCGGCCGACGATCTGTCGGCGCACGAAAAAATCGCGGCGGATCCCGAGGTTTCCTGCAAGGTGGTGCCGTCTTTCCGGCCGGACAAAGCGGTTTCGATAGACAAGCCCGGTTTTGTCGAGTATATCCGGAAGCTGTCGGCGGCGGTACAGGCGCCGATTGAAAATCTTCGCGATCTTTTGCAGGTCATGGAACAGCGTATTTCCTTTTTCCATGAGCACGGCTGTCGTGCCGCAGACCATGGGATGGACTATGTGGCCTGCCTGCCGGCGACGCCGGCAGAGGCGGACGAAATTCTGAAAACTGCGCTGTCGGGTCAGGCGATTACGGTCGCGCAGGCGGAAAAGTATAAGACGGTGATGATGCTGTTCTTCGGGGAGCAATACGCGCGCCGAGGATGGGTCATGCAGATTCACTACAGCGTTTTTCGTAATACCAACAGCAAGATGTTTCGTGCGTTGGGGCCGGACACGGGGTTTGACTGCATTTCCAACCGCGAATGCTCGCGCGCATTGGCTGATTTGTTGGATTTGCTTTGCAGTCGGGACAGTCTGCCCAAGACGATCCTGTATTCGCTCAATCCGGCCAACAACGAGTTTTTAGGCTCTTTAATCGGCAGCTTCCAGGGCACTGAGGCGGCCGGCAAGATTCAGCTTGGTTCTGCCTGGTGGTTTAACGACACCAAGACCGGCATGCAAAAGCAGCTGACTGATTTGGCCAATTTGTCGATTTTGGGAAATTTTGTCGGTATGTTGACTGATTCGCGCAGCTTTTTGTCTTACACCCGTCATGAATATTTCCGTCGAATTTTGTGTAATTTGCTGGGCGGCTGGGTCGAAAACGGTGAGTATCCGGCGGATTTTGAGGAGCTTTCTCGGATTGTGCGCGGGATCTGCTTTGAGAACGCAAACCGCTATTTTGGGTTTAACGTATAGTAGTTTTTGTAAGCTGGCAGAAAAGAAGACCGGCGTCGTCTCTTATGAGACGGCGCCGGTCTTTACGTTCCGGGAAAGGCCGGGCGGGCGAACGACGCCTGAAGAAAGGGAAACAAGCAATCGTGGGCAAGGCACCCTGCGATTTTTCTGCGCGTGGGATTTTTGCGCCAAAAGGAAAAGAAACTTGACGAAACAATGCGAGAAAAGAGTCAAGGTCATTCCGAAAATGGTATACACCCACTTTAAATTTCAGAAATTAAGTGAAGAATTGAACAAACTGTGATATAATTCTTTCAAGGTGATGTGTATGCTTGATAAATTTTATAAAGAGAATGAAGCCGATCAAATTTGGTGGGTTGATACATCTGACAGGGTTGGGGAATTCCTTTTCAGTTTTGACAAGAAAAAGGTGTTTAATTTGTTTGCAGACTATCCGCACAATCTGACATCTGAGCAAAAAGAAATCTTTGATAAAGAAAATCCATATTGGAAGGACTTTTTCAAAGATAGGCGATGAACATTTTATATTGATTTGTATCAAAAATATAAAGGGGTGATGTGATTTGAGATTACCGGAAATATGGGATGATTGGGTTGTTTGTGACGATAAAGGCATTTGTGGCATCAGAGAAGATGCACCGGAAGATGTAAAAAATGCCTTTGAAAAATGGTTAAGCGATCAAGAAAATCTTAAATCGCAACATACTAAAATTTAACATTATTGATTTAAGCATCCGCAAGGGTGCTTTTTCTTTTGTATAAATTTAGATGAAAGGGGGTAGTGTATGTGCTAAATCCAAAATATTCAGTTTTGTGTCTTACCGTGTGTATTACCTGTGTTTTACCGTCTTGCAGACAGGTGACCGAAAAACTGAACAAAATGGAACAAGCCCCCGAAACCACTGTGGTTTCGGGGGCTTGAAAACTGAACAAAATTATCTCTTGGAGAACTGAGGTGCGCGACGGGCGGCCTTGAGGCCGTACTTTTTACGCTCTTTCATTCTCGGGTCACGGGTCAGGAAGCCGGCCTTTTTAAGCTCGGGACGCAGCTCTGCATTAAAGCCGAGCAAAGCTCTTGCGACGCCGTGACGAATGGCGCCGGCCTGGCCGGTTACACCGCCGCCGGCAACCTTGACGACAATGTCAAATTGGTCGGCAGTTTCAGTCAGCGAGAGAGGCTGTCTGGCAATCAGCTTCAGCGTCTCAAGGCCGAAGTAATCATCAATATCTCTATCATTGATTGTGAATTTCCCGGTGCCCTGATACAGCCGAACGCGGGCTACCGAGTGCTTTCTTCTTCCGGTTCCGTAAAAAAACGGTTTAGACTCGTACATTTACAAACGCCTCCTCACTTAAAACGTATATTCCTGCGGCTTTTGGGCCTGATGCTTATGGTCGCCGTCTTTATAGACGTGCAGCCGGGTCAGCGCCGCTCTGCCGATGGTGGTGTCGGGGATCATGCCCTTGACGGCAAGCGTCATGGCACGGTCGGAATGCTCTCTCATCAGGACAGCATATTTGACCTCTTTGAGGCCGCCGACCCATCCTGTGTGGTGACGGTAAAATTTCTTCTCGGCTTTATTGCCGGTCAGAACTGCTTTGTCGGAATTGATGATGATGACGTGATCGCCGCAATCGACATGGGGAGCAAAAATGGTTTTGCCCTTTCCGCGCAGCAGGTCCGCGGCAGCAGCAGCCACGCGGCCAAGCGGCTTGTCAGCAGCGTCAATCACATACCAGTTGCGCACGATGTCGGTGCTTTTCGGCATAAAAGTTGACATAGGTTTAACCTCCGTTTGTATCTCAGGCACAACGGCCTTGTTTTTGCTGATGGACGGCGGCAGAGATTGCCGTCGTTTCAAAACGCCTGTTCATTATATAACACCTATTTTCAGAAGTCAAGCGTTTTTTTGGAAAAAAATTAAAATATATCCCTCTTTCTCTTGATTTCTCGCGGTTTTTCTCGAAATCTCTTTGTTTCTTGCGCGTCATTTCATTTTTTCGCCCTTAATATATACAAATTGTATAAAGAAAGCAAAGAATACAGAGTGGTAACGCCCAAAAACCTTGCAGCAGCCGGGAAAAAAGCATGGGGGAGCGCAGGGCGGGAAAAGAGCAGGCGAAAAAATGTGGTGGTGCGGGGGGATAAAGGGAAGTGCAAAAAGCGCGGAGATGGGCGGAGGAAAAAAGCGGGTGAAAAAAGCACAGGGTAGTGTTGTTCGCCGGCGGAAAATGCGAGGGGGAGAGAAAAGTGCGGGGAAAAGTGCGGGGGAGCGCAGGGCGGGAAAAGAGCAGGCGAAAAAATGCGGGGCGCGGGATGAAAAAAGCGCAGGGCAAAGCCCTGCGCTTAGGTGGTGTGCGGTTATTTCGGCGCGGCGGGGTTATTCGCCGGCGGAGATAAGCTGCTGCATATCGTAAAGACCGGGAGCCTGATTGCAAAGGAAACGGGCGGCGCTCAAAGCGCCGGTGGCAAACACCTCGCGGGAGGTGGCGGTGTGGCGCAGCGAAAGCTGTTCGTCACGACCGGCAAAGAGAACCTCATGTTCGCCGACGATGTTGCCGCCGCGCACCGAGTGGATCCCGATTTCCAGCGGGTCGCGCTTTTGGCGGACGCTGTGACGGTCATACACGCAATGGTAACGCTGTTGTGCGGCATCATTCATGGCGTTGGCAAGCAACAGAGCGGTACCGCTGGGCGCGTCAAGCTTTCGGTTATGGTGTTTTTCGATAATTTCAATGTCAAAGCTGCCGCCCAGCACGCGGACGGCTTTTTGGCAAAGTGCAGACAGAAGATTTACGCCCAACGACATATTCGCCGAAAAAAAGACCGGGATTGTTTTCGCTGCGGCTTGGACTGCGGTAATTTGATCCTCGGAAAGACCGGTAGTGCAGAGCACCACCGGAGTTTTGGTGCACAGGGCGTATTGCAGCAGGTCATCGGTGACGCTGGGGTGTGAAAAGTCCACAATACAGTCACAACGGACGGAAACGGCCGAAAAGCTTTGAAAATTGCCGGCCGCAGGGTCAGACGGCAGACGGCTGTCTACTCGGCAGGCAATTTGCAGGTCCGTTTCTTTGGAAGCAGCGTCCGACACGGCGGCGCCCATCTGGCCGGCCGCGCCGCAAAGCAACAGTTTCAGCATATAATCACCTGTTTCAGATAAGATGGTGCAGCCGAAGCTGCTCTTCG
>CAKSSH010000059.1 GCA_934488695.1 uncultured Oscillospiraceae bacterium
TCAGTAGGAATCTCAAATGCTAATGATCATTATGAATATCAAGTTATTAGATTATATAAATAATCATAAATTACAAGTTTTGTTATTTTTATGATAGGAATGGGTTGTAAAAGAAAGTTTACAAAATAAAGGAATAAAAATATGATTTTGTGATTTATTAATGGGAATTCGGAAATCGACTTCTGAGAAAACCAAAAGCCAACTAGAAATAGTTGGCTTTTTTAATTAAAAAATATACAAAAAGAGACTGGTCGGTAAGATGCGTGCAGCTCATATGCGCCGGAGCGCATAACGTACAAAAAAGCGTCCGCTATCTAAAGATAGCGGACGCGCGAAAAACCATTTAGGATAAAAACGAACGGACGGCGCCGGAAAAGGCCTGCGGATCGGCACTGTCAAAATAATAGACGAAAAAGGCGGAAAACAGGCCGGTGTTTTGAGCGGCAAAGCTGTTGCCTTTGTCGGCAATGCAAAGTGTGCCGTTGTCCCGGAGCTTAAAGGTGACCGAGGCGTCGGCATTGCTGCTGCGAGCACCGAGAGACAAACGGCGCCGAACGGCCAGTGAAGAAAGGCGGCTGTAAAGCTGCGCAAGCTCGGCCGGATTGCTGATTTTCCGAACAGTCAAAGCACCGTTTGGGCCGCGCGTACGCACGGTGGCGTACTCTATCTGCGCGGGATTGAGCCCGGCAGCGGCAGTCAACGAGCCGGCACGGCTGCACAAATTCGCCCATAGAAAGGCGGAGACGATCGTGACAAAAAGCAAAAACAATGCCCCGAAAATAACGGGCAGCTTCCAAAGGGTTTTCCGTTTCATAATACCGGCTCCTTTCCTGATTTTCTGTCTTTATTGTATGCTGATTTTATCAGGAAAGCAACCGATGTACCAAATTGTAACCAAATTTCCGAAAACTGTAATTTTTTTGTCATTTTTAAAGAAAAAAGCGCCCCGCTACGGGGCGCGTCAGCAGCGCTCAGCGGCGCTCAAAGCTGCGAAGAAGCAATAAGATCAGGGCAACGGCGGCAATCACAAAAACAGTGCCGATCAGCGCGGCCGGCGGGGTGGATAAAAACGCTTCGATACTGTCGGCAAGGTTGTAGAAAAAATCCTCCATAAAAGCACCTCCGTTTATAAAATTATTATAGCATAATTCCGTTTCTTTTGCAACCGAAAAAATGCCGACAATCTTGCGGCGCACTGCGCGCGGGAAAACATACCGCTTTTTTGTCAACCGCGCGCCCGACGGGGCAGCCGCGGCAAAAAATAAAAGTTGCGCGGCGGGCAAAAAAATGGTATACTGCAAAGGAAGATTTTTTTGAGGTGATGGAATGTCCGATTATCAGCAGCAGATTCGCAATTTTTGCATTATTGCACATATTGACCACGGCAAGTCTACGTTGGCCGACCGGCTTCTTGAAAAGACCAGCGCTGTCAGTGCCCGGGATATGAGCAATCAGCTTTTGGATAATATGGAGATCGAGCGCGAGCGCGGGATTACCATCAAGGCTCGCGCAGTGCGCCTTTGCTATACCGCGCGGGACGGTCGGGAGTATGTCTTGAACCTTATCGATACGCCGGGGCACGTGGACTTTAATTATGAGGTTTCGCGGTCACTGGCGGCCTGCGAGGGCGCGCTGCTGGTGGTGGACGCGTCGCAGGGAATCGAGGCGCAAACGCTGGCGAACACGTATCTTGCGTTGGAGCATGATTTGGAGATACTGCCGGTCATCAATAAAATAGACCTGCCGTCGGCAGATCCGGAGCGGGTCGCACATGAGATCGAGGATGTTATCGGGATTGAGGCACTGTCGGCGCCGCGCGTTTCGGCCAAAGAGGGGACCGGGGTCGATGAGGTGCTGGAGCAGATTGTAAACGGGGTGCCGGCGCCGGGTGGGGATGCACAGGCGCCTTTGGCGGCGCTGATTTTCGATTCGGTGTATGACAGCTATAAAGGCGTTATCGTTTATCTGCGGGTTATGCAGGGGACGCTGCGCCCGGGAGACCACATTCGCATGATGGCGACCGGTGCGGACTTTGAGGTGGTGGAGTGCGGTTACATGGGCGCCAACGATCTTTTCCCCAATCCGAACGGCCTGCGTGCCGGCGAAGTGGGCTACCTGACGGCCAGTATTAAAAACGTGCGGGACACTCGGGTCGGCGACACCGTCACCTTGTTTGACCGGCCGGCAGCGGAGCCGTTGCCCGGCTACAAGCGGGTCAACCCCATGGTGTTTTCAGGCGTTTATCCGGCAGACGGTGCCAAGTACGGCGATTTGCGTGACGCCCTTGAAAAATTACAGCTCAACGACGCCTCGTTCACCTTTGAGCCGGAAACATCGTTGGCGCTCGGGTTTGGCTTCCGGTGCGGATTTTTAGGGCTTTTACATATGGAGATTTTTCAGGAACGGCTGGAGCGGGAGTATCATTTGGATTTGATTACAACCGCGCCCAGCGTGGTTTATAAGCTGACGCTCAACGACGGCAAGGAGCTGCGAATCGACAATCCGACCAATTATCCCGATCCAGCCACCATTGCAACGGCGTCCGAGCCGATTGTGCGGGCAACTATTTACACGCCGTCCGAATTTACCGGAACGATTATGGAGCTGTGTCAGGAACGTCGCGGGGTCTACCGCGACATGAAATATCTGGATACCGACCGGGTCGAGCTGCATTACGAGCTGCCGCTCAACGAAATAATTTACGACTTTTTCGATGTGCTCAAGTCTCGCACGCGCGGCTACGCCTCGTTTGATTATGAAATGTACGAATACCGTCCGTCCAAGCTGTGCAAGCTGGACATTTTGCTCAACGGCGAGACGGTGGATGCGCTGTCCTTTATTTTGCACGTCGATAATGCGTACAGCCGTGCCCGTAAAATGGTGGAAAAGCTCAAGGAGAATATTCCGCGTCAGTTGTTTGAGGTGCCGATTCAGGCAGCCATCGGCGGCAGGATTATTGCCCGGGAGACCATCAAAGCGCTGCGGAAGGATGTGCTTGCCAAGTGTTACGGCGGCGATATTACGCGTAAAAAGAAGCTGCTGGAAAAGCAGAAGGAAGGAAAAAAGCGCATGCGCCAGCTCGGCAGCGTTGAGGTGCCGCAGGAGGCCTTTATGGCAGTACTTAAGCTGGATTAAAGCCTGTTATAAGAAAACCGGCGCCCCGCATAAGCGGGGCGCCGGTTTTTGCTTTCGGCCGGTAAGAATACACCCGGACAGGGCATTTTACCGCACGGCGGCAAACAGCACCGAGCCGCCGAAGTCTCGCATAAAGCCGGTAGACCGGGCGGAGGTGACGAAGTATTGATTTTCGCAAAAAAGCGGTAAAGCCAGCGCAGAGCTCAAAAGCTGCTGCTCGGCACGGGCATAGGCGGCCGCAGCCGCCGCCGCGTTACCGCTCTGACGTCGGGCTTCCTGCATGGCGTCGGTATAGGCCGGAGCCGTCAAGGGCAAAAGACAGGCGGGCTGGCTTTGGTCAAAGTAGGAGAGAATGCACTCCGGCGAATCGTAGAGCACCGAAAGCGGCACCAGCGCTGCCGAAAAGTCCCCGCTCTTAACGCGGGAAAGGAGGGTTTGCTCGGACAGCACAGTCGGTGAAAAGTACAGCGACAGGTCGCGCTGGTATATTTGATTCAGGGCCGAAAAGCGATCCCGGATAAGCGCCCGGTCCGGCACCAGAATATCCGCCTTGTAAAGCTCTCGAAGACCGAGAGAAGCAAAAGCACTTTGACAGCGCGCTTGCGCCGTGTCCCGGTCATATTTCGGTGCGACCACGGCCGGCTGCAGTTCACGGTAATTTTTTCCGTACAGCTGCGCCGTGTCGGAAACCAATGCGCGGGTCTGTGTCAAATGAGTGTCCTCTCCGCCGGCCGAACGGTCGGCTCCGTAAAACAGCGCCGAACGCAAATCGGCGTTCTGCCAAAGCGGATCGTTCGGATTGAAAATCAGCGCCCATAAGATCGCGCTGCTTTTGGAAACGGTGTATTTCCCGGGGTTTTGCAGCCGGTCATATTGATCGGCGGACAGCAGCGCCGCGTCGATTGCGCCGTTTGCCAACAGCTCCTCTGGCAATCGGGTTTTCTTGGGCAGGTAAAGGGTCACGGCCTCGGGATGTCCCGCGTTGCCGGCGGCATACGGGTTGCTTTTGAGCTTGATGGAGGATTCTCCCCAGCCGCTGAGATAAAAACTGCCGTTATACAGCAGCAGCTCGGCCGAAAGTCCGTACCGGCCGGCGGTGCTTTTGAAAAAGGCTTCGTTGCAGGGAAAAAGGCAGGGGTCGCACAGCGTTTCGGTCAGGGTGTCGCAGCGCCGGGACAGATCCAGCTGCAGCGTTTTGCTGTCCGGACAGGAAATGCCCAGCAGAGAAACATCCTCCCCGGCAAGCACGCGGTCGGCATTTTTGAGACAGGACAGGGTGCGCAGCACCTCGGCACCGGGACGATCGGTAAAGACACGGCGCAGGGCAAAAGCAAAATCGTCGGCAGTAACCGAATCGGCTTTTTGCAGCTTGCCATCCTGAAATGCACTCCAGAATCGGTCCGGCTCCAAATAAAACGTGTAACGCAAGCCGTCGGTTGAAACAGACCATTCCCGGAGGGTGTCGGAATACAGGGTGCCGTCCTGCGATTTGGAAAACAGCCCGGCAAAGCAGTTTTTAATAACCATCAGTTCCCCTGCTTCGGCTGCGGTTTGAGGATCTAAGTTCTTCGGGGTGTCGGACAGGAGCCAGGAAACTGCTTTTCCGTGTGCCTTCCGCCCGCAGCCGCACAGGGCTGCAGACAGCAGCGCAAGGCAGCAGCAAAGAGCAACGAATCGTTGAAAAAGTTTTAAAAAACGCGGCACGGCTCCAACCTCCTTTTCAGACTCTTTTTTTAATTATAACAAAAGTTGTCGAAAAAGTAAACAAAAACCTTTTTTACGGGAAAGCCGGCAAAAAACGGAACGCGGTTTCGGGCTGATAAAAATCAAAAAAATGTGCACAATAAAGAAAACTTGATAAACGGAAGTGATTATATGAATTTTCCAGATCCGAAAGAGTACCGAAAAATGAGTGCGGCTTGTGCACCGCGTTCTCCGATTCTGCGCAACGGTGTGTTTGCGTTCCTCATCGGCGGCGGCATTTGTGCGCTGGGACAGGCCTTTTCGGAGCTGTTCCTGATGCAGGGGCTTTCTAAGGACGTTGCCGTGCCACTCAGCTCGGTGACATTGGTTTTTTTAAGCGCTCTGTTTACCGGGATCGGCATTTATGACGATTTGGCCGTCCGAGCCGGCGCCGGAACCTTAGTGCCAATTACCGGTTTTGCCAACGCCATCGCTTCCCCGGCGGTTGAATTTAAAACCGAGGGACTGGTGATGGGGCTGGGAGCCAAAATGTTTATCATCGCCGGCCCGGTGTTGGTCTACGGCGTTTCGGCCAGCGTGCTTTACGGAATTATTTACTGGCTTTTCGGAGTGATAACGGGGGTGAGGGCATGACGATACGACGAGAGGGGGACACCCTTTTCTTTCAGCGTCCGCCGGTGCTGGAGGGTTGGGCCTCGGTTGCCGGAAAAAAAGAAGCGAACGGTCCGCTCGGCAAGGAGTTTGATATTTTATGTATGGACAGCAGACTGGGCCAAAAGAGCTTTGAAAAGGCTGAGGCCAAGCTGCAGAACGTCGCCGTATCCAGAGCGCTGCAAAAGGCCGGACTTGAAAGCGGAAGCGTTGATTTTATCTTAGGCGGGGATCTGCTCAATCAGTGCATCGGCTCCTCCTACGGCCTGCGGGATTTTGGGATCCCGTTTTTGGGATTGTACGGCGCCTGCTCTACCATGGCGGAGTCGATGGGGCTTGCGGCGGTGCTTTGTGCTTCTGGAGCGGCCGGGCGCTGCTGCGCGGTCAGCTCTTCTCATTTTTGCTCGGCAGAGCGTCAGTTTCGTTTTCCGCTCAATTATGGCGGACTGCGCACACCGACGGCACAATGGACCGTGACCGGAGCCGGTGCGGTTTTAGTGGGGGACGGCGATAAAAAAGGGCCGGTTTCCATCCGGTCGGTTACTTTTGGGCGCATGGAAGATCTCGGGATTACCGATATTAACAATATGGGAGCGGCAATGGCTCCGGCTGCGGCGCGCACAATCGGCAGTTTTTTTGCCGATACCGGCAGCAGCCCGACGGAGTTTGACCTGATTCTGACCGGTGATTTGGGCTTTCTCGGCAGTGAGCTTATGCTGCGCCTGCTTTTGCAAAATGGGCTGGACATTCGGGCACAGCACGCAGATTGCGGCATGATGATTTATGAGCGACGCAGACAAGATGTGCATTGCGGCGGCTCCGGCTGCGGTTGCAGCGCGAGTGTGCTCTGCTCCGGGATTTTACGCAGTCTTTCCGAGGGGCGCCTGCATCGGATTTTGTTTATCGCGACCGGTGCGCTGATGTCCACGCTTAGCGTGCAGCAGGGAGAAAGTATTCCGGCTATTGCGCATTTGCTGCAGCTGACGGCCGGCGGGGAGGTGTAAAAATGGCGATATGCTGGAATTTGCTCAAGGCTTTTTTGGTTGGTGGTGTCTTTTGCCTGATTGGTCAGATCTTGATCGACAAAACCGGGCTGACGCCGGCGCGAATCTTAACGTTTTATGTAGTGACCGGCGTTTTCTTGGATGCAACGGGAATCTACGGACCGCTTTTGGAATTTGCCGGCGCCGGCGCCGGTGTCCCGTTGACCGGGTTTGGGCATTTGCTTGCAAAGGGCGTGCGGGAGGCGGTGGAATCCCATGCGCTCTGGGGCGCTTTGACCGGCGGCCTGACGGCCACTTCGGCCGGTATTGCGGCGGCTGTTTTTTTCGGGCTTTTGGTGGGCCTTATTTTCAGGCCGAGGGATAATAACAGCAAGTAGAAAAGCCCGTTGCACAGAACCGGGGCGCCGCCCGCGCGGAAAAAGGCACGAACAGCGTGTGCGAAAAGGTGCAGCGCCGCCCGCGCGGAAAAAGGCACGAACAGTGTGTGCGAAAAGGTGCAGCGCCGCCCGCGCGGAAAAAGGTACGAACGGGCGTGTGCGAAAAGGTGCAGCGCCGCCCGCGCGGAAAAAGGCACGAACAGCGTGTGTGAAAAGGTGCAGCGCCGCCCGCGCGGAAAAAGGTACGAACGGGCGTGTGTGAAAAGGTGCAGCGCCGCCCGCGCGGAAAAAGGTACGAACGGGCGTGTGCGAAAAGGTGCAGCGCCGCCCGCGCGGA
>CAKSSH010000060.1 GCA_934488695.1 uncultured Oscillospiraceae bacterium
TCCGAACACGGTAGTTAAGCTCGCTTGTGCCGAAAATACTTGGTGGGTGACTGCCCGGGAAAATAGGTCGCGCCGCATCTGAAGCTTTCTGTCTATGCGCCATTAGCTCAGTTGGTAGAGCACCTGACTCTTAATCAGGGTGTCCTGGGTTCGAGTCCCCGATGGCGCACCAATATTTTTACGGTGTTGCTGCCGTAAATAAGGCCCGTTGGTCAAGCGGTTAAGACTCTGGCCTCTCACGCCAGCAACGGGGGTTCGATTCCCCCACGGGTCACCAAAGTTTTTTTCCGCATAGTTTGCCTACTTAGCTCAGCCGGTAGAGCCCGCGGCTGTTAACCGCGTTGTCGTAGGTTCGAGTCCTACAGTAGGCGCCAAAAAACAAAGCACTTCTTCGGAAGTGCTTTGTTTTTTTTGTATTTGTGTCCGCAAGGACACAACATCGTTTGCAAGTTCACTCGCAACATCATTTGACCTTTAGGTCAACATCATTCCTCTTTAGCGGACACAAAACGAGGTTGCCTTCGGCAAACAGTGTTGTGCTTCGCACAAACGATATGGGCTTATGCCCGACGATGTTACACCTTGCGGTGTAAACGATGTTGCGCTTTGCGCAAATTTATAGTATAATCTATATCATAAGAGAGGTGATAGCAATGAAAGAAGACAAACTTTCCGACTTATCTATGCAATTATCTGTTGATATTCTTAAATTGACAAAAGAACTGCGGACAAAACACGAAACGGTTATTTCAAATCAAATCGGCAGGAGTGCAACAAGCGTTTGTGCTAATATTGCAGAAAGCAAATACGGTCATAGCCGTGCGGATTTCATTGCTAAGCTTGAAATTGCATTAAAAGAAGCAAACGAAACAGGAAAGTGGCTCGAAATGCTTTTTAAATCTGACTATATTAGTGTTGAAAAATATAAAGAGTTAAACAAGACTTGTTCTACAATTAGAATTTTACTTATTGCGTCAATTAAAACTGCTAAGGAGAATTCAAAATGAGTAATGCAAAATATATTAGCAGTATTCTATTTGATAATTCCTTAAGTGAGAACTCCTATCTGAATGATTTACCTATTATAAAATATCTTGCCGCTAATAAAGAACTAAAGCTTTCTTCTAATATCACTTTTTTCGTAGGCGAGAATGGTACGGGTAAATCCACATTGCTGGAAGCGATTGCTGTTGCCTATGGCTTTAATGCTGAAGGCGGCACAAAAAACTTTTCGTTTTCCACTAAAGATACCCATTCAGAACTTTCCGAGCATTTAACTTTAACTAAAAGAGATTATGCAAAAGACGGTTTCTTTTTAAGGGCGGAGAGTTTATATAATGCCGCAACATATATTGACGAGGTCAAAGCAACTCATAACTATGGGAATATTTCTTTGCACAATCAATCGCACGGTGAAAGTTTTCTATCTATAGTACAAAATCGCTTTAGCGGAAATGGTTTATATCTTTTAGACGAGCCCGAAGCGGCACTTTCTCCGATGCGTTTAATGACTTTAATTGTTGAAATGGATAGTCTGTTGAAAAACAATTCTCAATTTATAATTGCAACCCATTCACCGATTTTAATGGCATTTCCAAATGCAGAAATGTTACAGTTTTCTGAATCAGGAATTGAAAAGGTGAAATATCATGAAACTGAGCATTATAAAACAACAAAGCTTTTTATTGAAGAGCCCGAGAAAATGATTCATCATTTAATTGATTCTAATAATTGAAAATAACGGTTTTCAGGCACATTTCATTCGTGTCATTAAGTTCAAAACACCCAAAGACCCCGTTCACGCAAGTGGGCGGGAGTTTACTTTTTACTTCTTCACTCTTACCTCATCCAAAATTCCTTAGGGATTTTTGGAAAATAATAAGTAAACAGGTAAGAGGAAAGAAAATTGCGGTTCCGCCGCCTTTATGTTATAAGAAAAGCCGTGAAATTCACGGCTTTTTACTTTCAATATTATTTATATGTTGTTTTAAAACGAGATTTATATATTGTGATAAGGAACGGTCGTCATATTCGGCTTTTTCTTTTAATTTTGCTAAAATATCACTATCGATAGTTATACTTATTTTTTCTTTTAAGGGTTTCAAAACAATCACCTCTTTAAAAATTATAAGATAAACTACTAATAAATATTGACAAGTAGTATAAAGTAGTATAAAATAGTATAAAAGTCGAAAGGAGAGATATTATGGCTATTAATGTAAAATGTCCAAAATGCGGAAGCACAAAAGTTCAATTATCTAATGAATCGAGTAAGCATGGTTGTTTATATGTTGTTCTTTTTGGTATTTGGTATTTTATGTGGATAATGTGCAAATGGATGATTGGTATGATGGTGTTTGTTTGCTATGATTGGTGGATGGCAATCGTACATAAAGCAGCAGGGAAGGGCCATGTTTGGCAGGCAAAAAGATGGTTTTCTAACAGAAGAAAAATTTATTTTTGTCATGATTGTGGAAATAATTTTAGAGCATAAGAAAACCACTCAGTTTTCAGGCATTTTTAATTCGTGCCATTAAATTCGAAACACCCATATTCTCAGCTCATGAATGAGCTGACCTTGAAAGCCCTTGATTTTTCAAGGGCTTTCAATTTTTTTTGGAGAAACCCTAATCTAATGCGTCACACTGCGTGCCAAGAGCGGCAGTGTTTTAGTTTCTGCTGATTGTTCGGCAGAGCTTTCCGGAAAAGAAACGCTGCTTGTAAGTCGAGTTTAATCAAACAATGCAAAGAGCATTGTTCGTTGTAAAAAACACCCGATAAACAGGGATTTATGCTGTTTCATAAAAGGCGCAAGTCGGACTCAATGAGCTTGTGACAACGCAGAGAAATTTTTGAAGAATATGCGGTGTAAAAGGATGAAAAATAGATTTTGTGTAAAAAACAGGACCCTTTTGTTGATTGCCGGCTCGGTATGGCTGATTGCCGGATTTAATGTTGCCGGAATGGGGGTCTTATCCTATCGGGTAATTGACCGAAAGTGGTATTTATATCTATTGTCCATCATGGTGTTTTTTCTGTTTGGTTTAATGTTTTACAAGATGAGCAGCAAGCATACTAAAAGAATTATCGGATACGAAAACGATCATCCGTTTTGGCATTTCTTTGATTTAAAGGCATATTTAATTATGGCCTGTATGATGAGCGCGGGAATAGGTCTTAGAGCGGTGGGGGTGTTTCCCGATGTGTTTGTTGCCTTTTTCTATTCCGGCCTTGGCTGTGCCCTGGCTTTAGCAGGCGTTTTATTTTACAAGAAATTATTTTTGGTATGACCGATTGGCGCTAAAATCAGTGCTCAGTGATTATTACAAGAACGAAGAATCAGACAAATCTTAAGTGGGCAGAAAAAAGCGCTTACACTGCGGTGTAAGCGCTTTTTTTATAGTTAAAATTGGCCGGAAAGGCGGAAACGCGGCCTGACCGGAAAAGCAAAAACGCGGTCTGCCGAAAAGGCAGAAACGCGGCCTGACCGGAAAGGCAGAAACGCGGCCTGACCGGAAAGGCAAAAAATGCGGCCTGTCGGAAAAGCAAAAAACGCGGCCTGACCGAAAAGGCAGAAACGCAGCCTGTCGGAAAAGCAAAAAACGCGGCCTGACCGGAAAGGCAAAAAACGCGGCCTGACCGAAAAGGCAGAAACGCGGCCTGACCGAAAAGGCAAAAAACGCGGCCTGCCGAAAAGACAGAAATGCGGCCTGACCGGAAAAGTAGAAATGCAGCTTGCCGAAAAGGCAAAAAACGCAGCTTGTCGGACAGGCAAAACCATCAAGACGCAGGGAAAGGGTTGTGCCCCCGAAAGCCGAGAAATACCGCAAAAAATAGCTGAGAAAAGCCAATTGCCGAGGGGGATATTACCCGGGGACACAAGACACAGTGTTCGGTCTGTGACGGGACGGGCGGCCTGTGCAGGGTACAGCAGAACGGAGGAGGCCGGCCCATATCGGTCAAGCCGAAGGCTAATAGGAACGATGGTTATAATCAAATCCGCATTTATCCAAAAATGCTCGTGCCATCAAGGTGGCACCTATTTGGTTGGGGTGCACGCGGTCCCATGCGATGGACGAAGAGTGCCGGAATTTCAGAAATCGAGTGTATACATCCTGAAAGTCGACCAAAACACAACCGTACTTTTCGGCCAGATGATGGCATACAAGGCAGTATTCATCCATGCGCGCCCGCATGTCGTCATTGCGGCTTGGCTCCATATAATAGGGGGTAAGCAGAAAAATCCCTTTCACCGAGGGCTTTGTTTTGCACAGCATGGTTTCAAGATTCTGCTCGTAGGTTTTCGGGTCGATATGAGAATCCGATATCGTCGGCGAGTCAAACTGGCGCCAAACGTCATTGATGCCGATGCAGATGGACACCCAGTCCGGTGTTAAGGCCAAAACGTCTCGGTCATAGCGCTCCAACAGATCCCGGCTGGTGTTCCCGCTGATCCCGGCATTGGTAATCCGAATCAGACGCTCCGGATAATAAGTGACCAGCATATTTTCTATAATGCGGACATAGCTGCGGCCAACCTTATCGTCCCTTCCCTCACCAAGCGGATAGGCTCGGCCCATGTCCGTTACGGAATCACCGGCAAAAACAATACGATCCCCGTTTTCAAAAATCATAAAAAGCACTCCCTTCAGTCAAGGCAGGCGGGGAAATTGCGCGCCATAAGCCTTTTGCTGGATCCCTCCCAGCAAAGCCCCTTTCGCGGAGAGGGGCGTTGGCGCGTAGAGCCTTGTCGTGCCCCTATGCGCCCGTCGGGTAAACTCGAGAGCAGTATAACATTGTTTTTAGGAGAAGTCAAGCCGAAAATGTTCGATATGCAATGCATTTTTATCAAAAATGCAAAAGGGTAGCGGGACGCTTTTCGGTTATTCGTTTTTGTCATCGGGGGGGGTGAAATCCACTATCGCGCTGCGCGGCTTGGGATGGCAAATGACAAAGCGGAGTCTTGGAGACCCTGACCCACCGGCCTTCGTGAATGAGAATCTGCAGGTTGCGAAAAGCGCGGGAGGACTTCTCATGTGGGCATATGGCTTGGTTTTTGCGCGGCAAAGACCTTAATTTCTTTCAAATGCGCGCATATTCCGCTTGGCTAGTACGAAGGCGGTCTTAAAAAGCGCACGCAGCGCCGCGGTGCCGGATGCCTTTAAGAAATGCAGCCCCTTGTTCGGCATCATTGCCATGCCGAACATCCATTTTTCCGGAAATCCGCCCCCTTGTCCAGCTCCTCCGGCGGCATTACCCCGTCACCATCCTTACCGATAAACTAATTTTAGGAGGGAGAAAGCGTTGCTTTCTGCTCAATATTTAAGTAAAAGGTTTTAAAAAACGGGCAGCGCCGGTCTTTCGGCTGCTGCCCGTTTGCTATGAGGGACTTCGGGGTTTCAGTGCTATTTGATGATGCCGGCTTTGTTCTTCTTGTTTGTAATGCCAAGCACCGTCAGAGCACCGCCGCAGATGAACAGAACGGCAAACCACAAGGCAAGGCTGATGTTATCGCCGGTCTGCGGAGAAGAGGTGTTGCCGGGCTTAGCGGACTGACTGGCCGAGCCGTTTCCGGAACCGGTCGCCGGGATTTCGGCGGCAGCCTTCTTGTACCCGCAGACGGTGCATTCCTCGTGCTTAGAGCCCTTCTCGGTTGCGGTGGCTTCCTTGTCGGTAACCCACCTGAAGGTGTGCGCTGCCATGTCCGCCTTGTTCCCGCAGGCACATTCGTGCCAGTGATTATTCGTGTCCGACTTCCAATCCGTACCATAACTATGGGTATGGGAATCTGCCATCGGTGTCATCGTCAGATCCGTCTCGACCCAAAAGCTCTGCGTATCGCCGTCATCCCCCGCACGAATGTAATGCACTTCTCGGCCGTTGATTTTCAGGGTGGCATCGGGTGAGATATCGTGGTAATAGGCACTCACATACACACCGTAATGGTAGGTCTTTCCGGCTTCAAAAGCGGTGATTTTGTTTTGATAAATATCGCTTCCCCATTCCGGCTCCGTAGAAAGAATACCTGTGTCGCTGTCAAGGCTCCACCACTCGCACCTGAATGCGTAAGCTGCATTATCGGGCACCGATCCTGTGAATATCGGCTTATCGCCGTCCTTAAAGCTGACGGTAACATCATTGATTTCGATCAGATCAATTATCGTTGGATTAATCGACTCGGTCGGCGTAATCGTTTTAACATTGGGAAGACTCAGGTATCCGTCTGTGGCGGGAACCGCTGTTACGGTGTCTCCGTTCACCGTAGCGGCGACTCCTCTGCCGAAGTCATATCCCCTTTCCGGCAGCAGCAGAACGGAATATACATATTTTTTCCCGTTTTCAAACGTAGTAACGGTCGGCAAAGTGCTGTACGCCCCGCCGTCGGAATACCATGCGGCAACGGGCACATCGTTTTCATCTAATTCTTGCCAGTATTCATTGGCAATCCGGTATTTGCCCTGATCGGCGGCGGCTACCGTGGCAGTAGCCCGGGGCACATCACCGGGTTTGTAGGAAAGGGTTGCGCCGGTGATTTCAACGGTGGCGATTTCTGAATCCTCAGGATATTCGGAGATCTGCCTGAAATGGGCCGTGAACGTCACATCACTTTTCACGGTAACTCTGTTCTGTATTTGATCAGAGGAAAGAGCGGTGCCGGCCGGAATGGCAGTACCACTGCCGGCCCGGTATACGGTAGCATCGGCCGTCCAGTAGGCGAATTCATATCCCGAAGTCGGAAGCAAAACATCGATGATGCTGCCGGCAAAGCTGAGAGTCTCTGTCTCGGATACATTCAGCTTGTAGTAGTAGGGCTTGTTAACATCATCGTCAATGCCATAATACACAAACGGAATCTGGTCGTTTTTAGTCA
>CAKSSH010000061.1 GCA_934488695.1 uncultured Oscillospiraceae bacterium
CTATTATACACCTAAAAAAAATGATTGTAAATGGTTTTCAAAAATCGTTTTGTGTGATATAATAACGAAGCATATATTTTTTGCGGAAGGAGGGCGAAAATGGTTCTTTCATTTGAAAAAATATCTAAATATTTTGGGGATCGTTGTGTGCTCTCCGAGGTTAGCGGCAGTATTCAGGAACGGGACCGAATCGGTATGATTGGCGCTAACGGCACCGGGAAAAGCACCCTTTTAAACATTTTGTGCGACGCTCTGTTTTTTGAAAGCGGTGCTTTGAACTTATCCAAAAAAATCACAATCGGCTACCTGCGTCAAAACAGCGGACTTGAAAGTGATAGTACAATATATCAAGAAATGAAAAAGGTGTTTGCCGATCTTGACGAAATACGTCAAGAGCTTGATAGGCTGGAAACGCAAATGGCGTCTTCGGGAATTGACGCAGAAACGGCACGTGCCGTTTCCGAACGATACGCCGCTCTGTCGACGGATTTTGAACAACGTGATGGGTATCGAGTCGATGTGCGAATAAAAACGGTGCTCAATGGTATGGGCTTTTCCGATAAAAAACTGGACACGGTTATCAACACCATGAGCGGTGGGGAACGTACCAGGCTTGCGATGGCAAGGCTTTTGCTTTTACAGCCGCAGCTTCTTGTATTGGATGAGCCTACCAACCATCTTGATTTTGAAACCTTGACATGGCTTGAGCGGTTTTTGCGGGATTTTGGCGGCGCGGTTCTTGCTGTTTCACACGATCGTTATTTTCTCGATCGGGTAACCGATAAAACATGGGAGTTGGAAGGCCAAAATCTGGTTATTTATCCGGGGAATTATACGAAATACCTGCAGTTGAAGCAAGAAAAGGTTCGGCGGCAGCAGAAAGAATACGAACAACAACAAAAAAAGATTGCCGCTATGCAGGAATATGCCGATCGCAATATAACCCGTGCCTCAACTTCTAAAAGCGCTAAAAGTCGACTGCGCGCACTGGAACGCATGGACATGGTTGAAAAGCCGGTAACCTTTACAGAAAAAATGGCGCTGTCTTTTTCTTATGATTTTGAGCCGCATCGAGAAACGTTGGCGGTACGGGAGCTGCCGCTTGTCGTCGGCGAGGGGGGCGAGCATCAGCTTCTCAACAGTCCGCTATCCTTTGTGCTGGAACGCGGGGACCGGCTTGCAATTACGGGAGCAAACGGGAGTGGCAAAACGACCCTGCTGCGCTTGCTCAGCCAATATCCGCCTGTTCATGCGTCAATTCGATGGGGCGGCAACGTAAAAATCGGTTATTTCGATCAGCAGTTTTCAACACTCCACCCGCAGAATACGGTTTTTGATGAGGTTCACTGTCGTTTTCCGGGGTGGGATTCGCTGCGGGTGCGCAGCGCTCTCGGCGCCGCGCTGTTTAGCGGCGAACGAGTTTACCAAAAAGTTGGCGCTTTGAGCGGCGGAGAGAAAGCGCGGCTAACTTTAATGCTGCTTGCGCAGCAGCATCCCAACGTCATGCTGTTGGACGAGCCGACCAATCACCTGGACCTGTCGGTACGAGAGGCGCTTGAGTCGGCCTTGCTGCAATATACCGGAACCTTGATTTTGGTGTCGCATGATCGTTATTTTCTTTCTCGAATCCCAAACAAGATTTTGCATTTGAGTGACCGGGAGGCGCATTGGTTCCCCGGGGGTTATTCGGAGCTTGATGCATACCTTAAAATGCGAACAGAAGCAAAGCAGGAGCCGCAGCCTTCGGTGCGGCGGCAAAACGGGTATCGAAGTCGGGAACAGCGGGCGCGCGACGCACAGATGCGTAACGAGCTTTCTCGGCTTGAAGGGCAGGTTCGGGACTGCGATCTTCGTATTCGCGAAATTGAGCTTGCCTTGAAAGACCCGGCAGTTTATTCGGATTATGAGGCGTCGTCTGCACTATGTCAGGAGCTTGAAGAAATGCGAAAGGCGCAGGAGGCGGCGACGGAGCAATGGCTTTTGCTCAGCGAAAATGCCGGCAGTTGATTTTTTCTTTAAAATTGTTTACAATATTGTTAGAAACCGAAAAAGGAGTTTTTTGTTTTCATGAATACACAGGAAAGGATTGCCGAAAAGTCGGAAATGCTGCGTATGCCGGTTTTGGCATTGCGCGGGATTGTTCTGTTTCCGAGCACGGTCTTGAATTTGGAAGTGGTTCGCCCCAAATCGGTGGCGGCTGTTCAATATGCCTTAAAGACGCAGCGTGATATTTTTTTAGTTACTCAAAAGGATCTTGCCGAGGAAGATCCCGTCGAGGAGGATTTGTATCGGGTCGGCGTGGTGGCGGCGGTAAAGCAGGTGCTGCGCAGCAGTTCAAATTCGGAGGTTTATCGTGTGATTGTAGAGGGAAAGTATCGTGCACAGCTACTGTCTCTCAGCACTGCAAGAAATCATTTAATGGCGCAGATTTGCCCGTTTGAAATACCGAAGCGGCCGGTGCAGCGCTCTATTATGCAGGAGGCCTTGATTCGTAAGCTGCAAGAGCTGTTTGAACGGTATTTGTCGCTGGTCCCGCCAATGCCCAAGGAGGTTGTTCTGCGCATTTTTGCCGAGGAGGACCCGTTGGTGCTCAGTGAGCTTTTTGCGGGAAATGTGCCGCTGCAAACCGAGCAAAAGCAACGTGTGCTGGAGGAGTCGGGGGTGACCCGGCGACTGGAGTTATTGATTTCTTTTCTGGAGCACGAAAACGAGGTTTTGCAAATCGAAAAGCAAATTAGCGATCGAGTGGCGCAGAATATGGACCGGAATCAGCGTGAGTATTATCTTCGGGAACAGTTAAAGGTCATTGCGGATGAGCTGGGCGCCGGGGATGATCCGGTAGCCGAGGCTGAAAAGTATCGTGATAAAATCAATGCGCTGTCTTTGCCGGAACCGGTAGCGGAAAAGTTGATGACTGAGGCAGGTCGTTTGGCAAAGATGCCGTACAATTCTCACGAGGTCGGTGTTATTCGCGGCTATTTGGACACCTGTCTGAGCTTGCCTTGGAATCAGCGAACCCGGGACAAGCTTGACCTTGTCCGTGCAAAGCGTTTGCTGGACCGCGAACATTTCGGACTTGATGAGATTAAAGAACGTATTTTGGAATACATGGCCGTTCGTCGCCAAAAGCCGGATATAAAGGGGCAGATTCTTTGTCTGGTAGGACCGCCCGGCGTCGGAAAAACATCCATTGCCGCTTCGTTGGCACGTGCTATGGGTCGCCGTTATGTGCGAGTGTCGCTGGGCGGCGTACATGATGAGGCGGATATTCGCGGTCACCGTAAAACTTATATCGGTGCCATGCCCGGACGGATTATTGACGCTTTTTTACAAGCGGGAACCTGCAATCCGTTGATTCTTTTTGACGAAATTGATAAAATGAGTCACGATTTTCGCGGCGATCCGGCGTCAGCGATGCTTGAGGTGCTGGACAGCGAACAAAACAAGAGCTTTCGGGATCATTTTTTGGAAATTCCGTTTGATATTAGCGAGGCGATTTTTATCACCTCAGCTAATACGTTAGAGACCGTTCCCGGCCCGATTTTGGATCGGATGGAGGTCTTGGAACTTTCGAGCTACACTGCTGAGGAAAAGTTTCGGATTATAAAAGACCATCTGCTGCCGAAACAGCTTCAGGCGCACGGACTAACACGATCATTGTTTCGGTTGACCGATAGCGCCATTCGGGATATTATTGATTTTTACACGCGCGAAGCTGGCGTCCGACAGGCAGAGAGGGTCTTGGCTTCTTTGATGAGGAAGGCCGCCAGAAAGCTGCACGGTGAAAATCCCTGCCGCCGAGTGGTGATAGATGCGCCGGATCTGGAAAGCTATCTCGGCGTTCGCCGCTACCGTCGGGAAGGCGGAGAAAAGCAGGATCTTGTCGGCGTGGTCAATGGGCTTGCGTATACCAGTGTCGGCGGAGAACTTTTGCAAATTGAGGCGGCTGTGCTGGACGGGAGCGGTAAAATCGAAATAACCGGTTCCTTAGGCGATGTAATGACGGAATCGGCCAAGGCTGCGGTCACGTTGATCCGGAGTCTTGCGCGGTACTACGATATTCCCGCGGATTTTTACAAAACACGTGATTTGCATATACACGCGCCGGAGGGGGCGGTTCCGAAAGACGGACCGTCAGCCGGAATCACGATTGCTACGGCGCTGTTATCTGCTTTGACCGGTATGCCGGTTCGTCATGATGTTGCCATGACCGGTGAGATCACGCTGCGTGGACGGGTGTTGCCGATTGGCGGCTTAAAGGAAAAAACCATGGCGGCGTACAAGGCCGGGATCGAGACAGTCCTGATTCCGGAACAAAATATGCCGGATCTTGAAAAAATTGACCCGACCGTTCGCCAGCGGCTGCATTTTGTGCCGGTTTGCGATTTTTCACAGGTGATTGAGCAGGCACTTATCCTGCCGAATGCAGACGAACGCGAGCCGGAAAAACCAGCTTCCTGTCCGCAGTGTGAGAGACCGTCTGCTGCAACAGCGCCGCTGTGCTGACTGCCTTATTTGGAGAATGATATGAATTTTAATCAAATCGCTTTTGAGACTTCTTTCGGACGACCGGATCAACTGACCGTTTCCGATATGCCGGAAATTGCATTTGCAGGTCGTTCCAATGTTGGAAAGTCCTCCATGATAAATCGCGTTTTCAGTCGAAAAAACCTGGCACGGGTCAGCTCGTCGCCCGGCAAGACTGCGACAATTAACTTTTTCAAACTTCCACCGCTGCGTTTTGTTGATTTGCCCGGTTACGGGTTTGCACGGGTCTCCAAAGAAGAACAAAAACGTTGGGGCGACTTGATGGAAAGTTATTTCCAAAGCGGACGAAATATTCGTTTGGTGCTTCTGCTTTTGGACTTTCGACATCTACCGTCGCAGGACGATCATTTTATGCTTTCATTTTTGAAAGAGAGCGGTTTTCCTTTTGCGGTTGTGTTAACGAAAACCGATAAGCTGAAACGCACCGAGCGAACTCGACTTCGGGAGCAGTTTGATAATTATTTGGTGGATTTTGCACCACAGCAGATTGTTGAATTTTCTTCGGAAACCGGGGAGGGGACCGAGGAGCTGCGGGATATTTTTCAAAAAATAGCAAATGAAGTGCTTTAAAATCGGAGGAAACAGATGTTTGTGGCAGATTGTTTGGGGATTAACGAACAAGGGCATTTGACGCTGGACGGCGCCGATACAATAGAGCTTGCCCGGATGTTCGGGACGCCGCTTTATGCAATGAGCGAAACGGGTATTCGGCAAAACTGTCGACGTTTTCGGGCGGCGCTTGAGCGTTTTTATCAAGGGAACGGCAAAATTTTATATGCATCTAAGGCTTTTTGCTGCAAGGAAATGTGCCGTGTAATAGAGCAGGAGGGACTTGGCTTGGATGTTGTTTCCTCCGGTGAACTGAAAACGGCATTATCAGCGGGATTTCCGGCAAAGAATATTTATTTTCACGGAAACAACAAACAACACGCCGAAATTAAATTGGCACTTGAAAGCGGTGTTGGCTGTATTGTTGCCGATCATTTATCGGAGATTGCCGAAATTGATAAAATTGCTTCGGAAATCAAAGCCCGAGCCGGCGTTATGCTGCGAATTAAGCCGGGAATCGATGCACACACCCACGCTTTTATCAAAACCGGACAAATTGACTCGAAATTTGGCTTTTCGCTTGAAAACGGCGAAGCTATGCAGGCGGTTGAGACGGCACTGTCCTGTAAAAGCATTAACCTTTACGGGTTGCATTGCCATATTGGGTCTCAAATTTTTGAGACGGAGCCATTTCAGCTTGCCGCAGAAGTGATGATACGGTTTCTTGCACAAATTCGAGACAAAACCGGTCGGGAGCTTCATAGCCTGAACTTAGGCGGAGGTTTCGGTATTCGGTATTTGCCCGAGGACGGAGCGCTGCCGGTTGAAAAATTTGTTGAGGCGGTTTCCGAAACTGTTCATGCGGCCTGTCGCCAACACCGTCTTGATGTTCCGTTTATCTTAATGGAGCCGGGCAGATCCATTGTTGGAAGTGAAGGCATAACCCTTTACACAGTCGGCCGTATTAAAGAAATACCCGGGGTACGGAAATATGTTGCCGTAGACGGCGGCATGGGGGACAACCCGCGTTTTGCGCTATACGAAGCCGATTATACGGCGGTGATTGCAAATCGTGCCGAACAACCCGCCGACCAAACGGTCACCTTAGCGGGGAAATATTGCGAGAGCGGCGACCTTTTGCAAAAAGACTGTCGCCTGCAGCAGGCACATAGCGGGGATGTATTGGCAGTTTTGTCTACCGGGGCATATAATTATTCGATGGCATCCAATTATAACCGTGTGGCGCGTCCGCCGGTGATTTTTGTCAGGAACGGTCAGGCACGTACAGTGGTTTTGCGTGAATCGGATGAGGACCTTATGCGGCTTGATGTATAAACATTACCTGTGGACAGGGCTTTACTTTTACGGTTTACTGTGATAAAATATGAATACAGAAACCGTTGAAAAGAGGGATTCTATGAACCGAGGACTGGACCCGAAGGAGACCGAGCATTTATATCGTGCGGTGTTGACACTGAAAACGCTGGAGGACTGTGAGGACTTTTTTGAGAATTTGTGTACGATTCCCGAGCTTAAAGCAATGGCACAGCGGGTAGAGGTGGCTAAAATGCTGTCGGACGGTTGTGTTTATCGTGATATTGTTGAAGCAACCGGCGCCAGCACGGCGACAATCAGCCGCGTGAATCGGGAGCTGTTATACGGTAAAAAAGGATATATTCATGCGTTTGAGAGGTTATCGGAGAAATGAGCAGTTATAGTGCTT
>CAKSSH010000062.1 GCA_934488695.1 uncultured Oscillospiraceae bacterium
CTTTTTCATATTTGTCTTGCGTACCTTACAGCCCTTTGCTGCGCCATACTATTCCCTAATGTCTTTTTGTCCGCAGCGACTGCAATTTCCGCAGTCGCTGCGGGCATTTTGCTGCTTTGCTCTCGCCGAAGTGCACTGCTGCGCAAAATTGCTGTTTTGTTTTTGACTGCAGCCCTCTCATTTTCCTCTTTTCTTCTATACCATCATCTAACGCTGGTGCCGGCTCGTTCTCTTTCGGGCAAAACAGCCGTTATTACCGGACAGGTGCTGGAATCCAGCCGCTCGCAAAGCGGCAGTCGAACCTATATTGTTCGGCTGAAAACCATTAACCGAGAGGCTGCTCCTCGCACGATGAAGGTGCGTCTTTCCGCACCCAAAGCAGACCTTTTGTCAGACTATGATGAAATATCCTGCCACGCGCATTTCTTTGCAAGCTCTGTCGGCGGGACCGAAAAATACTATCTATCCGAAAACGTTTTAGCCACAGCCACCGTTTCCGGTGATATCGCCGTTATCAACAAGTCTGATTTTTCCCTGCTGCGGGAGATTTGCCGCCTCCGTGTTAAAATGACCGACCGCCTTCGTCTGCTTTTGCCCGATGGCAGCGGAAACATTCTAAGCGGTATTTTATTCGGATGCCGGGATTATGTGGGCCACGACACCACCGAATTGTTTGCAACCGGCGGCATCAGCCACCTGCTTGCCGTCTCCGGCCTGCACCTGACGATTTTGGCCTATCTTCTTTCTGTGTTGCTTCGGATTTTAATGGTCCCAAAAATCGCCCGTTCGATTGCCACTGCGGCATTTACCTTTGTTTTGATGGTTATGACCGGGTTTTCCGCCTCTATTGTCCGCGCAGGAATCATGATTTTCATTTCCTTGACAGCGCAGGCACTGCGTCGGGATTACGACTCTCTGACGGCACTTGGTGTTTCCGCCGTTATCATCTGTATTGCAAATCCCTATGCGCTGACCGGAACCGGCTTTCAGCTTTCCTTTACCGCTACGCTCGGCCTGATTGCGTCGCAAACCGTTCTTTCCCGACTGCGCTGCCGTTTCAGCCTGAAAACCGTTTCGGTTCCGCGCCTTGTCTGTTATCATTTGACCGAAATGATTTTACCCTGCTTTTTTGCCTTTTTGTTTACTCTCCCGGTCTCTGTTTTTACTTTTGGCTATTTTCCGACCTATTCCCCGATCGTCAACTTTCTGCTGGCGCCGCTGCTGCCGGCTCTTCTCGGATTTTCCCTGTCCGGCGCGCTGCTTTCTCTGTTGCCGCCGTTGTTTGCACCTGTTTATCAACCTTTTTTGTCAGGCGCACACCTACTGCTTTCCTGTGTTCGATTTATTGCCAAACAGTTTTCGCACTTACCAATGTCGCGCATTTTGCTGCAAAGTGACCTTGTTTTACCGGTCACATTGTTTATTTGTCTACTGATTTTGATTGCCGCTTGTTCCAAAAAAGCTTTTCGCAACACCTGCCTTGCCGCCTTGCTTTCCGTAATTTTAATTTGTACAGCAACCGTCTCCGACCGCATCACCGACAGGGACACCTTAGAGCTTCGTCTGCTGGGTGACGGCGGTGTGCTTATTAAAAGTGAAGCCGGTTTTCTTTCAAGCGGCTGTACTCGAAACAATATTTTTACTTTAGACCGTCTTCTTAACGCCGACCAAAACCACCCGCTGCTTTTTCTTTCCGCCGAGCACGCCTCTTCAGCAGATATAGCCGCTTTGACCGAGTTTCGGACAGCACATAAAGTCGGCGCCCTCTCTGTACCAAAATCCGCTGTTGCGTCTTTTGAGACCCTGCGGGATGAACACCTTGCCGCCGATATATACGAATCCGAAGAGCTTTTTGCCCGAACCGACGGCGTGCAAATAAAAACAAGGGTGACCGGTAAGAACAGCTGTGTTTTCTATCATATTCACAATTTTAAAATTGCCGTACTGAATATTCAATCGGCCGACAATCTTCCGCAGTCCTTTCGATGCGATTTGCTGATTGTCAACGAAAAAGCCCTGCCCTTTTTATCCCGCTATAAAAGCAGCAGTCTTATGCTGAGCAGCGTTGCAAAGCGACCGGATTATTTAAAAAAGCACCTTTTGGAAAAAGGAATTACCTATCTCGGAGACTGTACCGGCCCGCCGCTCTATCTACGGCAAAACAAACTCTATAAAAAAGCTGAAATTTTCACCTTTTACTTGTAATTTTCGGGTAAAAAAGCTATAATAAATACAAGTTTTACAAAGGAGGCGACAGTCTTGTCCGGCATGAACGAAAAAGCTTTTTTCTCTGCGCTCAAGGCTAAAGCGCCCGCCTCTCTTTATTTGTTTTACGGCGAGGACGAATACACCAAGGAGCTATGCCTGTGCCACCTTTTAAAAGTGCTGAATCTGCCGCAAGAGCCAACCGTCTTGGACGGACAGTCAATGGAGCTTGCACAGCTGCAAGAGGCCTGCTGCTTTACGGGATTTTTTTCGGAAGACAAGTGCGTTATTGTACGAAGTCCGGCCATTGACAGTATGAATGCCGAAGCAAGTCGGGATTTTTATAAAATCCTTTCCGAAAAGCCGGCGTCCACCGTCTTGGTTTTATTCAGTCGATATCAAGAGATCAACCCTAAAAAAAGCACTAAATGGAGTAAACTGCTTCAGTTTGCGGAGCAAAACGGCATGGTTGTTCTTTGTGGTGAAAAGAGCCGCGCAGAGGCTGTTTCCATGATAGTCCGTACCGCAAAAGGTGCCGGCTGCAACATTGAGCCGCTTATAGCCGAAGAGCTTGCAGAGCGCTGTCTTTATAATTTTCAAACACAAGCCTGCGAGCTGCAAAAGCTTTGCGCCTACGCGCTTGAAAAAAACAGCGGTGTTATTACGATGGACGCAGTCGAACATTTAACCGCCCGTCAGCTGGATTTTTCCGCCTTTGAAATAATTCGCCATCTTCTTGCCAATAAATTGAGCGCCGCACTTCGGGTGCTGGACGCCGTGCTTCTGCAGCAAGCCGAGCCGGTTATGGTATGCGGTGCGCTGACCGCTTCCTTCTTGGATATTTACCGGGTAAAGATCATACAAGCCTCCGGCCGTCAGCCACAACTGCTGCAAGGCTCTTTCGGCTACAAAGCCAACGATTTTAAGCTGCGCCGTGCCGGATATGATGCGCCCAAATGCTCTCTCCGCTTTGTCAAAAACGCATTGCAGGTGCTGAGCAGGCTTGACCTTGCTCTCAAAAGCCGGCGAGATGATAAACGCCTGCTTTTAGAGCGCGCTCTTGTCGAAATCGCGCAGGGAGGGCTGCAGGCGTGATTACCTTGAAACAAGCCATTATCGTGGAAGGAAAATATGACCGCATCCGTCTTTCCGCCATTGTGGACGCACCGATTTTTGAAACCGGCGGATTTCGCATTTTCAAGGATACGGACACGATCCTTCTTTTGCAAAAGCTGGCCTTGCAGCGCGGGCTGATTATCATGACTGACAGCGATTTTGCCGGCTTTCGGATTCGGAATTTCTTAAACAAAAAGATTCAAAAAGGCGATATCATCCAGGTCTATCTGCCCGATGTTTCCGGCAAGGAAAAGCGCAAGCCTGTCCCCTCTAAAGAGGGACTTTTAGGCGTTGAAGGCTTTTCGGAAAAAGAAATTTTGGAAGCTTTGACGCGTGCCGGTGTCACCGAAATTCGCACTCGCGTCGACCGGGAGGATAAAATCACCCCATACGACCTATATGTGTTGGAATTGTCCGGCAAGGGCGGAAGTCAGGCGGCACGACGTGATTTTCTAAAAAAGCAGCATCTCCCGGCGCACTTATCCGCTAATCAATTATTAAATTTCCTAAACTCGCTGTACACTCGCCGGGAACTGTATGCTTTGTTTCCGACAGTATCCGAATCATAAGGAGGATTTTTCTTGGTTTTCTCAAGCTTGACATTCTTATATGTATATCTTCCCATAACGCTCGGGATCTATTTTTTAGTTCCAAAACAGCTGCGCAATATCGTCATGTTTTTAGCCGGGCTGATTTTCTATGCCTGGGGAGAGCCGGTTTACCTATGGGTGATGGTTCTTTCCACCTTAATTGACTATACTGCCGGCATATTTATGAACCGTTATGACCACAACCCGGCCATTCGACGGCTCTGTCTGCTTATTTCGGTGATCATGAATCTGGGATTGTTATCCGTTTTTAAATATAGCGGTTTTTTTGTAACGACTGTAAATTCTTTATTCGGTCTGTCCTTGCCGGTTCCGCACATTATTCTGCCGATCGGTATCTCGTTTTACACTTTTCAAAGTATGTCCTACACCATCGACTTGTATATGCGCAACATTCCGGTGCAGAAAAACCCGGTCACCTTTGCAACCTACGTGACTTTGTTCCCGCAAATTGTTGCCGGTCCCATTGTACGGTATTCCGATGTTCAGAATGAAATTGAACATCGCACCCTCTCGGTCGGCCTGTTTGGCGAAGGGGTCATGACCTTTGTTAAGGGTCTTTCCAAAAAAGTTTTGCTTGCCAACAACATCGGCGCTCTTTGGTCCGCCGTAAAAGCGCAGGAAATCACCGCTCTGCCGGCAGCAACTGCCTGGCTCGGTATCTTAGCCTTTACCTTTCAGATTTATTTTGACTTTTCCGGTTACTCCGATATGGCGGTCGGCCTCGGAAAAATGCTCGGCTTTCATTTTCCGGAAAACTTCAATTTCCCTTATATTGCCAAAAGCATTTCCGATTTTTGGCGTCGCTGGCATATGACCCTCGGTTCTTGGTTTCGCTCTTATGTCTACATTCCCTTGGGCGGAAACCGCAAAGGAACCCTCAGAACCGTTATCAATTTGCTGATTGTCTGGGCGCTCACCGGCTTTTGGCACGGCGCCAGCTGGAACTTTCTGCTCTGGGGCGCTTACTTCGGTGTTATCATCGTGTTGGAAAAGCTTTTTTTAGGCAAGCTTTTAAAAAAGCTTCCGACCTTTTTGCAGGTGGCTTACAGCTTTCTGCTGGTAGTTTTCGGGTGGGTTCTGTTTGAGTTTGAATCGCTGCGGGACGTCGGCCGTTTTCTGGGCGCCATGTTCGGCGCCAACGCAACCGCCTTTGCCAACGCAGATACCCGGTATTACTTCTTTTCCTATTTACTCATCTTCCTGTTTTGCATTTTCTTCTCTACCGAGTATTCAAAGCGCCTGATTAATGCGCTGCGTCGCCGTCTCGGACGAGCCTCCGGTGTGCTCTTCCCGGCAGCTGCGGTGCTTCTGCTGTTCGTTTGCACGGCTTACCTTGTCGATGCAACCTACAATCCGTTTTTATATTTCCGATTCTGATAGGAGGAGCGTCTTTATGAAAAGCAAAAAAGTGTTAGCTGTTCTGTTCGCCGTGATGATTCTTCTCCTGCCGATTCTGACCGCAATGTGTCCCAAAAAATCCTTTTCCGACCGAGAAAACCGTGTTCTGTCTGCTTTTCCGTCCCTGTCTGTCGATTCCTTGCTGGACAAAAGCTTTATGAACGGTTTTGACGCCTATGTTTCCGACCACTTTTTCGGGAGAGATTTTTGGGTCGGCATCAAGTCTGCCATGGAATTGATGACAATGAAAAAAGAAAATAACGGGATTCTTCTTTTAAATCGAAAAACGCTGGCCGAGGATCTGGCTGCTCCGGATGAACGCAAGGTATCCCAGAACATTGACGGTATCCGCGTTTTCTCAAAAAACAATCCGACGACTAAAATATATTTAGCCTTTGCACCGACTGCTTGCGACCTTTACAGCGATGCGCTTCCCTATGGGAAAAGCACTTGGCGTCAAAAAGAACTGATTGACCGTTTTTACACCGAATCCGGCGAACGCGTTTACGGAATTGACCTATACAGTGCCTTGTCCGCAAAGCGAGACCAGTATATCTATTATAATACCGATCATCACTGGACCTCACTCGGTGCTTATTATGCGTACAGCCAGATTGCCTCCGTTCTCGGTTTTAAGCCCTATGACAAAAGCCAATTCGATATCGAGCACGCCACCGATGATTTTACCGGAACGCTGTATTCCAAATCCAGCTTTGCCGTTGCGCCGGACACCATTGACCTGTATACGCTGGCCGGCAAAGAAAATCGTGTGACCGTAACAGTGAATGACGGAAAAAAGCAAACCGTCCAAAACAGCCTTTACTTCCGGGACTTTCTCCAAAAATCCGATAAATATTCGGTATTTTGCGGTCAGGTGCAGCCGGAAATCACCATTCGCACCAATGTTCAAAATCAAAAAAAGCTCTTAATTTTTAAAGACTCTTATGCGCACAGCTTGGTGCCGTTTTTGTCCCTGCATTATGCAGAAATCAAAATGATAGACCTGCGTTATGTCAACCGAAGCTACCGAGAGCTTGTAAACCCCGCAGATTTTGATGACGTTCTGCTGCTTTATAACGTAGACAGTATTTGCCACGCTGCCAACATTGCGGCACTCGCGGACTAACAGGAGGGTTTTATGGCAAAAATCTGCCGTCGGCGTCGGGTGAACAGTCTTTTTAAAAAAGCGCTGTTTTATCGTCTGCTGTTTTTCATAACTGTATTGATTGGGGCCGCAAGCATACTTGCGGCC
>CAKSSH010000063.1 GCA_934488695.1 uncultured Oscillospiraceae bacterium
AAAGAGGACTGTGTTAAACAGTCCTCTATAGTTTTAGGAAATCTTGGTATAAAAAGTGTCCAAAACGATTTTGTAAAGTGCCTGTTTATCGGCACGCAATTCGACGTACGACGCCCCTTGCGACAAATCTCCCGGAATCGTCGTAAAAGAAACCGTATCATTTTTGTGGTTTAGCAGCACACATTTGGTTAAAAAGGAAATATCCGCCACACCAAGATTGCTGACCTTATAGTCCCCGAGACGATTATAAAGTCGAATCGGGGTCGTCAGGTCTTTTTTGGTCATTTGAATCGTTTGACTGTAAAAAGCCTTTGCATAATTTTTTTGCCGTTCCATGCGAACATTATTTGCTTCAAGGGATTGATCCCTTCCCCGAATATACCGCAGCGCGTAAGAGCCTTTCAGCGTAACGGTATCTCCTTTTTTTAAATGCATAGAGTACAAATCTATGTCTTCATTTACCGTGACGGTAACACCGCTGATTGCGTCATTTAAAAGGCGAATCGCGTCCAGATCAATAGCAAGATAGGAATGAATCGGCATACCGTAAAGCAGGCGTGAAACTGCCGTACAGGTGTTTTCACAGCTTTTTTTTCGACCGTCCCCATACGAAAAGCTCAAGCATATCTGTTGATTTGAAACGCCGAGATATTGTCCGTCAGCCGCATATAGATCAACATCCACCATGGTATCCCGCGAAATGGGAATCACGGTCATATTGCCTGTTTCCGTATCCAGAGAGACCAAAAACAAAACATCCGCCTGACCGTTTGCCCCATACGTTTCAGAAGCAGTTTGCGATAGCTTTTTTCGGTCAATGCCCATGATGAGAATATTGGTTACTTTTTCATTATACTGATAGCGTTCACCGTTATAGGTAATGTTTTTTCCGTCATTTTCTGCTGCCTGAACATAATTACTCGGCACCGTAATGTTGGCGCCTTGATGCCGAAGCAACCGTTTCTTGCCGACAGCAGCTAAAATCAGCACAGTGGTTACGACACATAAAAGAAACGCCAGCAGCACCAGAAGAATTTGCAAAAAAATGCGGGATCGGCTAACAGACGGCTTTTTATTGAGTCGGTTGGTCATCGGTCAGAACCCCCTGTACTAAATAACGATATTTTTTTCCGTCCCCGAGGCAGGTGCTGAGCGTAACAATCCTGTTCTTGGTCGTTACCGACACGTCTTTGCGAACATTTTTCAACATAAACGTCGGGTTTTTGGTGCTTTCAATATAATCAGCAAACACCGTTTCATCTGAAAAATCAAATGAATTCAAAATATGCCGATCATCATACTGATAAGCCGAATAAATCGTATAGGTTAAAATGTGCCCCGGTGTATATATATAAAAATGTCGATTATCATTAAAAAAAGCTTCATCTTGGAATTTGTACAGATTTTGAAACATATAGCCCTTGGACATATTATGTCCATATAAAATCGTGTTGGGGTCTGAAAAATCCTGACTGTTTTGCATTTCCGAATAGATGGTTCCGGCAAATTCATATCGTTTATAGATGTTATGATGCAGATAAAAGCCGTCATCCGTCTGACTTTGTGCAACCGGATAATCTATATTTGTATTAGGAATCCGAATCCAGGCGTAAATATCTTCGTTCGTTTGCTTTAGTTCGGTGAAATTGATGGGGTTTTGAGGCAACACCTGTGAGGAGATGTCAGAAGAAACGTTGTGATATTTTTTAAGTCCGATACGCATGGAAAGCTCGTCACGATAAAGCAGAGCCAACACAACGGCAGACACCAAAAAAACGCCCAAAAAAAGAAAGATAAGAATATTAAAAAAATAATTCCGCTGTTTTTTCACCCGACAAATGACTCCTTTCAACGCGGCATTTCAATACATGATTGTAAAAATATTATAATCTACACAGGCGAAAATGTCAATGGAGCCCCGAATCAGAACAAAAAAAGCCCGCACTTAGGTGCGGGCTTTTAAAAATCATTTTACAGAGAATTTTTAATTTTGCAGCCAACGGTTGTCAAAACTCCGCCGCAGGAAAGCAGCAACAATGCAAGACAAACAGTCGTGGCAACGTCTCCGGTCTTGGGGCTGTTTTTCGAGGTGTTCGCGTTAGACGTAACCTCAATAATTTTCATGCCACTGGTTTCATCCAGCACAATAGACAGGTTTGCAATTCCGATTTTAGGTTCCAAAACAATCTCATAAGAACCGTCCTCCAGCACTTTATAAGAGGTTTTGTCTCCGGCAGCCAGCTTGAAAACAAGCTTGGCAATCGGATTGTCGTTTTCAAAGGCCGACAAGGTATATGAACCTGCATCAACCTTTTCAAAACGGAAAGAACCGGTGCTGTCCGTAGTGGAATATTTCGACTCGGGCTTCAGCTCCAGCTTAACGCCAACAAGACGCTTTTTACCACGCGTCACCGTGCCGATCACCGTGAACTTATTCGTTTCGACTTCACCGCTCGGACTTGTGGCGGCAAAAACACAAAACGAAAGCGAAAACGCCAAAACGACTACAGACAACAAAGCAACAATTTTCTTCATGACATATCCCTCCATGTAATTTTATAAAAGAATCATTATTTAACGAATCTTGCGACAATACCGACAGCAAGCGTCAGTACCATAAAAACAATAACACAAATCTTGGTGATTTTCTTCAAGCGTTCTTCCCTGGTTCTGCCGCGGTTACTATTAAAATAAGACTGCGATACATCTCCCGTAACGGCGCTTGACATGCCCTCGGTCGAATCCTGCATCATGACCAGAATAATAATAAGTATACTTGCCACGAACAGTAAAACACCGGCGGCGATCTCAAATGCGTTCATCTTTATTCCTCCGAAACATTAAATCTTATTAGGATTATAGCACAACGGCACATCAATTGCAAGAAGTTTTTTAAGTTTTTTGTTTAAACGATTCCAATTACGACAAAACTCGGATATTGTTATTAGAATGCTGCCGCACGATAGACAGTTATGCTTTCAATTCCCTTACGTTTTGAGCACTCAGCCATCACAAAGAGCGCTGAGAACAGCAAAAGCCGGCTTTTTAGGTAAATGCAAACCAAACGATGTTTCAGACCCCTGTTATAAGGAAAAATCTTTTTGTGTGTACTCGTCATCAATCCGAATTTTTTTAGGCGAGCGCTTAAGCGGATCATACTCAAATTTGCGGCAATAATCCGCTGCATCCATAATGCCCTTTTTTTGACAGAATATACGGTCGCCCTCCGGATTCGCGCGGCCGTGCCGGCAATAGCAACAAGCCGGGACAATATTTTTTCCGAATAATTTAGCCATAAGACCTACTCCTCATCAATCCTTTAGCATTAATTCCTGCGCAGCCTTCAAGGTGGCCTCGGTGATATTTTCGCCACCCATAATCCGAGCAATCTCCTCGATCCTTTGCTTGTGGTCAAGCCGTCGTACCGAGGTGTAGGTGTGCGCTGCGTCTGCGTGCTTTTCAATCAGAAAATGACAGTCGGCAAGCGAAGCAATCTGCGCAAGATGCGTTACGCAAAGCACCTGCTTCCGCTTTGAAATCTGACGCATTTTTTCGCCGATTTTGCGCGCGGTTTTTCCGCTGACGCCGGTGTCAATTTCGTCAAAAATCAATGTGTCTGTAGGATCACTTTCTGAAAGCACCGTTTTGATAGCCAGCATGATTCTTGAAAGCTCGCCGCCGGACGCAATCTTGGCAAGGGGACGAAAATCCTCGCCGTTGTTGGCGGAAATTAAAAATTCCATTTGATCAAGACCGTCAGATTTCAACGGAACTGTCCGACAGTCAACCTTGAATCGAACAGCGGGCATATCTAAAAAAGCAAGCTCCTGTCGAATGCCGGTGCACAGCTTTTCCGCCGCACTCACACGTTTATGTGAAAGACTTTGCGCCATTTCATTCGCTTTTTCAAAAAGTGCACGCTGTTCATTGCGCAGCTGTAAAGCACGTTCATCACTATGCAGGATATCCGACAACTCCTGCTGCATTTTTCGCTGTTTTTCAAGAATCTCGGAAATACTGCCGCCATATTTTTGTTTTAGCTTGAAAATCAAGTCCAAACGTTGTTCAATACCATCCAGCTCTTCGGGATCGAAATCAAAGCCGTTTTCCAGCTCGCGGACCTCGGAAAGAAGCTCCTCCGCTTCGTAGTATAGCTCCTGCAAACGTTGAGAGACATCAGAACATTCCGGTAAAAACTGTGCGCAGTCTTCAAGTGCGTCAGCGGCACGACGCAGCTGTGTCAAGGCTCCGTCGCCGGTTTCGTCTCCGCCCAGCTGTTGATGCGCAAAAGCAGTGTTTTCAGACAACTCTTCGGCATTACGTATACAATCGCGACGAGAAAGCAAGGACTCCTCTTCTCCGTCTGTCAATGCAGCTGCCTCAATTTCTTCCAGCTGGAACTGCAACAACTCCATTTTCCTGTTTTTGAGCGCATCATCGGTTTCTGTTTCTTGAAGGGCCTGTTCAACTCTGCGCAGCTCATGATAAACCGACTGATAAGCAGAAACTTCATCGGAAAGCGCGCCGAAATCATCAATGAATGTCAGGTGCTTTGCCGGCGAAAATAATTGTTGGCTGTCATGCTGTCCGTGAATATTGATTAAAAGTGGACCGACCTGACGCACCATTGCCATAGGAACGACCACACCGTTAATTCTAAAAACGCTTCGACCGTCTGTTGACAGCTCTCGGCAAAGCATAAAAATGCCGTCCTCCGAAACGGCAAGGCCGATTTCAATGAGTCTTTCTTCAACCGCTTGGCTCAATTGGCCGAAAACAGCCGTGATTTTAGCCTTGTCGGCGCCGGTCCGAATAATGTCTTTGGAGGTCCGCTCACCGGTAACTGCATTAAGAGCATCGATAATTATAGATTTTCCGGCGCCGGTTTCCCCCGTCAAAACATGAAAACCCTCGGAAAAATCCAGACTAACCTGCTCAATAACAGCCACATTCTCAATATGAAGTTGCAGAAGCATAGGGATTTCTCCTTATTTTTTAATAATTCTGCGAATTTCGCTGACTAATTTTAAAGCCTGCTGCTCACTGCGCAGTAAAATAAAAATCGTATCATCCCCGGCAAGTGATCCGACAATATCCGGGATATTCATACTGTCCAAAGCTGCGCAGGCAGCGTTTGCCATACCGACATGACACTTTATCACCACGATATGAAACGCGTAATCGACGCTGATAACCGATTCCAAAAAAATGGCGTTGTATTTTATCTGAGCCTCGCTGACCTTTTCTTTGGACGGAAGTGCGTATTTGTATATGCCGGATTCCGACAAAGTCTTAATCAGCCGAAGCTCGCGAATATCCCGTGACAAGGTCGCTTGGGTTGCGCTGTAGCCGCTTTTTTCAAGCAAACGACTCAAAGTCGTTTGCGTATCGACATCATATTCCGCTATAATTTCCAGGATTTTTTCCTGTCGCTTCTGTTTCATTCTTTTAGCTCCTATCCATCAATTTCTCATTGATTGCAGTATAATACCTCTGCGCACAGGGCTTTACAAAACGAGCTCGTTTCGGATGTCGAAAAACACTTACAACATCCTGCGACGTGATTTGCGCGGATTCATTTCCGTCTGCAATAACAAAAACGCGGCGTTGCTGCTCGTTGGCATTAGTTTGAACGCGGACGACTTCGGCTTCCGGCACAATCATCGGCCGGGCAAAAAGAGAGTGCGCGCAAATTGGCGTAATGGAAAAAGCTTTTACATCCGGATGAATTAAAGCGCCGCCGGCCGACATGGCATAAGCGGTGGAGCCAACCGCAGTGGAAACAACAACTCCGTCCGCCGGAAAACGCGCTGTTTCAACACCGGAACAACTGATTTTAAAATCAATGATTCCCGACAGCGCATTTTTGCATATCACAACGTCATTTATTGCTGTAAAAGAAATGTCCTTTACATCATTTTGAATATGCACTTCTAACGTGGTGCACTCCTGCACCTCGTATTTACCGTTTAAGAGCGGCAAAAGATCCTCCAAACGGTCGGTTTGAATGTCAGCCAAAAAGCCGAGGGTCCCCAAATTGATTCCGATCAATGGAATTTCAAACGAAAGCAAAAGTTTTGCAGCTCGAATAATAGAGCCGTCACCACCGATTACCACTGCAAAATCAATACCGAGATCAAGCTGTTCCTTTTGAATCGGATGAACGGAGCGATCCAACCGTTCGGCAGCCTCCGGAAACGCAAAAACCTTTGCCCCGCCCTTTTGCAGCATATGAACAGCCTGTTGCGACACTGAAAGACACTGCTTTTTTTTAAAATTTGGCAGAATCAAAATATTCATAGACTGCTCCTTTCCGGCGTGTCTAAAGCATCATGCGAAGCCAAGACTACCTGCTCGGCCACATCCTCGGACAAAATACTTTCCGGGGCGGATTTTGGGAAAAATAATAGATATTCTCTGTTTCCTTCCGGTCCTTTGATTGGTGAAAAGGTAATCCCCTTTACACAAAAACCGGTTTGTTGTGCAAACGAAATAAT
>CAKSSH010000064.1 GCA_934488695.1 uncultured Oscillospiraceae bacterium
CGCTTCGTATGGTTGCCGGCCTGGAAGAAATTACCGACGGTGAGCTCTACATTGGCGACCGTTTAATTAATAACGTTGCGCCGAAAGACAGAGATATTGCCATGGTGTTCCAAAACTACGCGCTGTATCCGCACATGACGGTTTATGAGAATATGGCGTTTGGCTTGAAGCTGCGCAAAACGCCGAAAGAGGAAATCCGTAAGCGTGTTGAAGAGGCTGCGCGCGTATTGGATATTTCTCACCTGCTTGACAGAAAGCCGAAGGCTTTGTCCGGCGGTCAGCGTCAGCGTGTTGCTCTCGGCCGTGCTATTGTTCGTGAGCCGAAGGTCTTTTTGCTTGACGAGCCGCTTTCCAACTTGGACGCTAAGCTGCGTGCTCAGATGCGTACCGAGCTGTCCAAGCTGCACCAGAATTTAGGGACGACCTTTATTTACGTTACGCACGACCAGACCGAGGCTATGACCATGGCGGATCGTATTGTTGTTATGAAAGACGGTTTGATTCAGCAGGTCGACAGCCCGACCAATTTGTATAATCGTCCGATTAACATTTTTGTGGCCGGCTTTATTGGCACACCGCAAATGAACTTTATTGAGTCCAAGATCGTTGAAGAAAACGGCAAATATGCTGTTGAATTCGGCTCTGAGGACACCAAGACCAAGAAGGGTGTCAAGTATCGCGTCGTGATTCCCGATGCAAAGGTTAAGGACACCAATATTAAGGATTATGTCGGTAAAGAGGTCATCATGGGCGTTCGTCCCGAAAGCCTTAAGGATGAGGAAGCCTTTATTGCCAATGCAACGACCGGCGTTATTAAGTGCAAGGTGGAGATTACCGAGCTGATGGGCGCCGAGACGTATCTATACATCAATTGCGAGGGCATTGACATGACGGCCCGCGTCGCTCCCAGAACCAGCGTTATCAGCGGCGACGAGATTACCATGGCGATTGATGCAAATCGGATTCACGTTTTTGATAAGGAAACCGAGTCGATTATTGTTTATTAATCAGTTAAAAAGGTTTTTCCCGCTGTATGAGAGACCTTTAACGAAAAAATGAATGAAGCCGGAGGGCAGCACTGCCCTCCGGCTTTTTTGCACCCTGGTTTTTGGGCATATTAGCCGGTGACATTGAGAACAGACAAGGCCACCCCCTGCTATATAGCAGGGGGTGGCCTTGACAACGGCAAGCGCTCGGTCGTTCGGGGTCGGCTAAAAGCAGCCGTGGTGGTATTTCACTCAAAAGTCGCGGATCAAATCATCAGAATCTCCGGGATAGTTTTTTGTCCTTTTAAAGGAGATTTAAAAAGAGCAAGGCAACAAGCCCCGGCAGGGAGCCCAGCAGACAGACTGCGAGGGTGCATGCATTGACGGCAATCAGTGTTTTTCCAAACAGACCGATCAGACTGACGGCGCCGAAGCCCAGCGCCCCCAGTCCCATGGAACCGAAAGCCGCAGAGAACAAGTGACTTTTGCGCGGCAGGGCGCTTTTTCGGCAGATACAAAGGGCGGTTATCCAGAGGAACAGGGTGAACAGTAACAATAAAAGCTTTTCGACGGTCACAAAAATGCACTCCTTGTGTCGGGGACGGATTCGGAATACTGCGCACGCGCACGATAATGCATAACGGGGGTGCAGGTCACGCCCTCCCGTCGCGCCTGCGCCATTAAGTGATGATAGCGGGAGAGCAACGCGCGTTCTTCATAAATGCAGGCGTCTACCATGTCCTCTTCCACCTCAAAATTGAATCGAGCACGGTTGTTCTCCAGTTGACGCAGCACCTCGGCAATCTGTACCAGCAGCGGGTGATCCTGTATATTCTGCTTTGCGGCACGTGTCGGAAGGATTCTTTGCAGACGAACGGCATTTTGCATGTGCCTTTCCTCCTTTTATTTTATTCTATGTAATATTCTGGGACGAAATTCACAAAATAATCCCATTCTGCGAAATTTTACGGCGTTTTTGAAAAACGCCTCTTTACAATCAAGCGAAAACAGTGTATAATGTAAAAAGTTATAATAGGGATGGTATGATAGAGAGGGGATGTACAGATGGAGATAAATTTCAAGGATTTTTTCCTCCTGATGATCCGGAGAATTCCGCTGCTGCTGCTTGGTTTTGTGGTCGGCTTTGCGGCGTTTTATTCTTATACTAAGGTTACCGAGGTGCCGATGTACGCCTGCGAGGTTACGATGATTGTCAATGCGGCGCCTAATACCATTGCGACGACCGGCACCATTAAAGCCTCTCAAGATTTGGCACAGGCTTATATTGCAATTATGAAGGATTACTCCTTTTCCGAAAAGATTCGGGAAAAGCTCCCGGTCAGCAATGACAGCACCGTGGCGCAAATTCGCAAAAGCATGACGCTGAGTGCGGTGGATAACTCCCAGATTCTTTCGGTGCGGGTTAAAACATCTTCTCCTCAACGCAGTTATGAGATTGCCCGGACGATTGAACAGCTTGCACCGGCGGTGCTCCGGCAGTATTTTGACGACACCGGCTCCATTGTTGTCTTGCACAATGCCGGCAAGCCGACAGCTCCGCTGCCCTCTAACCTGAAGCTGAATTCGGTGATGGGCGGAGTGATTGGATTTGTGCTGGCTGCCTGCATTACTTTGTTGGTTGCTAAGCTGGATCGGCGAATTCGCAGCGAAGAGGACATTATGGCGACGACTCGTTATCCGATTCTCGGCAGTATCAGTCATGCAGAATAAGTGAAGGGAGAAAGAGGCGATATGATGAGGCCCAGTTTGAGTCTTCGCAAGAAAAAAGCGGCGAATTTTCAGAACGATATCGGCATTAACAATCGGCACAGTTTTCTTTTTACAGAGGCCTATAAATCCCTGAGAACCAATGTGCTTTTTTCCCTGCAAAAGGATGGCTGCCGGAAACTGATGGTGACCAGCTCGCTGGCCGGTGAAGGAAAAAGCACGGTTTCGACCCAGCTTGCTGTTTCTTTTGCCCAGATGGGTGCCAGTGTTTTGATGGCAGACTGCGATTTGCGCCGCGGCAAGGTGCATCGTTTGTTTGACGCGAAGAGAAGCCCCGGTCTTGCAAATGTGCTGGCCGGATTTTCCGATATCAATACAGCAGTACAGAAAACCCGAATTGATAATTTGTATTTACTGCCCGCGGGCGTTGTCCCGCCCAATCCTGCAGAGCTGTTGGCTTCCGGACGGATGGATGTGCTGATGGAAGAACTGTCCAAGTCGTTTGATTATATTATTATGGACACCTCTCCGATTAATGTTATTTCCGACGCGCTGCCGCTTGCCGGCAGAGTGGACGGGGTGATCATTGTCGCGCGCCAGAATTATACCGATCGGGATTCCTTAGCAAAATGTATTAAAAATTTGGAATTTGCGTCGGCAAAGGTACTGGGTATTGTTTTTAATGATGTTTCGGCGAAGGATTCAGTCAAGGGTCGGCGTTACGGCTACTATAAGGGCGGTTATTATTCTTCCCATAGCAGTGCCGAGCCGTTGGATTCCAAAATTATTGAATAAAAAAAGCCGAAAGAGACAACATCTCTTTCGGCTTTTCTGTATCAGTTTTAGCACAAAAACTTTTCCGGTAAAACAATTTTTCACAAGACGTATTTGCAGAAGGGACTTTTTTGCGCATTTTTTGCAAAAAATGTCTTTTTTTGTAAAAGACAGCAGCCTTTTCGTTTTTTAACGCAAAATGCTTTTCCCGGCATAAATTGCGGCATTTCCGAGGCAATTTTCAAGCTGCAGCAGCCGGTTATACTTGGCACATCGCTCGCCGCGGCAGGGTGCGCCGGCTTTAATTTGCCCGGCACCGACGGCGAGGGCAAGATCGGCGATGAACGAATCATCGGTTTCTCCGGATCGGTGGGAAATCATCACGCCGTATCCGGCGTCCTGCGCAATACGGATGGTTTGCAGCGTTTCGGAAAGGGTTCCGATTTGGTTAGGCTTAATTAACACGGCATTGGCGGCTCGCATGCGAACGGCTCGCGCAAGACGAGTGGGGTTTGTAACGATGAGATCGTCTCCGACAATTTGAAGTCGGCCGCCAAGCTGTAAGGTTAGCTCTGCGGTTGCCGAAAAGTCGTCTTCTCCGAAAGGATCTTCAATTGAAATCAACGGATAACTGCTGCACAGCTCTTGCCAGAGCCGTGCCAGCTGTGCAGTGGTGTAAGATTTTTTTTGCTTCGGGAGACGGTACCCGCCTTCCTTGCAAACCCAGCCGGACGCTGCGGCATCCAGCGCAAGACAAACCTGTTCTCCCGGGCGGTAACCGGCGTGCTCGATTGCGGACAAAATCAGCTCTATGGCTTCGCGCTCATCTTTTAAATCGGGTGCAAAGCCGCCCTCATCCCCAACAGCCGTCGAAAGACCTTTGAGCTTTAAAAGTGCGCTCAGCGCATGGTAGACCTCGCTGCCGCAGCGTACCGCTTCTTGAAAGCTGTCCGCGCCGACCGGAACGATCATAAATTCCTGAATGTCCAGGTTGTTGCCGGCGTGCACGCCGCCGTTTAAAATATTCATAAACGGCACCGGAAGCCTGCATGCGGTCAGCCCGCCGAGATGCCGGAATAATGGGACTTGCTGTGCTTGCGCTGCGGCTCGCGCTGAGGCTAACGACACGGCCAACAGAGCATTTGCTCCGAGCTGTTCTTTGTTTTCGGTGCCGTCCAGCCGGCAAAGAATATCATCCAGCGCCCACTGATTTCGGGCGTCAACTCCGATGATTCGGTCGGCAATAGGACCGGTCACGTTGGCAACGGCAGTCAGAACACCGCAGCCGAGATATCGGTTTGGGTCTTGGTCTCGTAGCTCTTTTGCCTCGAATTTTCCGGTCGATGCCCCGGACGCTACGGCAGCCAAGCCAACCTGCCCGCCGCTGAGGGTGATTTGTGCCTGCAGCGTCGGATTGCCGCGGGAATCAAGAATCTCACAAGCCTGCACGGCGCGAATCAAATAAGGGTTTGTATACAAAGAAAAAACTCCCTTTCATTATTTTTAAAAAGGCAACGCTTCACGGCATATTGTTTGAAGATTGACAAAAACTATGCAGGGAACAAAAATAAAAACGGGAGGAGCTTGAATGAAAAACAGCCTTATGGACGAGCGCTTTGGCAGGGGATGACGCCGTTGTAATGCGCGAAACGAACAAACAGCCTTATGGGTGTGCGCTTTGGCTCTGGCTGCCGGGCTTTTTGCATGCGGTGAACCGCAGACGGGCCGGTAAATAACGGCGGTCGCCGGCCGAACAGTATGCGGAGCGTATTATCTGCAAGCGAGGATAGTTCGCAGAAAAATATTGACGGAAAACATGAAACTTCAAGCAGCCTTTTGGCAGCGGCGTCAGAGAGGCGGCTTTGTCCGAGGCGCCGTCCGGAATAAAAAATTAACAGTATCGTGGGGGATTTATATGAAAAACAGTATCCGCTTTGGCAGAGCGTTGCGCAGCGCATCTGCCCTTTTTGCCATCGCGGCAATCGCGCTTTGTTCCGCCTGTGGCAAAAAAAAGCCTGAGGTTGTTTCTTCGGTCGTGACGTCGGCACAGAACACGGCTTCGGCGGTTGCAGCTGAAAAGAAAGCAGACCTGTCGTCCGCACCGCTGCCATCGGAAAGCGCGCCGGAAAGCCTGCCGTCATCGTCGAAAATCAGTATTGCTTCGGCAGTGTCTCAGTACGCGCCTCCGGCGGATCTGCAGGGACTGGACAGTACCAAACGCGGCTGGGGACCGGGCATTATCCGAAATCATGCAAGACCCGGCAGTGCGGTCGGGTATAATGAAAAATACGGAAAATTCGGAGCCGTTTTTGTCGGTGAGGACAGTAAAAATGTATATTTGACCTTTGATGAGGGCTATGAGAACGGCTACACCGCGCCGATTTTGGACACCTTGCGTCAAAAAGGGGTACAAGCAGTCTTTTTTGTAACTGCGGATTATGTGAAACGAAATCCGGCGTTGGTGCGGCGTATGCTTGATGAGGGCCATGTTGTCGGCAATCACAGCTGGTCACACCCTTCCATGCCGACGCTGTCCGATGAAAAGGCGGCTGAGCAGATTACTCGTCTGCATGAATATGTGCGGCAGGAATTTCAATATGAAATGACACTGTTCCGTCCGCCGATGGGAGAGTTCAGCCCCCGCAGTCTTGCGGTGACGCAACGCTGCGGTTATCGGAGCATTTTCTGGAGCTTTGCTTATGTAGATTGGAA
>CAKSSH010000065.1 GCA_934488695.1 uncultured Oscillospiraceae bacterium
AATCGACCGGCTTTTTCCGAGTCCCTGTAATGATTCGGTAAGAACTGGGGCCACCGTATTTTCCGCCGTACAGCGTCTCTACCTCCAAAAACTCCGGAGCGGGCGGCTGGGTCCCGTATTGCAACTCGACAACCGTTTTGAGCATTTCCTGACGGCGCTGTGCCCATTTTTGAGGCGTGTCGGCAATTGCTCCGTTTTCCATCAAAAACGGATTTTGCAGTTGACCTAAAACTTCATATTGCGACAACTGAATCAGATTTTCGTTAAAATCGTAATACCTTTCGTCCATACCGTGCACGCTCCTTTGCCGTTTTGCAAATTTCGCCTTTATTTTAGCAAGACCTTTTCTGAAAGTCAATCCTTTTCAGAAAAAACTGCAGCTTTTTAATCCCGATTTGCGACACAAAAACCGTCTCGACTCAAAATCGCTTTTTTTAAATTTAGCACTTTTTTAAGGAACCGGTTGAAAAGATAAAAAAACCGGACAGCGAAAAAGCTGTCCGGAGAGGCTCTTTACTGTCCGACCGGGGCTGAAATTTCAGCCAAAAACCTATCGAAATACCGATCGGAAGCTGTAAAATCACAAGCTGCCGTGTAATATTTTTCCAAAGCGCGACGATTTTCAAGCCATTGGCCGGAAAAGATCGACGCCTCCTGCAACAGCTGCCGTGCCGCACGACGCTGAAACGAATTGCGAAAGCTGTGAGACTGCATTTGTTCCCGATTAAAAAAGCGCGCTGTATGTACCCTGCGACTGCCCTCTATGGCAATCGGATGAAACTTGTTTGAGGTCAGCAAGCAAAGAGAAAGCTGCGGGATCAACAAATGCTCCAGCCGCCCGGAAGCCGACATAGGACAAGGACAGCTGTATACGTCATAGCCCATAGACAACGCCGCAGCCCGAATCTCGGAAAGAATAATCCCCGACGCAGCCCCGCTGTCATCCAACAATAAAATGCGTCGCTGGCACAGCTTTTGCGCCGTCTCTAAAAAAAGCACAACTCCGTTTTCACCCAACGCACTCAAATAGCGTACCCGTTCCGTCCCCTTGCCGGTATGCGGTTTTTTAAGCTCTCGCATACAAAAACGCGCGATGTAATTAGATAGCTTTTCTCCGTCGATACAGCGTGCTGCCAAGCGCTCGCAAGAGGCCAGAAGCATACCGGCTGCCCGCACATAAGCAGCGGTACGCTTCTGCAGCGTCGTTTGCAGGGCCACAGCTTGTTGTATCGGCGTTCTATTTTGAGAAAGTACTTTCGGGTCGCAAAAATCATACAGCGATATTACCCGCTCAAACAAGCCGGGAGATGCCGGCTCCAGGATGTGCGGCGCCGTCGCATCTGTCAACGTAACATCTCCCAGCACCACCGCATCCAGCGACTGCGGGTCGGCTGAACAATGGATCATTTCCACCGGCTTTCCCTGCAGCACAGCTGCTGCGGCAGCGCGACGAATCAGCGTTGACTTTCCGCAGCCCGGAGCGCCTTTAATAAGATAAGCTTGCCGATAACGACAAGGATCCGTCAGTTCGGAAAAATGCGTTACAAAGCCGCCGGGCGTAACCGCGCTCATGAAAAAATGAATCACCTGCTCGGAATTTGTCATCCGTTTCCCTCCCGCCGAGTTTCTGTTTTACTATATTCACTAAAACTAATTTTGGCTACTTTTTTCGGGGAAAAAGCCCAAAAACGACGCTTTTTTCCAAAAAGACCTTGAAAACCACCGTGAAAAGGCGTACAATGTTTTTTAGAATAAATTTTCAGTTGCAAAAAGGAGCAGATAGCATGTCAAAAGAAATTTTAGTTGAAACCTCGGCACGGCACGTGCACCTTTCCCGGCAGGATTTGGAGACCCTGTTCGGAAAAGATGCCGAGCTTACCGTAAAGAAAGAACTGTCCCAGCCCGGTCAGTTTGCCTGCATGGAACGCGTCACGGTAGTCGGCCCCAAGCGGGAGCTTGCCGGTGTTTCCATCTTAGGCCCGGTGCGCACCGCAACTCAGGTTGAGCTTTCCATGACCGACGCGCGCTCCATCGGCGTGACCGCCCCCATCCGCGAGTCGGGAGACACGGCAGGCAGTGCCGGCTGCAAGCTGGTCGGACCCTGCGGTGAAATTGAGCTTGCAGAAGGGGTCATTGTCGCAAAGCGCCACCTGCACATCACCCCGGAGGATGCTGAAAAATTCGGCCTGCAGGACAAGCAAACCATTCAGGTCCGGATTCCGTCTGAGCAACGCACCACCGTTTTTGACGATGTTGTGGTACGGGTTTCTCCGAAGTTTGCAACTGCCATGCATATTGATACTGATGAATCCAATGCCGCCTGCGCCGGCAATGTCGGTTTCATCCTTGACTAAGCCGAAAAGTCGGTTTTTAAACCGACAGGGCAAAGCACACAGTTTCGTAAAAAATCCGGGGGCTTTCAGCCCCCGGATTTTTTTATCGCTTTATTCCGGTAACACGCATGGCACGCAGCGCATTAAACACCGCTAACAGCATGACCCCGACGTCGCCTGCCACCGCAATCCACATACCGGCAAGGCCAACCGCCGCTAAGGCCAAAATAAACGCCTTGACCGCCAAAGAAAACACGATATTTTGCCGCACAATCCGCATGGTTTTCCGAGCAATAGAAATCGCTTCGGCAATTGCCCCGGGACGGTCGTCCATAAGCACAACATCGGCTGCCTCAATCGCCGCATCGCTTCCGGCTGCGCCCATGGCAATGCCAACGTCGGCTCTTGCCAGTACCGGGGCATCATTGATCCCGTCTCCGACAAAAGCTACCCGACGCCCCTCCTCAAGCAGCTGTTCGACAACCTCCACCTTCTGTCCCGGCAGCAGGGCTGCATGCAGCTGATCCACGCCGACCTCTTGAGCAATTGGCTTGGCTGCCGCCTCAAGGTCACCGGTCAACAATACCGTTTTTCGGATACCGACACTATGCAATGCCTCAATAGCTGCCCGTGCATCCGGTTTAAGCTCATCATTGACGGTAATGTGCCCCAGATACACACTGCCACGAGCAATATGCACCACCGTACCGGGCAAATGACAATCATGTGCCTGCGCACCGACCTTTTCCATCAGACGACGATTGCCAACCGCAAAAACCGTTCCGTCAATTTGAGCCATAAGCCCCATACCGGCGAGCTCCTGAACACTGCCAATACGGTTTTTGTCAATATGTCCGTTATGTGCAGCCGCAATACAGGCTGCCACCGGATGATTGGAATGACTTTCGGCCACCGCCGCAATATCCAGCAAAGCCGCCGCGTCCATTTGCTGCGGATGAATTGCCGTCACGGAAAAGCTGCCGCGGGTCAAGGTTCCTGTTTTGTCCAGCGCAACCGTGTCCAGCCTTGAAAGCGCCTCAACAAAATTGCTCCCTTTAATCAAAATACCGCGCTTGGAAGCCGCTCCCATTCCGCAGAAAAAGGAAAGCGGCACCGAAATAACCAGCGCACAAGGGCAGGAAACCACCAAAAAGGTCAACGCCCGCTCGATCCACACGCCAAACGGCTGATTTATAAAAATCGGCGGAAGCAATGCTACAAGCACCGCCGCACCAACCACGGCCGGCGTGTAAATACGCGCAAAAGAGGTGATAAAGTTCTCACAACGGGCTTTTTTCTCCGCAGCGTTCTGTGCAAGATCCAAAATCTTGGAAACGGTGCTTTCGGAAAAACTGCTTTGCACCCGAACTTCAATTTCACCGCTGAGGTTAATAGAGCCGCTGATAACACTGTCTCCAACGCCCTTTTCAACCGGAACGCTTTCACCGGTCAGCGCCGCAGCATCCACCGAAGTCCGGCCGCGCAGCACCTCACCGTCCAGCGCTATCCGCTCTCCGGGACGAATCAGCAGGGTCTCGCCGATTGCCACCTCCTCCGGAGATACTATGGCTTCTCGACCGTCCCGCAAAACTCGTGCGGTATCCGGCCGAATTTCCGTCAGTGCCTCTATGCTTCGCCGGCTCTTGCCGACCGCAATGCCCTGCAGTACCTCCCCGAGCTGGTATAAAATCATGACCGCCGCCGCCTCCGGGAAGTCTCTGAGCGCCAGCGCTCCGACAGTTGCAACAGTCATCAAAAAATTCTCGTCGAAAACCTGTCCGGCCAAAATATTGCGTACAGCCGAAAACAACACATCATACCCGGCTAATAAATAGGCGACTGCAAACAGCGCAGCCCGAACTGCCGGAACAGGTAAAAAGAAGGCGACAGCGCTTATTGCCGCGCCTGACAATGCGCGATAAAGTCTTTTTTTCTGCTTACGTGTCATATCAGCGCACCACCCTGCAATCCGGCTCGATTTTATGCATAAGACGCACCGCCTCATCCAGCACACTGTCAAATCGGTCATCCGCCGCTTCCAGCGTCAACCTTTGTCCGATATAACTGATTGTCACCGCCTCGACGCCGTCAATCCGCCGAACGACATCCTCCATTTTGCGAGCGCAGTTGGCGCAGTCCAAATCCTCCAAGCGAAAGCTTTTTTTCATTTTACCTCTTCCCTTTCTTCAAGCAAATGGGTAAAGCCCTGCATAATAATACTGTTTACATGGTCGTCCGATAGAAAATAAAACACGGTTTTTCCTTCACGACGGCACGCCACCAAATTTGCATCCTTAAGAATCTTCAGTTGATGTGAAATGGCAGGCTGGGTCATGCCGAGAAGCTCTGCAATGGCACAAACGCACATCTCCGATTCAAACAAAGAATAGAGGATTTTGATTCTGGTCGTGTCTCCAAACAAACGAAACAAATCCGCTAAATCACACAGCAATTCATCGGTCGGCAGCTCCTCCCGGACTTTTTTGAGCACCTCATCATGACAATGCGGCATTTGCTCACCTCCTTCAATTAAATGATTGTTCATATGTTTCTATATTCATATGATACACCACTCATATGTTTTTGTCAAGTAAAAAATTAAAAAACCGAAGGATTTTTCCTTCGGTTTTTTGTCGACATCAGGCTGCCTGAGAAGAGCTCTTTTCGCTCGACTCGCTTTCGGTTTTAGGCAGCGTGCTTTCCACACTGTAATACTCATATTCAACAATTTGCGGGGTTTCCTGAATGGCCCGAATCACATATTTGTTTTTGGCAATTTTCTCCAGCGTGTAATACATGATCTTGTCCGGCTTCGCCGTATTTTCCGAGGGGGCCAGTGTTGTACTTGAGGCCATGTACGCCACGGTCAGGGTATACATCTTCCCCTTGCGGCGAATCTTATCCACGCGCGGCTGATATTGCACATTGTACCCCATCGGCGGAACGGTATAACAAGAATTTTCGGCATTGTATTCAAAGGTCAGGCTGGTGTTTCCGAACGTCTGGTGCGACAGCGACACCTCACTGCCGAACAAGCTGGCCGCCGAAACGTCCAAATCGCTTGCCGGAATTAACATCATGCCGTATTCATCCTCGGGGTACGTCGTTTCGTTTTCACCGATCCCCGTCAGCAAATTCCACATAGAAGACATCAGCAGTGCGTGTTCGTCCGCATTGGCAACATTGGAAAAAGCCACCGGGTCCACCATGACAACCGGTGCAATAAATTTTTCAAACGACGCCTTTTTTTCGGAATCGTCAAACCAAGAGATAGCCCACTGGGTCAACAAAACCGCCACCGTCACAACACCGACAAGAGCAAACGCCAGCACGGTTGCGCCGACTGCAACGGCTCTGCGTTTTTTTTGTACCGCCGCCGCAGCGCCGGTTTTTTGATTTGTTTTCATCCAAACGCTCCCACTAAAAAACTTTTTTTCATTGTAACACAATTTTGTTTAAAAAACAAGTCCTTTTTTTAGTTTATTTAATGTCAGAAGGCAGTTAATAACAGTCTTTTTCTCCATTTCGTGTTTTGATTGCTTATATAGTGTTTTGTCATCATTTTCAGCACAATATATGGATATATTCTTATACTTTTATATAAATTATTTTAATAAGTAAATTATATGTTGTTTTTAAAGAAAAATTTTTGTATAATATGATTTTGTACTGGATTCTTTTTTACATTTTAAGAACTCTGGAACGAATAATCATAAGAATAATTAATGAGGAGATTCTATTATGAAGCTTGGTATCGTAGGTCTGCC
>CAKSSH010000066.1 GCA_934488695.1 uncultured Oscillospiraceae bacterium
CCTCTGGTGTTCTTATCTCGGTTTTGTACCTTTTGATAGTTCTTAGACATAATAGGGCTACAAAATAGATGTAGCCCGTGAAAACCCCGATTTCATCGGGGTTTTCGCCATTTATACGGCAAAATTTCAGCAAACCGTTTTGACAGATATAAAAATATGTAGATCGGCGTTTTCATATATGAGCCAGCCTTTCCTGCGGATTAAAACAAAAAGACCCGCACTTCAAATCACGATGTGCCATTGCATCGATGATTATGTAAGTGCGAGTCCGAAACTCAAAATTAAATTTCGCTTATTCAGTTGTCCTTAACTTTCCGCAGTATAACATATCGCAAACAGTTTTGTCAAGGCTTTGAGCGGTCGGTGGACTTCTCCGCCGTTTTTAGAAATACTATTTTCTTTGTCTTTTGCGGTGCAGGCTTTAACCACACGGTTGTTTTGCTACGAACCGCTTTCATCTTTTTCTTTCTGAAATTCAAAAATGACTTGCCATATCGTTTGTTACAAGGTAACATACCACAACCCGTTGGACTGTATCTCGAACAGCGGACGGTGAAAAAGCGCCTCCTGTTGTAGAATAAAAGCTATATGTCCGGTCAACTCATCCCAGGGGGAGTGGAGATACTCCCCCGCAGGAAATGATGGAAACCTTGTCGGTGCTGCTCATGTCCGACAGGATCGCCACGCTGTTGGTGGCGATCTTCACATCCGGATACTCTGCCAGCCGCCGCGCCAGAATGGCCGAGGTGGAGCTGGAATCAAAGAAATAGGAGCTGGAGGGTTTCAAAAATCGGCTGGCCAGCTCGGCGATCCGCTGCTTTTCCGTCAGCTGCTGGGTGCGCCGGAGCCGAGCGGGAGTATCGAAAGTGCTGCCGGCGGTGAGCACGGCCCCGCCGTGAATGCGTTTCAGAAAGCCCTGCGTTTCCAATTCGCTCAGGTCCTGCCGGATGGTACTGGGGCTGGCATAGAGCTTTTCAGACAGCTCCTGCACCGAGACAGTGTTACGTTCCTCCAGATAGGATAAAATCATTGCCTGCCGCTCAATGTTAAACATTTCAGCCCCTCCGTTTGCGCATTTGTGCGTGTTTTCCGAATCACTATAACCCATTTTACTGTCCGTGTCAATATGCGCGAGACGGAACTTGCACAGTGCCGCGAAGTGTCAAATCGCTTGCGCAGACTGCACTTCGGAGAACGCTGCGTTCCATTCGCAGAGGAGAGCGACTGAGCCGGAAAAACCCATCGATGAGAGATATGCGTTATACCCGTAAACGTAGGGGTTCGTTCGATGGTATTCCAGCTGCACGATGCTCAAAAACAGAATTTTTACTTGCGAATGGTGCAAAAGTCAGGGACGAATTGGTACTTATATTGGTGAAGCAATTACTGCCGGAACGGGCATATAAACCGATGTATAAAAAAGCGCCTTGCCTTATCTTTGTTTACTTGTGAACAGGCTTGCGGATGTTTTGCTGTTAGTGCAGCCGGAGGACTGAATTTCATTTATAACCAAATAAAAGTACAAAGCAAAATCCTGGTCATTTGCCCATTCATCATAAAATTCACCCTTTATATCATTGATTTTAAAGGGGTATACATAAGCGCATGAGCCCTCGCCCCTGTCATTAAACAGGCAAAGGCAATTTCTTGCACATTGCAGCGCTGCCAGTCTGTAGGTTTCATCACCCGAGCAGCTGTAATATGCCATGAATGCTCTTGCGGTGAGGCAGCTCCAATAATGCGGAAAAGTGTCGCCGAAAAGCCGTGACTTTCCAAACCAGCGGTCATCCCAAAACCTTATAGGTATTTCATTCAAGTGGTAGCTTGGCTGATGACCATTGAATCTTTTTAAAATTTTGATATGCTTCAGGGCTTCGGTTTTGTAATGAACGTCACCTGTGATAAAAGCAATTTCAGATATAAAGGTTGCGGCAGGGGATACAATAGTTTGCTCAAAATTCACTTCATGCTTCGGGTAAGAAAGAGAATTTGCAATGATATTATCTGTATGAGAGATATACCAATTTTTAACCATATCACCCTCTGCTTTCATATTTGCATCGTAAAAAGCAGAGATAGTTTTGCGCATGGAAAGTCCGTTTGGATAAAATTTTTCCCCGCCCGCAGAGTAGTAATGCTTTAAAATTTTTATAATGTAGTTCAGATATTCTGTATCTTTAGTCAAAAGGTACATTTCTGTGAAAAGAATAGTAATCCAGGGGGCGTTATAAAGCCTTTTCACGCTTTTCCTTAATCCGTCGTAAATCTCGCCGGTTTCACAGTCAAATACTTCACGCATAATAAACGCGATATATTTATCGAGTGCCTTTTTAACATTATCGTCGTTATGCGTCTGTAAATATTTTGTAATTAAAAGTGCCATGCCGGTGCGTTCTCTGCAGGCGTTATGGTCACGAAATACCGAATCGAAAACCTTTTCCTTTTCTTTGGTATCGTAAATCAGAAAAGCGCCGTGCAAATGGCTGCCTTCTCTGAGATATTGCTGGTTTTTTATAATATAATCAATTCTTTTCTTTATAAGCGATTCCGGTTTTTCTGCAACAAAAAATTCCGTGTATGTTTTCAGTGCGCCTACATATATATCGAAACGGTGTTCACCTGATTTTCGGGGAGAAAATGTGACCCTACATCCGTTTTTACATTTTTTATAATCAACTGAATTTCCGTCATAAAGGATTTTTATTTCATCGGTGTTTTGGGTCTTAACAGCAAATTCAATTTGCTCGTCCTCAAAAACAGTGAAATGGGAAGCTTCAATATTTATAAAGCTTGGATAAGTGTATGCCTTCCGGTAAAAGTCTGAGTTGCCCTTATGCCAAAAGAATTCCCATTCCAATACATATTCTTCGTTGGGTAATAGCTCCATATGGTCGGGGTTTAAAATAAAAATACCTCGGTAATTTGATTTTGGGTTTTCCACACTATAGCTTTTTATTGCGCCCTTTGTCAAAACCATTCCTAAGTTGATTTCGGAATTTCCCATTCTCAGCGCATTTACATAGGCTGTATTACCGCCGCACCATATATGCGTGTTGCAGCGGTTGATCATGCAGTCGTCAGCATAGGTGTACACATCGTTAAAAGGCATTATTATACCTAAATCACCGTGCTCAAGAAAGAAGTCGGTGTCTCTTAAATTTTTAACAGTATAGCGCTCACAGTAGCTGCCGCTGTCGGAAAAAAATCTGTAAACCGTTATCCGTAAATCATTATTTTCATAGATTGCGATGCAGTCACTGACACCCTCATCAAATGATTTTAAGGACATTACGGAGCGGGATTTATTTCTTATATACAGCGGCTCGGCAGTACTGGCATTGTTGTATTTCAGCAACCCGATGCCGACACCGTTTCCGTATTCGAGACACCAATCCCTTGCGAACCAGTTCATTTTATGTTCGTCCTTCGGATTTGTCAATGATTCAATATTGCCTCCGGTTTGATTAAAATCAATTGAAAAAAATTCATTTTGCAAATCAATCACCTCATTTCAATTATAGAATAAACTGCAATAATAGCAATGTGCTATTCGACTCAGAAATTGTATTATTCGATTTTATTTGACACGCTGTATTTTTACTATTATAATAAGGTTATATTTTAAAAAGGGATGTTTCGATTATGAAGAATTTTTTGGCGCAATTAAGATACAGCGATTTTGACGTTGAAGGCATTGAAAGTTATAAAATGAGCTTTGAAAACGGCAATACGGTTGATTATCTTCAAAGCCCCAGAAGAAAAAATTTGTTTCATTTGGTAACGGGCGGAAAGCGATTTTATGAAATTGACAGCAGAAGCTTTTTTGCTCCGTGCGGTACGCTTATTTTTATACCCGATAATACATATTATAAAACCACCGCATTTTCCTGCGGGAGAGAAAATTGCGGCGGAATTGGAATTTGCTTTGATATTAAGGGGGCCAATCTCGGCTGCAAATCGGATGTGTATATTACAAGGGTCGGAGAACCGCTTGATAGGCTGAAGGATTTATTTCAATTGGTTTATATTACTCAAAGGGCTAACCCTTTGGAGCTTTTGAAGATTAAATCCGAATTTTATAACCTGTTATCCTTTTTAACCGCGCCTGTAGTAGTAAAATCTTCGGATTATGCAGGAATAGAAAAGGCGGTTGATTTTATACACAAGCATTATAAAGAGAATTTACCCGTAAAGCTTTATGCCGAGAGCTGCAATTTGAGCGAAAGCTATTTCAGAAAGAAGTTCGGCGAATTTTTCGGAAAATCACCTATAGATTACCGCAACCGGCTTCGTTTTGCAGAGGCTAAAAGACTTTATCAGAATAATTATTCATTGCAGGAAATTGCCGATAAGCTGGGGTTTTGTGATGTGAGCTTTATGACCAAGCTTTACAAACGCCACACAGGAAGAAGCATTAAGCAGGACGCAAAAATAATTTAAAGCTCAAAAAACAATTATAAGAGATTTCGCGATGATACACTAAAATTGATTGGTCGCCCGATCGGGGGAAAACCGGTAAGGTGCGGGTGGGCGCCGCGGTCCCAATATGGCGTCCTATCGCCGTGTTCACCTTTTGCTTTTAAAGCGAAACACAGCAAGCCCGCTTTTTTCCGAACATAAGCAAAAAATGTTGCAGAAAAAGGGACTTTTATGCTATACTATAGATAATAAAAACAACTGTGCCGAAAACCCTGAAAAAACCGAAAAAATGCCGAGGGGCACCCCTTAGCGCGTTGAGGCGCAGTGAAATTGCCCCCTTGTTTGCCCGTTGTCCGCGGACCGGCAACAGCAGCCTTATTGGTTGGCGGGCTGTTTTGTCCACCGTCGGCATAGGGCCGGACCTTCTTTCTTGAATAGTCGGAAGCAAAACAGAACAAAGGTTCAACAGGAGAGTTGAAATGAATAGAAATGTATTATTGGCCGGTATCATGCTGTTCCTTTTTATCCTGTTAGCCGGCTGTGCCGCCCTGCCCGAAAAAGATAGCTCTTTTGCCGGCAGCGGCAGCCCTGTGGACAGCGGCATAATTGCAGACGACAGCGGTAGCCTTGCGAGTAGCGGCAACCCCGTGGGCAGCGGCGCAGTTGCGGATGCCCCCGTTTCAACGCCCCGGGCAGATGCACAGCGAGCGGCTTTGTACAAAAAGATTGACGAAAGTGGTTATCCGGCCGGTATAGCCTTTGTTGGTTTTGTGGGGCACAAAGCCAAGCAAGACGATTTGCGCAGCTATATTAAAAACAGTAAATATGCCGAAAAATATGCGTTTCTTTGCGACGCTCCGCTTGTAGATGCGGGCGGCGCCGAGTTGTATGCTGTCATAACAACGCGGAAAAGCTGCAGTGCTGCCGTGTATAAGGCGGATATAGGTGAAGACGGAAATTATACGGTGCTGACGGATAAAGCGCTCTACCCGGGAAAGGGCGAAGATTGCTTTCTTTTGCGCTGCAATGTCAGCGAGGTGTGTTCCAATGCGGCTATTTTGGTGGCAACGGGTGATAAGCATTTTTTCGCATACCCGATGATTTCCGGAAAGGACGGGCGCATCGGTGAAACGGGCTGTTATGATTTTTCGGTTTACTCGGGAGGTGAAGGCGTGCAGGAGGATATAATGAACGCCTACAGCCTGCTTTTGGGAACGGATGAAGTAAAAAAATATATTGATAAGGGAATGACCCTGCAGTATACTCA
>CAKSSH010000067.1 GCA_934488695.1 uncultured Oscillospiraceae bacterium
CCCATCCCAGTCCGCTTTCGGCCTACAACGGTTTTTTCGGGTGCCGTCATTTTTCAAAAGCCAATGATTTTCTTTGTAAAAATGCTATTGAGCCGATCAACTGGCAAATTAATTCCTGACTGTTTGGGGCATGATAACACCGAGGAGGTGTTCTCATGTCCCGTTTTTTTGCCCGAATCGTTTTTTTGTTTTCTTGTATGCTTTTTACGTTGGGGCTGCTTGTCTTTCGGCTGTTTTCATTAGCGCAAAATTCTTCGGTGTTGGCCGCTGCGCAAAATGCCAACAGCTACCGTGTCGTACTGGACAAAAGCCGCGGTTGCATTTACGACCGCGAGCTTTCCCCGCTTGTTTGTGCCGAAAAAGTGTACAAGGTGGCCGTGCTGCCGTCTTTGCAAAGCAAAGCCTACCTGCACCGAGCTCTGCCGGCGGCGGAATTTTCAAAAATTGAGGGACGATTTTCCGCGGGAAAGCCTTTTGTCTTTGAAACCGATCGGTTTATTTCGGAAAGTCAGGACGTTAAGGTCTTTCTTGTCCGAAAACGGTATGCGCAGACGCCGCTTGCCGTCCACCTTATCGGCTATTGCGATGGCGAGCTGGCTCACGGCGTCGCCGGCATAGAAAAGGCATACGACTCCGTTCTCGGCGCTCAAGGCGCTTCCCTGTCGCTGCGCTATCCGATCGATGCGGCGGGGCGCGCATTGTCCGGCTCGGAGCCGACTGTTCTGAAGGAAGGCGACAATACAGCGGGCGTCGTTTTGACCCTGTCTCAAAAAATCCAGACTATTGCACAATCTGCCGCTCGATTGCTGCCCGGAAAAGGCAGTATCCTTGTCTGCGACGTGCAGAACGGCGATATTTTGGCCGGCGTCAGTCTTCCCGAATACAAGCGTGATAATATTGCCGCCAGCATTGCCTCGGGCGACGGCGCACTGCTCAACCGCAATCTGTGTGCATATAATATCGGCTCTACTTTTAAAATTGCTGTGTGTGCTGCCGCCCTTTCCCGCGGGATCTCGCCATCTTTTTCCAACACCTGCAACGGCGCCATGGCCGTGGATGGATTGTTGTTTCATTGTCACAAGCAAACGGGGCACGGTTTTCAAACCATGCAAACCGCATTTGCAAATTCCTGCAACCCCTACTTTATTAAGCTGGGGCTTTCGGTGGGCAAGGAACGTCTTTTGAGCACCGCCGCGGCACTGGGGCTGGGCAGTCCCATCGAGCTTTGCGACAACATGACCGTTCCGAGCGGCAATTTGCCCGCCGTCGACGAGCTTACCGGCAAAAGCGACCTTGCAAATGTCAGCTTCGGTCAAGGCTCTCTTCTGGCGACTCCGGTGCATATTGCCAAAATGATTAGTATTGTCGCCAACGGCGGATTGTTGGTGGAACCACGCCTTGTCCGCGGAATCTTGTCGCAGGATAAAACGCTCATCGAAACTGAAAAGCCCGTCGAAAACGTTCGGGTGCTGAGCGCACAAGTTGCAGCGCAGCTGCGTTCCTTTATGATTTACACCGTCGAAAACGGTACCGGACGTTCTGCAAAGCCTTGTGCTCTTGGGGCCGGTGGTAAAACAGCCTCGGCCGAAACCGGGTGGTCTCAAAACGGCCAAACCATGGTACAGGCATGGTTTTCCGGCTTTTACCCCGCCGAAAAGCCGCAATACGCCATTGTCGTTCTCTGTGAAGGCGGAAATTCCGGCGCCGCAAGCTGTGCCCCGGCGTTTCGCGAAATTTGCAACGGGCTTTATAAGGGTGGATTTTGCTCTTAATTTTCGATTGACAAAAAAAGGAACCTGTGTTATAATTTTTAAAAAGCAATGACGGGAAGAGAGCCTCGGCTATCCGAAAGAGAACGGTGCCTGCCCTTTATCGGCTGTGCTGAAAGCGCCGCAGGAGTAAGCAAGGCTTATGCCATCCCCGAGCTGCAATGTGACGAACATTGCCGCAGCACAGCGTTACGGGCGCATCCTTTCGGATTGAGCGGCGCAGATCATGCGCAATTTGGGTGGTACCGCGGTAGGGTTTTCCTGTCGTCCCTGTTTTGGGGCGACAGGTTTATTTTTTTAAAGAAAGAGGTTTTCTTTGCATGGAATGGACGGGACTGAATGAGCTTCGGGAAAAGTTTCTGACCTTTTTTGAGGGCAAAGCGCACAAAAGGCTTTCCAGCTTTCCGCTGGTACCGATCGACGACAACAGTCTGCTTTTGATAAACTCGGGGATGGCCCCTTTAAAAAAGTATTTTCTCGGGCAGGCAACGCCTCCTGCAAAACGGGTGACAACCTGCCAAAAATGTATCCGCACGCCGGATATTGAGCGTGTCGGAAAGACCTCTCGTCACGGCACTTTCTTTGAAATGCTGGGCAATTTTTCGTTTGGCGATTATTTCAAGCATGAGGTCACTGCCTGGGCATGGGAATTTATTACACAGGAGCTGAAAATTCCTGTCGACCGTATTTGGGTCTCGGTTTATGAAAAGGACGATGAGGCGATCGATATTTGGGTCAATGAGGTCGGGGTTGCGCGGGACCGAATTGTCCGTCTCGGTCGCGAGGATAATTTTTGGGAAATCGGCGCAGGGCCTTGCGGCCCCTGCTCGGAGATATATTTTGACCGCGGCGAGCAGTATGGCTGCGGAAAGAAGGATTGTGCCGTCGGCTGTGACTGCGACCGGTATGTCGAATTCTGGAATTTGGTTTTCTCTCAATACAACTCTGACGGAAACGGGCACTATACGCCCATGGAGCACCCCAACATTGACACCGGTATGGGATTGGAGCGCCTTGCCTGTATTATGCAGGGAGTGGACAACCTTTTTGAAGTGGACACCGTTCAAAACATCATGCAGCACATATGCCGTATTGCCGATGTTCCTTATAAATCCAACGAAAAAACAGACGTGTCTCTTCGCATTATCACCGACCATATTCGCAGCACCACCTTTATGGTGGGCGACGGTGTGATTCCCTCCAACGAGGGTCGTGGATATGTGCTGCGGCGTCTCCTTCGCCGGGCCGCCTGTCACGGTCGATTGCTCGGAATCCGACGTCCCTTCCTGTATGAGGTGGTGGATACCGTTATTTCCGAAAACAAAACTGCCTATCCCGAGCTTTTAGCCAAAGCGGACTACATCAAAAAAATCGTTGAAGCCGAAGAGGACAGCTTTGCAAAAACGATTGACCGCGGCATGGAACTGCTGGACAATCTCATACAAAAGCAGCTGAACGCCGGCACGGCCGTTTTTCCGGGCGATGCCGCTTTCAAGCTTTATGATACCTGCGGGTTCCCCATTGACTTGACGCGGGAAATTGTCGGAGAAAAAGGCCTCACGGTAGATGAGGAGGCTTTTTCGGGTCTTATGCAGCAGCAGCGCGAACAAGCGCGCCGCGCGCGAGAGCAAATGGATGTGCTCGGTTGGGTGGAGACCGAAATCGACGGAATTGCCGATATTCAAACCCCCTTCTGCGGCTATGACACGCTGCAATGTGACAGCGTTGTCCGCGGTATTGTCTGCGACGGCAAGCTCCTGTCGACCGTCTCAACCGGTCAAGCGGTTTCCCTGCTTTTGGAGCCGACACCGTTCTACGCCGAAAGCGGCGGCCAAGCAGCCGACCGAGGCACGGTTTGCTGCAACGATGCAACTGTTGAAATTCGGGACTGCAAGAAAGATAAAAACGGTCGTTTTTTTGCAAACGGTGTTGTGCTTTCCGGATCCTTGCCTGTCGGATGCACCGCCATTTCTTCTGTGGACGTTGAACACCGAAAAGCTGTTATGCGCAACCACACCGCCGCTCATCTTTTGCAAGCGGCATTGCAAAAGGTTCTCGGCGCCCACGTCCGTCAGGCCGGACAACTGGTGGATGACACCCGTATGCGCTTTGATTTTTCGCATTTTTCTGCTTTAAGTCCCAAAGAGCTTTTGGAGGTTGAGGATGCAGTCAATGCCGTAATTTTGGACGCGCTGCCGGTAACGATTGAAAATATGTCGTTGGAGGAAGCACGAAAAAGCGGCGCCATGGCACTGTTTTCCGAAAAATACGCCGACACCGTCCGGGTAGTCTCCGTCGGCGATTTCTCCAAAGAGCTGTGCGGCGGAACACATGTTGAAAACACGGCGCAAATCGGTCTTTTCAAAATAATCAGCGAAACCTCGGCCGCATCCGGCGTTCGCCGAATCGAAGCAGTGACCGGCCGAAACCTGCTTTTGTACCTTCGCCAAAATCTTTCGTTGCTGGATCGCTCCGCCCACGCACTTAAGCTGGCCGGGCCGCAAGAGCTGGATGTGAAAATCACACAGCTTTCCGAGCAGCTTCACCAAAAAGAAAAAGAAGTTGAACGACTGACTCAAAAAATCGCTGCAGCACAGCAAAACAGCCTTTCCCAAAACGCTGAAGACATCGGCCGGCTGCATTTTATTTGCAAGCGAGTAGACCAGCTAAAGCCCGATGCACTGCGCAAGCTTTCCGATGAGCTGAGGGATCGTGACGACCTTGTCGTTGCCGTTTTGATAAGCGACGATGGCGTCAAAGGCAACATCTGTGTTTGCTGCGGCAAACAGGCGGTTTTGCTGGGCGCGCACGCCGGCAACATTGCCAGAGCGGCCGCGCAGGCAGCCGGCGGCAGCGGCGGCGGCCGCCCGGACAGTGCCATGGCCGGTTTCAAGGATCTTGCCGCCGCCGATGAATGTGCAAAAGCCGCGCGCAACGCTGTTGCAGCATTGGCCGACTCAAAATAAATCATATAAAGGAGGCTTTTCTATGGATTGTATCTTTTGTAAAATCGCATCCGGCGAGATTCCGACGCAGTGCCTTTATGAGGATGATCGTGTCATTGCCTTTAAGGACCTGTCGCCACAGGCGCCGATTCATTTTTTGGTTATTCCAAAAGAGCATATTAAAAGCGCCGCTCAGTTGACGGAAGAGAATGCTGCAATTGTTGCACACATATTCACGGTAATTGCTCAGCTCACCGAAAAACTCGGGCTTAAAAACGGCTACCGTATCGTCAACAACTGCGGAAAAGACGGGGGTCAAAGCGTCGAGCACCTACATTTTCATGTACTCGGCGGTAGAATGCTTGCTTGGCCTCCGGGCTGATTTAAACAGCACTTTCAACAACAAAAAAGGAGCGCTTTTTATGGAAAAGTATTACACGCTGAACGTAGCGGGCTTGCAGCGTCAGCTGCCAATCTGCCCGCTCAATGATAAGGTATATATTGCGGGCTTTGTTATGTTTTCCGACGTGGAATTGACGATTGCCTGCGCACGCGACCTGCTGCAGCACGTGCCGGAATACGACATCATTGTGACCGCCGAATCCAAAGGGATTCCGCTGGCCTATGAAATGGCTCGCCAATCCGGCAAGAAATATGTTGTTGCGCGAAAAATGTTTAAGCTGTATATGCAAAATCCCATGAAGGTGGACGTCAAATCTATTACGACCGAAAAGCAGCAGACGCTGTTTTTAGACAGTAACGAAGCCGAGTGGCTGCGCGGCAAGCGCGTACTGATTGTAGACGACGTCATCAGCACCGGCGAATCATTGCATGCGCTGGAAACGCTGGTCCGGGAAGCCGGCGGGCAAATCACCGGCAAAGCCGCTGTTTTAGCCGAGGGAGACGCTGCCGACCGCGACGATATTGTTTTTCTGGAGAAGCTGCCGCTGTTTTTTGCATAACTATCTTTG
>CAKSSH010000068.1 GCA_934488695.1 uncultured Oscillospiraceae bacterium
CCGCTCAAACAGCGGCCTTTTCTGCGTGGCCGCTCATACAGACGACGGCTGTCCGGCAGCCGACTCCTTATGGTAATAGTAAAAATACAGCACCGTTTCCAAAACAGCCGCAATGATCCAAGAAGCCGGATAGGCATACAGCAGCATCGAAAAGGTCGGATAGGCCGCAAAGCAGGTGTACACCCAAACAATACGCACCACGCAAACACCCAGCACCGACCCAATCATCGGCATCAAGCTGTACCCCATGCCGCGAATAATTCCTATCGCGTTTTCGTAAAGACCGCACAGGAAGTAAAACGGCAGCAACACCCTCATCCGCTGGCATCCCAAGCGAATGATCTCGGGATCGTTATTAAAAATCCGAAGCAGCGGAACGGAAAGGGGCAAAATCACCAGGGTCATCAAGCCGGTAACCGCCGCAATGCAGCCGCTGCTGCGCCAAAACAGCCGATGGATCCGGCGAATGTCTCCCGCGCCGTAGCACTGACCGACAAACACCATCGCCGCCTGTACCATCGCCGACATGGTGACGTAAACAATATCCCCGATTTTTCCTTCGGCCGTGGTCGCCGCAACAAAATCGGTGCCCAACTCATTGACCGCCGCCTGAATGATGAGATTGGAAATCGAATACATGGCCATCTGCAGCCCGGACGGGATCCCGATTTTCACCATACGGCCGAGAATCGGTGCATTGATCTGCATCTCCCGAAAGCTGAAATAATAATACTCATGCGTCCGCAGCAGACGCAGCCAGCACAACGCCGCCGAAAGGTACTGCGACAGAATGGTCGCCACGGCCACTCCCAGAATGTCCAAACGAAACACCGCGACAAACAGCAGGTTCAACAAAACATTCAGGATGCCCGAAATCATAAGGTAGACAAACGGGCTGCGATTATCGCCGACCGAACGCAAAATAGCCGCGCCGAAGTTAAAAACCACCACTGCCGGAATACCGATAAACAAAATGCGCAGATACAGCACGGCGCCGTCAAAAATATCCGCCGGCGTGCCGATGATATTCATTAAAAACGGCGTCAAAAAAAAGCCCAATGCGCCGACGGACACCCCGATCAGCAGGCTGACCGCCGCCGAGGTGTGCACCGTTTGGGAGACCTCCTTGCGCCGGTCGCCACCGAAATATTGCGCCACCAGCACCCCGGCGCCGGTGGACAAGCCGAGAAAGACATTGATTACCAGGTGATATGCCGACGCCGTCACACCGACCGACGCCAGCGCGCCCTTGCCGGCAAACTGACCCAGCACGATCACGTCGGCTGCGTCATAAAACAGCTGCAGCACATTTCCGCCGACCAGCGGCAGCGCAAACAGCAAAAGATTTTTCACAATGCTGCCGTGCAGCATATCCACCGCCCTGACTGCCCCTCTTTTCATATTGTTTCCTCCACCGTCTCTTTCCCAATCAAATCACAAATCACCGCGCCGGCCAGAATAAAGCCGGCAACCGGCGGCACAAACGAAATACTGGCCGGTGCCCGGCTGCCGTCCGCCGACGGGGCACTCTTGCGGGGCACCTCTTTTGAGTACAGCACCCGAAGCTGCCGAATCCCCCGGCGCGAAAGCTCTCGGCGCATCACTCGACAAAGCGGACACACCGAGGTTTTGTACAGGTCGGTAACCTCAAAGGCGGTCGGGTCCAGCTTGTTGCCGGTTCCCATACAGCTGATTATGGGAATCCCCAAAGCCTCTGCGCGCAGAACCAGCTCTATTTTGGCGGTGACCATATCCACCGCATCTATAATATAATCACAGCCGGACAGATCAATCTGGCCGGCGGTTTCCGGCGTATAAAAAATCGGGTAGGTCTCCACGGCGATATCCGGACAAATGGCGCGTGCACGCGCCGCGGCCGCTTCGACCTTGAAAAGTCCCTCGGTGTCGACCGTGGCCAGCAGCTGCCGATTGCGATTGGAGCTTTGTACCCGGTCGCCGTCCACCAGCAAAAGGCGACCGACGCCGCCGCGGCAAAGACCCTCCAACGCCGCACTGCCGACCCCGCCGAGACCGAACAGCGCCACCCGCGCGCCCGAAAGCTTCTGCAAAGCCGCGCGGCCGATGAGCCGCTCGGTGCGTTCAAAAATATTTTCCATGCCGCGCCCTCCTGTCCCGGATTAAAACAACACAAGGATAACATACTCCCTCGGGAATTGCAACCCATTTTGCATAAAATTCCCCCCGACGGCAACAATGAAAAAAAGACCGCCGGCCGTGCCGGCAACAAGGGAGATGCCGCCATGTCCCGCGCCTTTCGCGCTTTTTGGAAGTCGTCCTTTTACAGTATGCTGGTTGCCGCCTCTCTGGCCGCCGTTTTGATCCTGACCCAAGTTCCCGGCGAAAAAGACCCGGTAAAAAGCCAAGCGTCTGCACCGGTTTCCTCGTTTGTTGCACAGGAAAAGGACCGGTTTTCACTACTGTGCTCCCTACAAGCCCGAAAAAACGAGCCGCCTTACGCCTATTTTCTGCTGGGCCTTGACGGCCCGGCGCGGCGCGTTTATGTCACGGCGCTGCCGCCGCAGACACGGCTATCCTCCGACGGCGGGCAAAACCGTCTGCTCAGTGACCTTTATCGTGCCGGCGGCGGCAGCGCGGTCTTATCACAGCTCAACCGTGCCTTTTCCCTGCATCTGACCCGACGGATCGCCCTGACCGACCGCAGCTTTACCGATTTTGTCGACCGCCTCGGCGGCGTGACCCTTCAAATTCCGCGGCCACTCGCTCAGGTCGACCCCGGCCGGGACCTATATATTCGTATTGAAGCCGGTCGCCAGCATTTTACCGGTCTTTTGCTGCTCGACTATCTCCGATACACCGGCTGGCCGAACGGCATAAACGGACAGTTGTCAGCCGGCAGTCAAGCACTGGCTGCCCTCATTGCCCAGCAGCACTGCGTGCTTTCGCTTTCCGACGATGATACGGCCGCAGAGCTGCTGCTTGCCGGCGCCGATACCGACCTATCGGTTATGGATATTGAACGGCGCCGGCCGCTGCTTTGCCATCTGCTTTCCGAAACGCCCGACGTCCGTCCTCTGCCGCTCTCCGGCAGTCCGGCCGACGGCAACACCGCTTTTCTGCCGGACGACGATTTTGCCGCCGAGCTGCGCCGTTTTTATTGACCCTCCTGACTTGTCGTTACCGGCCGGACCGCTCCCGACCGTCATGCGTTTGCGCGCTTTTCTCTAAGGCGCGCCCTGCCGCCGCAGGCGGCGCGGCGCGCCCCGCACCACCCACTCATCTTTCTCTGAAAGGCCTTTGACCGCCTGTACGCAGGCGCTTTTCTCGGGAAATACCCTTCCTCTCAAAGAGGGTCGTAAAAACTTGCGTTTTTACGACCCTCTTTTTTAGGACAGTTTTCGGATATAGCAGCGACGGCGCTTGTGCTGCCGGTGCTCAAAATGCTTCCACATCAAATGAATCTTACTGTTGTCCTCCAGCATAGGCCCGGTCTCGCAATACCGCACCCCGAATTTTTGAGCGCCCTCATACATCTCGCAGAGCAGCTGAGCGGTGATCCCGCGACCCTGCAGCTCCGGCCGAACGGCGACCAACAAAAAGTCCAGCGTGTCACACCGACGGCATTTCAGCACCTTCAATAACGCCAAAAATCCAAACGGGAACAGCTTCCCGCCGCTTTTTACCGCCGCATCGCTCATGGACGGCACCACAATTCCGAACGCCGCCAGCCGATTCTGCTCATCAACGATCAGCGACAAAAATTCCGGCCGCACCATAGTAATAAACTGTGACACATACATTTTAACCTGCCCCTCATTGAGCGGGATCACGCCGTACAGCGGCCGATAGGCCTCGTAAAGCAGGTCAAAAATCTCCCTGGCGTACGGCCTTACCTGACTGCTGCGCCGCAGACGCACCGAGCGCAGCCGCTGCTTCTTCATGGTGTCCTCGGCAATTCGCGTTATCCGCGGATCCAGCTGCTGCGGCACCCGAATCCGATATTCGATCCAGTCCACCGACTTTTCATAGCCAAGCTCACGCATATGCTCTACATAATACGGATAATTATAAATGGTAAAAAACAAGCTGCGCTCCTCAAAGCCCTCAACCAGCATACCCTCTTTATCCAAATCGCAAAAGCCCATCGGACCCTGTACCTCATCCATTCCCAACTGACGCGCCCATTGCTCGACCGCGCCGAGAAGCCGGCGGGAAACCCGCAGGTCGTCAATAAAATCCAGCCGGGTGAACCGAACGCAGCGCCGATTCCAGCAGCGATTGTATTCCCGATTGAGCAAAGCACAGACCCGACCGACCGGCTTTCCGTCCAGATAGGCCATGAAAAATCGCGCCTCACAATAGGCATACGCCGGATTTTTACGCCGGTCAAGCGTATCCAGCTCGTCAAAAGCAAGACAAGGAACGTACTGCGGACAGTCCCGATACAGAAGATTCGGAAACTCCACAAACTCCCTCAGCTGAGCCCGGGTGTGCAGCTCACGCAGTGTGACAGCCGCGTCTGCCGTGCCCTTATCGTTTCCGGCGCCCGCAATTGCCATAATAATCACCCCTCATTTGTGCATCGATTTAAAAAATTATAGCACATTTTTTCCTTTTTTTCAATGTTTTTCGGCGAAAAGCGCTCTTGCGTCGTCCATCTTTTTCAAAATCCATAAAAATCTCGCCGCGACGGCATTTTTTCTTGGAAACAGGCGGGGAGATGCATTGATTTTTTTGCTGTCGCATGTTATAATAGTATAGTTTATATAAATTGTGCCTCATTTTTAAAAAAGAAGGGACCGAAAATGATGAATATTCCGTTTTCACCACCGGACATTCAGGAGGACGATATCCGGGAAGTTGTCGACACGCTGCATTCCGGCTGGATCACCACCGGCCCGAAAACCAAGCTGTTTGAAAAGCAGCTTTCGGCGTATTGCCACACCGATTGCACCGTTTGTTTGAACTCGGCCACCGCCGCGCTGGAGATGACACTGCGTGCCCTCGGCGTCGGCCCCGGGGATGAAGTTATCACCTGTGCCTATACCTACACGGCCTCCGCCAGCGTCATTGTGCATGTCGGAGCCTCCCCGGTGCTGGTGGATGCTCAGCCCGACAATGTCCAGATGGACTATGACAAGCTGGAAGCCGCCATTACCGAGCGCACCAAGGCCGTTATCCCGGTGGATCTGGCCGGCGTCCTTTGCGATTATGACCGGATTTATGAGATCATCGAGCGCAAACGCGCCCTCTTTCACCCGAATAACGACCTGCAGGCAGCATACGGCCGGATAATTGTTTTGGCCGACGCCTCCCACGCACTGGGCGCCCGGAAAAACGGCAAAATGTGCGGCGAATTTGCCGACTTTACCGCCTTTTCTTTCCATGCCGTCAAAAACCTGACCACCGGAGAGGGCGGCGCCGTCACCTTTAAAAAGCACCCCGGCGTTGAC
>CAKSSH010000069.1 GCA_934488695.1 uncultured Oscillospiraceae bacterium
CAGCTTGTAGTAGTAGGGCTTGTTAACATCATCGTCAATGCCATAATACACAAACGGAATCTGGTCGTTTTTAGTCATGGTTCCATAATCTCCGGGGTAAAATTTAACAGCATACGCTCCGGATTCCGCAAATACTGCCATCGGCACCAGCGACAGCATCATGCAAAGCGTCAGCAGGACGGTCAATAGTCTGCCGGTTCGATTCGTACATTTTTTCATAAGAAGATAACCTCCGTTTTTACGCGTGTTTGAAAGGCCGAATAAATTTATTTCAATAAATCCGAACCAAACGATCTCACCCCAAAACAGCGCCGCCCCATTCAACAACGGTAAAGCCTTTTCTCACAATAGGTGTGATCTCGGGCGTCTTTATTTCTTCACCATTATATACGGCAAAGCCAAACCATATCCGGGTTATGCTGTCCGGCTCGGCGGAGAAGGATATCGGCATAGCCCTGTCAACGCCGCCTGTCAGTAGGGGATACATAATGTGATCTGCACCGTCTTTCAGATAATCGGACCAATACTCAATGAAGTCTGCTGTTTCCTGCTCATTAAAGCCGTATGCTGTCAGGATCCGGCGGAAAGTCTCGTCCCGTTTTCCTGCCGGAACAAGGAAACCCTCCTCGGTTTGAAACGCATTCTTTTTCACAAGAGCCTCATAGAACAGATAGCCGTAGCTGTTTTTGTCTGCGTCGGTGAGCGTGCCGTCCGGCGCCGCCGTTACGCTCCATTCTCCCGTATAGTCGGGAATGGATGCGGTCAGGCGCCCCGGCCTCTCAAAGGTGACGGTTATATCGGTCTTTTCTTCGGGATAGAGATAAATATTCGGCTTTTTCGCCGTGACATGATTCGGCAGAATCGTGCTGCCTGCCTTCGGTGCCATGTTCAGCAGCTCGTCGCGCAGCCATTCAAACTCCTTGTCGCGTCCCTCCTTTACCATCTGCGCATAAAAGTTCAGCTTATCGTAATAGCTCTTTTTCCACCAGTCCTCAACCGACCATTCCGCGTCCCTTGACGGGTAAAATACATTTTGGAATAAGTCGGTATAATAATCATTAACATTCTGCACGGTAATGTCGAGGGTTCCCACCAGTGTGCTGTGATTGGCATAATCCAACACAGCCGTCTGCGTGGCGGTGTTGGACCACTCCTTCACCGCCTCCCCCAGCAGATAGTTTGTAAGCTTCACCCCTCCGGTGGGGTCTTTATCCCCGACTGCCATCTCCGCCCAGTTCATCATCGCCTGCCATGCGGTCAGTGTGTCATAGGCAGTGGAAAGCGCCGGATGGGCGGCATAGGGGTTATCCTGCGGATGGGTGAGCTGATGCGCCGCGGAAATGGAATCCATAACATTGGTCGCTGCACCGGCAACCGTGAATATCCCGTCACCGACCTTTACCGCATCCCCGTAGTTAGAGGCAAAGTCAGGCGTGTTTTTTATGATGTTCCACCGCTCCCCGGCCTGGCTGAACCCGCCGGAAATATTGTTGCCGTAATCATTCCAAAAGTTGAGTGAGGCGGTATATGCGTCGGATACCGAAGCGCCGACATGATCAATTACATCTCTTACCGACGGTGTCGTGACCTGTCCGCCCGTCGGGCTTCCTCTGTTTGCCGAAGCGGTGATAGGCAAAATGGGTATAAGCAGACAGCAGCTCAGCATAAGAGATAAAATTTGTTTTTTCATTTATGCCGCCTCCCTTTCAACGCATTCTTGATAGGTATCAATAATACTTCTTAAATATTTATCTTTTCCGGCAAGCTTTCCGGCGCTGTTCAAATATTCCCGCGCCGCCTTATAACTTCCTCTGTCATAGGATATTACGCCGAGATAGCACAGGGAATAGCCGTCCGACGGGTCGAGGAGCTGTGCTTTTTTCAGGTAATAAATCGCAGATGTATTGTCTCCGTTTTTATAATAGGAAAGTCCCAGCAGCAGATGCCCCTGCGCCCAGGAAGGGTGCTCGGCAACCGCGTCCAGCAGTGTGCTGACGACATAAGAGAAGTTGCCTTTGTCGAATTTGTTGTACCATTCCACCATTGTCCGATAATACGCTATGCTTGTTTCGTTTTTGAGTTTAAAAAGCATCGACCTGCTTTTATCCGCTTCACCCGCTTGCATATAGTATTTCGCAAGGCAGAGCGCGGAGGGATCGTCCTCGCCGTACACGTCGATATAAGCGTTGTATTTTTCTTCGGCAGCCTCGGCGGTTTCAGCAGTGGTAAGCTTCTTCAGGAGGGCTTCTTTTTGCTGCAGGGTGCCTCTGCCTATACCGGGTGTAATAAATACGCAGCATATAACCGCCAGGAGCAGACCCGCCGACGCCGACGCCATGCCGAGCCGTATCTTCCCTTGCTTTTTCAGCAGAATGAAAGACACAATACCCGCCGCACCAAGCAGCAGCCCGACAATGCCCGGCAAAACAGCACCTCCGAGAAAGAAGGTTTGCAGAAACAAAATAAGAAAGACGGCAGATAAAAGTATAATCAACATTATTCGTTTTCCCCCTTCTGCGACGCTTTGTGCTGCTTTTCTATCATTGCTTTCGCGCCCTCGCGGTATGAGTACGGATGAATACCGATGCCCTCATAGTCGCTGTAATAATTGAACCACGGGCTCAGACCGACGGCGATTTCGGCGGCGGTATAGGCATTCTCCCACTCCTCCAGTTCTTCATATGCAGCATAAAGCGCATACCATATCATCGGGTCGTCGCTCTTATACTCGATCGCTTTTTTATAAGCCTTTACAGCTTCCCCGAATTTTTCCTGCTGCATCAGCGTCACGCCCTTGAGATAATAAGGATAGCACAGCTCTCCGCGTTCGGAAATCACCCGATCCGCAGCGGCAAGCGCCGTTTCCATCGCCTGCGGATAGGCGGCGTCATAAATGGAGTGACCGCCGTAGGACGGATAGCAGGTATTCACATATGCCTCCATATAGTTTTTTAAGAATTCATCGCTGCCGAGCTTATTTATCTGCTCCTCGCCGAGCAGACCGTACTTTGCTTTTGTGGTTTCGGTATCCACGACCAGCAGCGAAAGATAGGAATGCAGCAGCTCATCCGCCTTTTTGGGATATTCGCTCGTCTTTACCTGCTCTGCAAGCTCCAGCACATATTCGACGGAAGTGTTAAAATCCTCCTTTTCCAGGGTGGCTGCCGCCGCATAATAGAGGGGTGCGGGATCCGTTTTGTCCTTCGCCTCCTTTGCAAGCTTCAGACATTCATCATATCGCTCGGTTTTCAGCAGCGCATACAGGGTGTTTTCCCGGATAAAGGGCGAATCAAAATCCTTCAGTGCCTCCAGACCGTAATCCGCGCATTTATCCAGAGCCAGCGCCCGCAGATAGGTCTGCATGACCAGCTTTTTGATTCCGAGCTGTTCTTCTTCGGTTATGTCCTTTCCGAGCTGCTTTTCAAACTGCTTTTCAAAATTTTCGGCCACGGTGAGGATTTTCTTATCATCCGAATAATCCGAAACAAGGTTCAGCGCGTGCTGCTCCTGGTTGTTATACAGCATCACTGCTATGTAGTTCCACACGAAGTCCTCCGGGGTTTTCAGTGCCTTTTCAATGGCGCGGCTTACGAATTGATAGGTGATGCCGGTGCCGACGGAATCGGCAATATTGGTGCCGTTAGTAACGCCCACCCGCATTTTTGCAAGCAGCTCGGCATATTCAAAGCTGTTTTGATAAGAGGCTGCATTCTCTATCACCTCTGCCATCGCCGCGGCATTCTCCTCAATCTCCGGAAGCCCGCCGAAATACAGCCCGTTTGCCGCTAAATTTGTCAGTATCTCCGTCCGCCGATTTTTCTGCTCCGCCGTCAGCGTGTCCGCTTTTTTATATTCAGACAGCATTTCAAAGCAGTAATCGGTATCCCGAATATAGCCCGCCGTATAATACCTCTCCATGGTTTCCAGACGGTCGCTTTTGTGATTGGCGTAGGTATCAAGATAGGCAAGCATCTGATTTGAGGCAATCTCGCTTTCGGAAATATCGTTCCAGCCGCCGTCGGCAATCTTTTTCCATATCGCAAGCTCCCGCTGGATATCGCTGTATTCGTTGACCGCCGTGATGATGTTGCCGCCCAGCAGATTGTAGCACGCCGCGTTTGTGCGGTAATAATACTCATCCTTCAGTCTTTCTGCGGGCGAGGTTTCTTTCGGGAAAAGCGCCAGCGCGGAGAACATCAGCACAGCAATGCTGATAAATGCCGGAATATAGGGAAATAAGGATTTTTTTGCGATTGTCGGCAAGGCTTCTTCGCTTGCCGCCGCCTGTGTTTTTCTGCTGCAAACAAATTTCAGCACGGGCAGGATCATTGCCCAGCGGAACAGCATGTTCAAAAGCTTTGCCACAAGCTTTACACACCACACCTTTGTTCCGGCAAAGACAGCCTGCACACCGAGCCCGAAAAAGTAGGGCAATAGATAAAAGAAAACAATTGCGAGCAATACATAGAGCGCCGTTTTGGCGATATTGCGACTGATTTTTTCTTTGGGTCTGCCGCTCACAGCAGAGCCGAGCAGGTAAAAAGAAAATCCGAGCAGTATGCCGGCAGCAGCACAGCCGATGATTTTCCCGATTTCGCCGAAGCGGTCACCGAGAAAAGCTGTTAGGAGATAGCCGCCGTACAAGGCTGCCATGCAGGGAAGACAGCCCTTGAGCCATACCGCAACAGCTTGCTTTATTTGCCCGACAAGCGGACGGATCGCCAACAAGGAAAATCCGCAGGTGCAGACAAAGCAGAACAAATCTGCAAAGAATACCTTTCCCGTGCCCAACGATTCTTTTGTTAGGCATAACAGTATCGTTTTTATTAAGTCCGGTAAAACACCAAGTGCGGCAAGTACGCCGAAAGTCCACTTTGCCGAAGCGCTTGTATATGTCATTCTGACATACTCCATTACTCTTTTCACGGGAATTTCCTCCGATTCTTTTTTGGCTTGATTTCAGCTTTTTGTTTTTTAGTATTCAACCCGGAAATCAAGGCCTTGTTTTGTTTATCTCAAGCTCGTTTTCCAAGTGCTGCGATACACTGTCGGCTATGGCGGTCGTTGCTCGCCGAATACCGGCGTCGGACAGCCCCTTGCAAGGATGTATCATCGTGACGGATAACTC
>CAKSSH010000070.1 GCA_934488695.1 uncultured Oscillospiraceae bacterium
CAGTCCGTTCGATCCGGCAGCAGCGAATACTGTCATCGGCGTAAGACCGACAAGCATTACCGCGCAAAGCAGCCAAACCAAGACTTTGGTTGAGATTTTGCTTTTTTTCATTGCTTTTCTCCTTTTTAAAAGTATAATATATTACAAAGCGAACATATATACATTGATTTGCAAAGAAATCCTGCACTTTTGCCCGCTTTCTAATCCTTTCTTTCTAATCCCTGAAATATATATCTCGTGTATATACTTTATCAAGTACATCGGAGATATCATCGCTGTATCTGTTTGCAATAATTACGTCGCTGCTCTCTTTAAATTCATCAATATCACGAACAACACGGCTGTTGAAGAAACTGTCTTCTTTCATAGTAGGTTCGTAAATAATTATCTCTATTCCCTTTGCCTTTATGCGTTTCATAACGCCCTGAATAGACGACTGTCGGAAGTTATCGCTTCCCGCTTTCATGGTCAGACGGTATACGCCGACCGTCTTCGGATTTTTTGAAATGATTTGATCTGCGATAAAGTCCTTTCGAGTACTGTTTGCCGCAACTATTGCCGAAATAATATTCTGCGGAACATCGTTATAATTTGCAAGAAGTTGTTTTGTGTCCTTGGGCAGACAGTATCCGCCGTAGCCGAAAGACGGGTTGTTATAATGATTTCCGATACGAGGGTCGAGGCAAACGCCCTCGATAATCGATTTTGTGTCAAGACCTCTGACTTGCGCATAAGTATCAAGTTCATTAAAGTACGACACACGAAGTGCAAGATATGTATTTGCGAACAACTTAACCGCTTCCGCCTCGGTAGGATTCATAAAGCGGACTTCAATGTTCTCCTTGAGAGCACCCTCTTTGAGAAGATTCGCAAAAGTCTCCGCAACCTTGTGAAGTCTTGCATTCTTTACAGGGACACCGACAATGATACGGCTCGGATAGAGATTGTCGTAAAGAGCGCGTCCCTCACGAAGAAATTCAGGGCTGAAAAGAAGATTGTCACAGCAATACTCTTTTCTTGCACCTTCGGTAAAACCTACGGGAACTGTGGATTTCACGATCATCACGGCATCCGGATTGACGGCAATAACCTGCTTTATCACACTCTCGACCGAACTCGTGTCAAAATAGTTTTTCGACGGGTCATAATTGGTCGGGGTCGAAATAATTACAATGTCCGCATCACGATATGCGCTGTCGCCGTCGGTAGTCGCTTCGAGGTCAAGTTTCTTTGTTGCAAGATACTCCTCAATCTCTTTGTCAACTATCGGAGATTTTTTATTATTTATCATCTTCACCTTTTCGGGAACGATGTCAACAGCCTTTACAGTATTGTGCTGCGCCAAAAGAACTGCCATGGAAAGACCGACATACCCGGTACCCGCTACTGCTATTTTCATTTTCGTTTTCTCCTAAATCTTTTGAAATATGATTTATTGCCGTTCTATGAGTTCTTCATAGAGATTCGCATAAACGCAAGCATGATTAAACCTTGTAAAAGCTCTTATACCATTCCGCAAAGCGGCGAAGTCCCATGCGGAGCGGGGTATTCGGTTTAAAACCCGTATCCGCTTCAAGAGCCGAAGTATCTGCGTATGTCACGGGAACGTCTCCGGGTTGCATCGGAACAAGTTTTTTATGTGCTTCAAAATCATAATCGGATGGAAGCACCTTTGCCCGAATCAATTCCTCCTGCAAAACAGTCACAAAATCGAGCAGGTTTTCGGGATTGCTGTTTCCGATATTGTATATGCGGTACGGAGGCAGAGGAAGTCCGTCTTCTCCGTTCTTCTTTTCAGGAGCTCGTTCCATAACGCGCTTAATTCCCTCAACAATATCGTCAACATATGTAAAATCACGTTTGCAATTACCGTAATTGAAAATCTGTATCGTTTCGCCTTTCAGAAGTTTGTTCGTAAAACCGAAATATGCCATATCGGGACGTCCAGCAGGGCCGTAAACGGTAAAAAACCGAAGACCCGTTGACGGAATATTGTAAAGTTTGGAATATGCGTGAGCGAGCAGTTCATTGGATTTTTTGGTCGCGGCATAGAGAGATACGGGATTGTCAACTTTATCATCGGTCGAATACGGAACTTTCTTGTTCGACCCGTAAACGGAAGACGAGGAAGCATAAACCAAATGCTCAACGGGATGATTCCGACAGGCTTCAAGAATATTATAAAAACCTATAAGATTGCTTTCGATATATACATCGGGATTTGTAATCGAATACCGCACGCCCGCCTGTGCCGCAAGATTCACAACTATCTCAGGAGTGTATTCCGTAAAAATTTTTTCAACAAGTGCCTTATCCGCAAGATTTCCTTTTACAAAAGTCCATTTGCAATCGTGCTTTGTCTCGACAAGTTTTTGTATTTCCGAAAGTCTGTATTCCTTAATGGAAACATCATAATAATCATTCAAGTTGTCAAGCCCGATAAGCGTTATACCGCTTACGGTATTCAGAAGTTCTGTTACAAGGTTAGCGCCTATAAAACCGGCGGCGCCCGTAACAAGAACGGTTTTGTTTTCAAGATTTATATTTGAAGCCAGCATTTTCTTATCACCTTATGCTCTTTCTTTACTGTATCATAATCCGAAGAGATTCCGACACCTTGACAATATGCTTAACATTTTGTTGCGTTGTCATATGTTGCAATGTTCGAACTACTTTTGTGTTATCCGTCGCCGTGCCTTTTTAACAACCTCAAAAACTTCTCTTCTGTAAAGAACCGCATTTACCGCAACGGTGGAAAGCAATGCTGTACACCCGACTTTCAACGCCAAAATGGCCCATGAAACGTAGTTGACAGATCTCATTGCAAAAAACGTTGAAAAAACGTTTACTGCACAGAACAGCAAAGCCACACAAGCGGCATCGGTTAAAATATGTTTCAAGAAGTGCCTGAGATTTCTATAAATAATATTGCGTGACAAATACCATGCAAGATAAACTGTACGGTACGCCATTGCCGCAAGAGTACCGATTGCAACGCCTATCAATCCGAAGTTGAAAACGAGCACTACGGAAACAACAATGTTGATAGCCGCTTCAATAATAGCACTCCATTGCGTTTGCTTGTAATGTCCCGCGGCAAGAACCATGATGTTATAGGGAAGTCGCAAACAATATGAAGCCTGTGCTATCGTTATCAGGTAAGCAAAAGCCGGAACAATGTAATTTGCGTCGGAAACATTTGTGGTATAAATGCGGACAAACGGTACTATCAAAGCCGCAGTAACAGAAAAAACAAATGTAACCAATGTATGCAAAAACCACTCAATATGCGAAAAAGATCGATTCAGTTCATCCGTTTCGTTTTTTGCAAGCATATTTCCGAGCATTGCCTGCATTCCGTTTGTCATTGATACTACAATTTGCTTTACACCGTTAACGACCAGATGATACACCGCATAAACCGACACATTTTCAAGTGTGGATAAAAACGTCAGAACGACGGTATCCGTATTGCCGAGTACAACAGTTGCAATGTGCTGCGCAAGCCCGTTCCACTTTTGCTTTATAGGTTCGCCCGTAAACCGGATTTTGTGATCGATCTTATACTTTCTTTTTGCTATAACAGAAAGAAGCACAGGTTGTGCAAGGAAAATAAGTGAGGTAGTCAGTTTGACGACCTGAATTGATGCTCCTGCCTTCATGAGCAAAATACAACTTACGGTATTCAGAATCAGTGCAACAGAGTGAATACTGTACTGAATAAATCCAAGTTGATCCGCATTCAACAGAAGTTTATAAGTCATTCCCAGATAGTACTGGGCAAAACTGCTGATAGAGATAACAAATATCAAAATCAGCGTGGACAGATAATCGAATGAATTCAGCGTAATCAGCGGATAAAACACCATAAGAATCGCGGTGTAACCCAACAGAATATACGCAATTTTCTTAAAAAACCGATCTGCAGATACGACTATCTTACTTACTTCCTGCATATCGTTTTTCGCCAATGGTTTATACAGTGCCGATTGCACTACGGCTCCGACACCGCATTCCGCAAGAGAAATAAATCCCAAAAACTGAGTTATGGACGACACCAAACCATTGACGGCCGACCCGTAAAAAGACAGGAAAAATCGAGGCAATATAAATCCGCAGACAATCGTAATAACCTGATATATCAACGATGATGTCGAATTCATCATCAATTTTGTTTTTCTTGTCATTGACACTCTCCCGAGAGAAACATATGTAACGGCAAAGCATCTGCTACTGCATTTACATACTTTGTTTGATCAAAATCAGCCGCATACGCCTATGCGCATTCGTTGCCCGCCGCACGCCGCGTGGAGGCTTTGACCGTGTGCGGTTTCCCACCCCAAAAGGGGCGGGATTTTTACTTATTTTTCAGAAACAAGTTTACCGTCTGCGCCGAAGTAATATCTTCCGTCGGGAAGAAGACCGTGAGAAATTTTTGCCGTAACGGTTCGATATTCATTTGAAGCAACCTTGCCGCTCCACTTGACATCATAGATAGCGCCTTCTATCTTAACAAGTCCGGGATTGCCGGTTGCCACTTGATCGTTTACATAGTAGTAAAGAATTCCGTCCACACCGGTCTTGATTCCGGTAAACGGTGCTGCAAGTTTACCATCCGTGCCGAAGTAACGCGCTACATAGCCGGATTCGACCTCAATAAGACCATGAGCCAAAGCAGCCGAGATATACCTGGTTTCATTTACAGCTATCTTTCCGCTCGGTTTCACATAGTAAATTGCTCCGTCCACTTCGACCAGTCCGGGATTTTCAGTCGCAACTCTATCGTTTACATAGTAGTAAAG
>CAKSSH010000071.1 GCA_934488695.1 uncultured Oscillospiraceae bacterium
AGCGACCGTTATGATACAATAAAAAAACAAAAAAGGAGGCAATCAGATGGCACTCGGCGTTTACCTGCACATTCCGTTTTGTCAAAAAAAATGCCCGTATTGCGATTTTTTTTCAATTCCGTTCACTGCCGAGACTGCCGACCGATACACCGACGCTTTAGGCGCGGCTATCGCCTCCTACCGACCTCGCCGCCTTTCTGCCGACACAGTTTATTTCGGCGGCGGAACGCCGAATCTTTTAGGAAGCAGAAACACCGAAAAAATCATCTCAGCTCTATATGAAAACATAAGCATAGACCCCGGCTCCGAAATAACCATGGAGGCAAATCCCGAAACCTTAAGCGCGCAAAACATTCAAGCGTTTGCCGATCTTAATATAAACCGTTTTTCGTTAGGCCTTCAGTCGGCAAACAAAACCGAGCTTGATTTTTTAGGCAGAACGCACACACCTGCGCAGGTCGCCTACTGTGTGGACGAGCTGCACAAATGCGGAATAAGCAATATTTCGCTCGACCTCATGCTGGCGCTGCAAAATCAAAGCATTGAAGATATTGAAAAATCGGTCAGATTTTGTGCTTCCCTCGGTGTTACGCACATTTCGTGCTACCTTTTAAAAATAGAAAAACAAACCGTTTTTTACAAAAAAGCAAGCGAATTTCATCTTCCGGACGACGACACAATATCCGATATTTATATTGAAACCTGTGAAATGCTGGAGCAATACGGATACAAGCAGTACGAAATCTCCAATTTTGCAAAAGACGGGTATCCGTCAAGACATAATTTGAAATACTGGAGCTGCGAAGAGTATATCGGGATAGGCGCTGCCGCGCACGGCTTCTTGGACAAAAAAAGGTATTATTACAAAAGAAGCGTCAAGGATTTTATTGACAACTCCTTAGCATTTGTTTTAGACTCGGAGGGTGGCGGCGCGCAAGAGGAATTTATGCTCCGATTGCGGCTTTGCAAGGGAATAAATCTTGATGCTTTTTCCAAAAGGTTCTCCATTAGCTTTCCCGAAAATTTTTATAAAAAAATAGACGCATTAAAAAAAGTCGGATACGTTCACTACGATAATGCAGTCCTTTCGCTGACAAAAAAAGGCTTCATTGTTTCAAATGCCGTGATTTTGGATCTAATGCGTTCTATGGAATAAAAAACGGTCGGTAAAAATACCGACCGTTTTTTCTTAAAAATGACCCAAAAGATACCTTTCCGCCTCGGCGCACCACAAACCGTTATGATTTTTTACGATTTCATTTAATCTTTTAAACCGTTCATCCTTTTCCCCGAGCTGTTCAAACTCCTCAAGGGCGGTAAGCTTAAGCTTAATATGGGTATAGATCAGCTTTTTACCGCCGGGGATTTGGGGGAGCTTTTCAATCGTTTCTATTGCTGCGTCTATTCCGCCGATATGCGTTACCATAACGGCCGGGTCGATGCGGTTTTCGCCTATCATTCTTACAATATCTCTCATATCGTCGGGTGTGCTTCCGCTTGTTCCGGCAATATGGTGCTGAGCATAATGAACGTTATAGAAATTCATTTTTGCAGAAAGACTTTTATCAATCGGTCCGGCGAAAAAGTTTAAACAACCGTCAAAGCTTAAAATTGAATCCGCCAGCTCTATAACCGCAGAAACAGGCGCATAGACAAAAACGTCATCATAGCCCTTATTGTCGGAAAGCTCCATAAGGCTTTGCTTGTCGGACGCATTTGAAAAAACAAGCTCAACGCCGTTTGTTTTGTCGCAAAACAGCTCTTCTGCTCTGCGAAGCCTTTCCGGGTTAAGGTCGGTAACCACAACCCTTTTGGGCTTTACATCACCGTGCAAAGCGATGTCAATAGCAACAAGGCCCATGGGGCCGCAGCCTGCCAAAATCGCAGTCGTACCGTTCTCCTTGATGTTCATGACAGGGTTGTACTTTAAATCAAGATGATAATTTGCCTTATACCCTCTTAGTACACATGATGCCGGCTCAATAAGCGAGCCTTTAAAAAAAGCATCGCTGTTTAGTTTGATAAGGTAGCCGTTTTTTATAATATGCTCATAAACCACGGCATACTCGCTGCACCCGCCGATTTCCTCAAAGGAATACCCGATTGTCTGATTGCCGCCGAGATACCCTAAAACGGGCGGAATGATGACCTTTTCGCCGACGCTGTATGCATCCTTCCAATTGTTGCCCACTTCATATATTTCGGCACAAAATTCATGTCCGACAATAATGGGATGCTCGGCAACATTGTCGGGAACTCTCAAATGTGCTGCTCCTTGAAGTGCGGTTTTATATGTAGACATACAAACGCTATCGGAAATAATTTTTATTAAAATTTCATTCTCGTTTATTTCGGGAAGGCTGAATTTTTCAAGTCTTAAATCATTTTTACCGTAAAGGCGAACCGCTGTTGTTTCCATAATCAAAGCTCCTTACCCTTTATGATAGCTTCCGAATGTTCTGATTTTTTCACGGACAACCTCTTTCATCCTTTTCCGTGCCTCTTCAAAAGCAAAAACGGGCCATGTCGATGGATTTGTGAGCTTGTTGAGCGTGTCCTTTAATCCGCTGTTCATCGCCCCGACAACATCGGAATAAATATTGATTTTCGTTATACCGTGTTTAATGGCATTTTGCATTTGGTCGTTTGGTGTTCCGCTTCCGCCATGCAAAACAAGCGGTTTGTCACACACCGAAACAATTTCGTCCAGTCTGTCTATTCGGAGCGTTGGGGTCTTCTTATACACTCCGTGTGCTGTTCCGATTGCAACAGCAAGCGCATCAACATCCGTTATTTCAATAAACTTAACAACCTCTGAAGCAACCGTCAGGGTGTTTTCCGGATCCTCATTCCGAACCTCAGCCTTTATATTTCCGACCATGGCGTTTCCAACATGGCCAAGCTCTGCTTCAACAGTCACGCCGTGAGCATGTGCGTATTTCACAACCTCTGCGGTTTTTTGAGCATTTTCGTCAAAATCAAGCGTTGAGCCGTCAAACATGACTGAACTGAATCCTGCCTCAATCCCCGCTTTTATCCGTTCTAAATCGGTTGCATGATCAAGGTGAAAGCAAACAGGAATATGATAAAACGCACTTGAATGCTTGACCATTGAGGCCATCAAATTCATTCCTTTTCCCGCTAAATCAACCTCAAGCCCCATCAAAAGTGCCGGGGACTTTTCTTCCTCGCAAACATCCAAAACAGCTCTCATCATTTCATAATTGCTGACGTCGAAGGCCGGCACGGCATAATGACCTCTTTTTGCTTCTTCAAGCATTTCTCTCATTGAACATAACATTTTTGTTTACTCCTTTTTGATGTTGTGTTTTTATAATAACACCATTTTTAACATTTGTCAATACCAAATGTTAACGTTGACTGCTTGGGGAAAAAATGTTATACTGAAAAAGAAAGGTGAAAAGATATGAATGTGACAAAGAAAATGATGTCGGAGGCGGCGACGCTTTATTACAAGAAAAAGCTTACCCAACAGGAAATTGCCGATATTCTCAATATTTCAAGGCAGACTGTTTCAAAGCTTATTAGTGACGCTGTTGAAAACAAAATCGTTGAGATTAAGATTCATGATCCCGATGATGATTGTAGGGAGATTGAAAAAAAGCTTTGCGAAAAATTTAATTTAAATGATGCTGTGGTTTGCTCCACCTCCGGAGAAAACGAGGTTTTAAGACAGATGCAAGCCGTCAAATCCGCAATTGAATATTTAACTCCGCTGCTGAAGTCGGGCAACAAAAAAATCGCGATTTCTTGGGGAAGAACGATTGAGGCGCTGATTTCAGATCTTGAGCCTTTTGAAACCGAAAACAATATTGTCTACCCGTTATTCGGAGCAACAGATACGGATAAGCCGTTTTTTTTGCCTAACGAGCTTGCGCGAAATTTAGCTGACAAGCTTTGCTGCAAGGTAAAAAGCGCTTGGTTCCCCTATCTTCCGGATTCAAAGACGGATTGCGAACTGTTTAAAAACACCTCCTACTACCGCTCGGTAAAAGGTCTTTGGGGGAAAGCGGACATTTCAATAGTGGGGATCGGTGACACAACCGTTTTAAAGTTGTTTGAAAAAACCTTCGGCAGTAAAAAAAGCACACAGGTCGTCGGAGATATAGCCACCCACTTTTTCACGAAAGATGGGCAATTTGTGCCGATGTATGAAAACCGCCTTTGTGCATCCATAGACGATTTAAAGTCGACGCAAACAACCGTCGCCGTCGCCTGCGGCGACAAAAAAGCAACTGCGATAAAAGGCGCCTTAAAAACAGGCGTCATTGATGTTCTGATAACAGACGAATATACCGCTAAGCTCATAATATAAAGGATTGATAGAGCACCCAGCCCTTAAGAGGGCCGGCTTTCCAGCGGCGTGCCGATATTTTAACGGTGTTGCTGCCGTAAATAAAGCCCACTGTTTAAACAGCTAAGCCTCTGGCTCACATGCCGCTAGGCTCATAAAATAAGGGATTGATAGAGCACCCAGCCCTTAAGGGGGCGGCTTTCCGGCGGCGTGCCGATATTTTAACGGTGTTGCAGCCGTAAATAAAGCCCACGATTTATGCGGTTAAAACGCCGGCCTCTCGCGCCGGAAAAAGCTTGAGCTTCTGACACTTCTTTGAGCTTCTTACAGTTCCATTTTTAAAATCAGACAACAAAAAGAAAACTGCTGCTCCTACTGGAGCAACAGTTTTCTTTTAAGTTGCGGCGCGACCTATTTTCCCGGGCAGTCACCCACCAAGTATTTTCGGCACAAGCGAGCTTAACTACCGTGTTCGGA
>CAKSSH010000072.1 GCA_934488695.1 uncultured Oscillospiraceae bacterium
AGCCGATTACGATGCTTTGACGCATCATGTTCCCTATGCTGCTTTGGCCGATTATTATCAGCGCATATTAAAGCAAAACGGTGTTGACAGCGGCATTTTATTGGATCTTGCCTGCGGGACCGGCAGCCTGTCGGTACAGATGGCCGAGCGCGGCTTTGATGTGATTGCCGTTGACCGGAGCAATGAAATGCTCAGTGTAGCCGCAAGTAAAAAAATTGAGAGCGGAAATCCGCTTTATTTGCAGCAATCGATGCAGTCGCTTGATTTATTCGGGACGGTGGATGCGGCTTTGTGTACACTGGACAGCATAAACCATCTGTCCTCGGAGCAGGATTTACGAGACACCCTTTCAAAGGTCGGCTTGTTTTTGAATGACGGCGGCATATTTATTTTTGATGTAAATACATTGCACAAGCATCGGGACGTGTTAGGGCAGAACGTTTTTGTGTATGATACCGAGTCGGTATACGGTGTGTGGCAGAATCAGTTTTGTGCACAGGACGGCAGTGTTCGGATTTCGTTGGATTTTTTTGCGCCGGATGGTCGATTTTACCGACGCGGCAGCGAGCAGTTTACGGAACGGTATTATTCCGATGAATTGCTTCAGAAGTTGCTTGAGAAAAATCGCTTGCATTGTCTTGCAAGGTTTCATGACTTTAGCGAAAAACCGGTGACGGAGCAATCCGAACGAATCACTTATGTTTGCAGAAAAGAGAGAAAATAATGGGAGAACTTGTCAGGACAATTTCTGAAGAGGGCGGCATTATTGCCATTGCCTTGGATTCGACCGATATTGTTGCACGCATGGAGCAGCTTCATCACACTTCGGCGGTGGTGACTGCGGGGCTTGGCCGTCTTTTGACCGGCGCCTCCATCATGGGAAGTCTTTTAAAAGGCGAGCGGGATTCCGTTACATTGCGCATCAACGGAAAAGGTCCGGCCGGCTCATTGATTGCTGTGTCGGATTATCTTGGAAATGTTCGGGGATATGCCGAAAACCCGGTGGTTGAACTGCCACTGAATGTTTATGGAAAGCTGGATGTGGCAGGAGCAGTCGGTAAGGAAGGGACGCTTTCCGTGGTCAAGGATATCGGCTTAAAAGACCCTTATGTGGGTCAAATTCCGATCGTTTCCGGTGAGATTGCCGAGGATATCACGGCGTACTATGCGGCCAGCGAACAGATTCCGACCGCTTGCGGTCTCGGTGTGCTGGTTGATACCGATCTGCGTGTAATCAGTGCCGGCGGATATATGATCCAGCTGATGCCGGGCACAACGGATGAAGAAATCGAGCAACTTGAAAAAAACATTCAGGCTATGCCGCCGGTCAGCAGCATGTTGCGTGATCAAATGACGCCGGAGGATATATGCAACCGGGCGCTGGATGGATTCAATCCGCAGGTGCTCGACCGATTTTCTTGTGCATACCGTTGCAATTGCAGCCGGCAACGGGTCGAAAAGGCCCTTATTTCACTCGGTGAAAAGGAACTTTCCGAGATGATTGATGAGGGCAAGACGCAAGAAGTCAGCTGTCATTTTTGCAACAAATGTTATCGTTTTAATTCGGATGAATTAAAGGAATTGCTTTTGCGGTCTAAAAAATAATTTTTTAAAATTTCCGGATTTTCCTTGCATTTTTAAGTGATGTGTGCTATTATACTGAAGTAGTTGGTTTCTGGGTGTGGCGCAGTTTGGTAGCGCGCTACCTTGGGGTGGTAGAGGCCGTGGGTTCAACTCCCGCCACTCAGACCACGTCGTCGCGAACTTTTTGTTGTTCGCGACGATTTTTCTTTTTTAGCGCTTTTTGCGCACTTTTTTATCGGAAAATCTAAATTGATAAAATGATGGTTAAATCTGTGAAATTTCTTTTTTGAATAATTGCGTTAAAAATACATCTTTTTTGCGGGGCGAAGAAAAGGCGGAGCCTTGTCATTTTGTTTTGCGGTGTCACTTATTTATATAGAGCCTAAATATAATGAAGTAATTAAAAAACACTAATGGGACGTTATACAGAGCTGTCAAAAACAAAAGTCGAGTGAAAATATTATGATTTTATTATTTTTAATTGACAAGGCTTGAAAATTTGGTATAATGAAAGAAAAAACGGAGGGATTTTTATGGCGTTTTGTCCGAAATGCGGAGAGGCCGTAACGGATGATCTTCAATTTTGTCCGAAATGCGGCGTCAATTTGAAAACGGGGGAAGCTCCAAAACAAGAAGGGAGCAATTTTGAAGAAACGGCGCGCAGTACGTTTGAAGCATTGAATCAGACTGAGGACACTACACAAGATTTTAATGCTGATGACATTTTAAAGAATAAGGGGCTCAGCGTGCTTTCTTATCTCGGTATTCTCTTTTTGATTCCGCTGCTGGCAGCAAAAGACTCTCGTTTTGCACGTTTTCATGTGAATCAAGGACTGGTATTGTTTTTGGTAAATATTTTGTTTCAATTCGTATTGGGTATTTTCCGTTCTGTGATCGGGTCTTTGACGATTGGGCGGCTCGTATCAAGCTTCTTGGGCTTTGTTGGTGGCATTTTCCTTATTGTATTGGCCGTTATCGGCATTATCAACGCCGCAAAAGGCAGAGCTAAAAAGCTCCCGCTGATCGGCACGATATCTCTCTTAAAATAAATTTTATACTACAAAAAGAGACTGCTTTCCTATCCCTTAGGATAAGTTTGCAGTCTCTTTTTTTGCTTTTTTACAGCCCCATTCTTTTGTGCTTTAACGTTTTGCACAGCCTTATGTACTATTAAAAATCGCCCCAAAAGCGATTGGCATTTGGGGCGATTTTAAGGTGGATAGGCTTTTAGTCTCTGTAATATAAATCGCGTGTGTAAACCTTATCCATAACGTCATCAATATCCCGGTTGTAACGATTGACCAGAATGACATCGGAAATCTTTTTAAATTCGTCCAAATCCTGAATAACCCTGCTGTTATAAAAAGAGTCCTCTTTCAGTGTCGGCTCGTAAATAACAACCTCAACTCCGTGTGCACGGATCCGTTTCATGACGCCTTGAATGGCACTCTGGCGAAAGTTATCACTGCCGGATTTCATGGTCAACCGGTAAATGCCGACAATTTTCGGATTACGCTCTAAAACGCGCTCAGCAATAAAATCTTTTCGTGTGTGATTGGCTTGTACGATGGCTGCAATAATATTGTTGGGAACATCTTCGTAATTTGCCAAAAGCTGTTTGGTGTCTTTTGGCAAGCAGTAACCGCCATAGCCAAAGGATGGATTGTTATAGTGTGTGCCGATGCGCGGATCCAAACAAACACCCTCAATGATTTCGCGGGTGTTCAGGCCTTTTATTTCGGCATAGGTATCTAATTCGTTAAAATAAGAAACGCGCAATGCCAGGTAGGTATTGGCAAACAGCTTGATGGCCTCAGCTTCGGCAAGCGCCGGGAACAAGACCTCGACGTTTTCTTTGATTGCACCCTCTTTAAGCAGTGCGGCAAATTGTTTTGCAACCTTTTTCATCTCATCGTCCCCTTTAAGGGAGCCGACAACGATTCTGGAGGGGTAGAGATTGTCATAGAGTGCATGTCCTTCCCGCAAAAACTCCGGTGAGAACAAAATATGATTACATTGATATTTTTTGCAAAGTGATTCGGTGTATCCCACCGGGATAGTCGACTTAATAATAATAGGGCAGGAGGGATTAACATTTAGTACGATGTTGATAACCGACTCCACCGAGGAGGTGTCAAAGAAGTTCTTTTTCGGGTCATAATTGGTCGGCGTGGAAACAATAACAAAGTCCGCATCCCGATAAGCAGACTGCGCATCAACGGTAGCCGTAAGATTTAACGAATGATTTTTTAAATAGTCTTCAATTTCTCGATCCTCAATCGGCGCGATACGCCGATTGATCATGTCGGCGCGTTCGGCTACAATATCGACGGCGACGACTTCATGGTGCTGTGCAAGCAAAATAGCATTGGATAATCCGACATAACCGGCACCAGCCACGGCAATTTTCATGAATAAAACCCCTTTTGCGATTTTATGTTCCTAAAATATTATAGCAAAGAGCTTTAAAAAAATCAACGTCAGTTTTCGGCGGGACATACAAAAGCGCTCGTGCAGCAGCATACCCTTTACAAAGGAGAGGGTTGCATGAATCAGTTGCTTAGGCTGCTTGCCGGAATTTTTCATTTCGCGCTGCATTTAAGCGGAGAAAGCTTTCCGCGCCCCATGTCGCCGGAACGGGAACGGGCGTGCTTTGAACGCATGGAGGCCGGCGATACGGCAGCACGAGAGGAAATTATTGAACACAATCTTCGTTTAGTGGCGCATATCGTTAAGAAATATCACGGAAGCGGTGTGGATCAGGATGACCTTATTTCCATCGGAACCATCGGACTTATTAAGGCTGTTTCCGGGTATAGTTGTAAAAAAGAAACCAAATTCGGCACTTACGCTTCCCGTTGTATTGAAAATGAGATTTTAATGTATTTTCGGAGTCTGCGAAAGAGTGCGCAAGACGTATATATCAGCGACCCTATCGATACCGACGCCGAGGGAAACTCTTTGTCTTTAATTGATATTGTTGCCGATGAGCGCTGTCTTGCCGATGACATTGAAAAAAAGCTGCAGCATGAAAAGCTGTATGGATATATAGTTTCTTGCCTGACACCGCGTGAGAGGACGATTCTAAAGCTGCGTTACGGGTTGTGCGGCACTGTTCCGTTGACACAACGTGAAGTAGCAAGGCGTATGAAAATATCGCGTTCCTACGTCAGCAGGATCGAAAAAAAGGGTATCGAAAAGCTG
>CAKSSH010000073.1 GCA_934488695.1 uncultured Oscillospiraceae bacterium
TTTCATTTTCATGATGCTTAGGTTCACTCTCTGATTTTTCTAGCAAGTAATTTTCTATTGCCATTATAATTTCTTCTTCGTGGAAATCAATTGCAGGAGCATATTTATATCCCCAAGTGCTAAATATAACAGGCTTGTTATTTCTCATTCTATTTATATCAATACTAAACATTGTTATAAGCATAACGATAAACATTAAAATTACCGATAAAACAGTTATAAAAATCTTTTTGGTTTTCTTAATCTTTTTGTCCGTATAATCTATCGTATTAATCATGTTTTCTTCAAATTTTTCTTGATAATCTTTTTTATCCAATCTTTCACCACTTAATAATTCATTTATTGAAATATCTAATATTTCACATAATGGTGTCAATAAGGATAAGTCCGGCAGACCTCTACCATTCTCCCATTTTGAAATAGCTCTATCCGTAATTCCTAATTTATTTGCTAAATCAATTTGAGTCATCTTTTTTTCTTTACGAATTTCTGCTATAAATCCTCCTATTTTTTCCTGATTCATAACATCTCCCCCTTTCGTAAATAAATTATAATACAAAAGCTATTGAATTGCACCAAACGAGCCGTAGAGTTTAATAAATTTTAATTTATTTTTCTTTTTAATTACTTTTCCTATAATAAATCCTATCATACATAGTGACTTTCCGACAAATGCCGGCCGGGCTCGTTTGAGCCCGGCCGGCGCTATACAATCAGTTTTTTTCATCATCTGCCGCTTCCGCATGACTTAACTTTTGTATCATTTTTTGTTCCAGCTCGGCGGGTGGAATAATTTCTGATTTGCTGATCATATTTTCGGTTTCTTTTCGGCTGAGCCGAACAGACGTTGTCATTGTTTTTCCGCCCGATGTCTGTAACGCTGCGCGACTTCCTCTTCTCTGTGCAACGGTGAAACTGCCGAAAAGAAGCAGGATGAAAACAGCTGCCAGCCCGTAGAAAACCGGCATAAATCCACTATGGTCTTGCTCCGTATACAATTCCGTCGTATTATCATGATATTCGACACGAATCGCACTCCCATACTGCTTCTGCAATGCGGCGACCTGCTCTTCTGTATCATGGTTCCCCTGTTTTTCTTTATCTACTCCAAGAACAACACAGTTATCTTCCTCGCTGACCGAAGCAGAAATAATCCCGATTTTTTCATTCAGTTGCTTTTCCAATTTCTCTTGGATTTGAAAAAGCTCTTTACGCGTGTATGTTTGGTAGACACTAGAACCTGTAGAGTCATCCTCAATTAAATCCAGAATTTCCTTTTTACCGGCATTTCCGGTTGCATTGTTCTGAATTCCGATCATTATATGATTGCCACTGCCTACCGGATTCCAAATTCCGCATACATAGTCCGGAAATCGGTCGCCCCATGCGTCATACAAGTCTGCAGCAGTTCGATAAGTAGTCTTTGCCGCAAAAGCAGAAATCGTACAACAGAAAACTGCGCACACAAAAACTATCAAAGAAAGTAACTTTTTCATACAGCACCTCCGTTTAAATAATCTTGTACAGTCTTAATGGCTTTACGATACCTGCGATAAATCGCCGGAATCGACAGGCGCATAATTTGAGCGATTTCACGGAAGGACAATGCGCCGTTCAAATGCATGGAAACAATCTCCCTCTCCGCGTCCGGCAGACGAAGCAATGCCGTTTCCAAATCCATACGCAGTGCCATATTTTGCATGGAATCATCTGTGATGGGCAAGCTTTCCACAAAATCCTCTCGGGAATGTTTTCGCAAAGCGTCAATAGACAAATTGTGCGCCATCTTAAAAACAAATGCTCTCGGATTGCGAACGGACGAATCGGGCGGTGAGATAAACAGCTTTAAAAACAGCTCTTGCGTGACGTCTTCCGCAAGCTCTCTTGACAGCAAAATTCGGCAAATAATGGTATAAACAGGAACTTTCAACTCGGTGTAAATTTGAGTAAAAGCTTCCCTGTCCCCTTGTCGCAGTCTGAAAAACATTTCTTCTAAATTTATCTGAGCCATCCCGTTTCCTCCTTTCACCTACTATGACGATTCATTTCGGTATTTTTTTCGCCAACCGCAATTTTTTTTACAACAAAACAAAAAGCGTCGGCTTTTCTTCCTAAATTACCGTTTTATAATCGTTTTTTAATGTAAAATCAGCACGCATAATAAAACGTTCTTTTCGGCAAAAGCAAAACGACATTTAACTATGCCGGCAAAACAACATCTTTTCTAAAAAACAGCGCCAATGCAACTTTTTTTTACAAAAACAGGCCTGCTCTAAGCTAATAATAACCATTTTTTATAAAGAATGCAAGTTTTTTGTCCTCGGTTTTTCGAGATAAGCATTGCCCTTCAGGACACCAACGAAACACGGCTATCCTGGCAAAGCGAAAGCATAGATCTGTAAATCCGTTCACGCAAAAAGGATTGATCTCATTTTTGCATAAAAATCCCGAGAAGTGCAGTATTCCCAACACTTCTCGGGATAAAAAACAATAAATATTGGTCTGGCTCGGCAAAATCAAGGATAAGGATGCTTATTCACAGTGGTTTTATAAGTTTAATAATTTACGCTTCATTTAAAGAGGCTTTTCAGGTAACAAAACAGTACCAGAGAACAAGCGCGGTTGCAAGCCTTTCAGATGAATCATATTTCCGCAATCTGATTAATCTTTTGCTGTTCTTCATCGGAAAAAGAGATATTCTCCAACGCCTTAATATTATCCAAAATCTGAGAAGGCTTGGAGGCGCCGATTAGAACGCTTGTCACGCTCTCATCGTGCAGAACCCAACTGAGTGCCATTTCGGCAAGCGTCTGTCCACGGCCGGCCGCAACCTCATTGAGAGCGCTAATCTGCCGCAGACGATTTTCCGTCAAATCCGCAGCGTGCAGGAAACGACCGTCTTTTTTGATGCGGCTGTCCTCCGGAATGCCGTGCAGATACCGGTCTGTCAGCAGCCCCTGTGCCAACGGGCTGAATGCAATAATGCCCTTTTTCAATCGAGCAGCAGCTTCTTTCAAACCGTTTTGCTCGATTGTCCGGTCAAAGATGGAATAACGATTTTGGTTGATGATGAATGGACAGTGAAGGTCGTTCAAAATTTTGGCAGCTCGTCCCATGGTCACACCATCATAATTGGAAAGGCCAACATACAAGGCCTTGCCCTCCGCAACCGCCTGAGCCAACGCACTCATAGTCTCCTCCAGCGGCGTCTCAGGGTCCATGCGATGATGATAGAAAATATCAACGTAAGAAATCCCCATGCGACGCAGGCTCTGATCAAGACTTGCAAGAATATGCTTTCTGCTGCCCCAGTTTCCATATGGCCCGGCCCACATCTCAAAGCCGGCCTTTGTGCTGATGACCAATTCATCTCGATAAGCGCCCATCTCCTCGCGGAGAATTCGGCCGAGATTCCGTTCCGCACTGCCGGGATTCGGGCCATAGTTGTTCGCTAAATCGAAATGCGTAATCCCATGGTCAAAGGCTGTGAAACAGAGCTGCTTCATGTTCTCATAGAGAGACGTATCTCCAAAGTTGTGCCAAAAGCCGAGCGAGACAGCGGGAAGCTGGAGACCGCTGCTTCCGCAGCGCGAATATTGCATGGACTGATAGCGCATTTTTTCTGCTTGATACATGGTGATTCCTCCTAACATGAATATTTTTTATATCCTATTTTTTAAATATAGTCAAGAGAATAATTCAAAAAATTTAGGATGGGCGAAACCTTAAACAAACATACAATTCTGGAACTATCAAAATCCCGCACATCAGCCATCCGATCTGATAATAACGCGGAAATCTCACGCTCTTTGTTTTCTTAATCTAAGCCGTTTTGTTTATGCGATTTGTCTCATGAAAATTTGTATTACTGTATTTTCCCAAAAACCCGGACTATCCGTTTTTTGTTGCCAATATATTTACCCCAAAAAATTGCTTCATTTGTTTTTTTATTATACACGATTTTCCTATAAAAAGCAACGCTTCACTCAATCTTCATGTAAAGACGCCGTCGGATGAATTTAAGTGGAACCAACTTGGCGAATTATATCAGTGGTTCACGGACACTTACGCTCATTTATCTCTTCATGCGTTGAAAGCAAAATTAAAGGAAAATATGGATTCTATCTATGAAATGATCGATTCGTTGAGCGATGAAGAATTATTTAACCCGCATATGAGAAAATGGGCTGACGATGCTACAAAAACAGCGGTATGGGAAGTTTACAAGTTCATTCACATCAATACCATTGCTCCTTTTGGAACTTTTAGAACTAAAATTAGAAAATGGAAAAAACAGCAATGTAGCTAACTTAACAACTTGGAGTTTTGGGAAATGAGCGAAAATCGCTTGATATTGAATAACCGCAACAGAACAACAAAATCGGTTTGTTGAACTTATAAACAACAAAAAGGCTTCTGCCCTATTTGGAGCAGAAGCCTTAAAAATTATATTTTTTTAGATTTAACCCAAAGCCAAGTGTTCCGATTTCATCTGCCCGAAAACACGTTTTTGAAAAAAGTGCTGCAACAGTGTCGCAAAAACGGCCCCTTAAAAAGTGCCGAGTCCCGAAACCCTTGATATTACCGGGCTTTTGGGCTCTCTTTTATTATTCCCACTCGCTCCCTGAAACCGTGACCTAAACGATTTTGTATATGTTGCTTAGCTCATATTATCAGGGCTATTTAGATTATCCAAGAATTACGGTGTATCATAATTCCTGTTGTCATTGTGTTGTCGCAAAAAAAGTTTTAGTTTTCTG
>CAKSSH010000074.1 GCA_934488695.1 uncultured Oscillospiraceae bacterium
CCAATGCAAGCACATACGGATTTGAAACAGCCTGCAACAGCACATTTCCGACCGCCGCCCATGTAGTAAGGTCTTTTACCGTCAATCCCATATATGCAAGCACAGGTGTTAATACCGCCAGTATAAGCTGCATATAAAACACAGGATTTTTAAAACGTATTTTCCAGTTAATTTTATTCATGATAATTCCTCCCGTTATTTTAAAATAAGTCCTATCAAATATCCGCCCACACCGCTTATAAACACGGTAAGCAGAATATTTATAATACTGTCAAGCCGTTTGCCCGGCTTCTTTTCAATTTCCGCCATGCGTTCATTCAGTCCGTTCATATCCTCACGCATAGCTTTCATCTCGACCGCTATTGTATGTACACTCTCGGTCAGCTTTTCGATGTTGTCTATGCGGTGATGTGATGATTTTACAGACTGCTCTACGGCGGTAATCCGCTCGAATATTTCCTTTTCATAATCCATTATTCTGTTACCTCCGTTTCCGCCGGAGCATTCTTCTCATCAATCAGAGTCTGCAGCTGTGCTAAATCCTCCTCCGTAAGAACACCCTTTTCATAATAGCCGTTTGCATTTAAAATAATCTGATAGTCCGCCATTTTGCCGACTGCTCCCTTAAAGCCTGTCATTAAAAAATTTCTGTAATTAAACATTATACATTTCCTCCCTGTGATAATATTGCATTTTTAAGCTCCTTTATAACCTTGTTTATATCCTGATGATACGATACCTCGATTTTGGACGGCTGTACATCGGTATCGCATGTATATGTAACCCTTTCGCTGTCCAAAAGCGCCAAATCGCCCGTAACCATCATAATATCCGTTACCGTATCTGCGCTGTGCAGTTTCTTATTTACAAGGTCGATATATTCACCGTTACCCAATGCGTTATCAAGAAATGCAGTGACTGTATTTTCCTTGTACTCCTCATACGCTGTAGCACTGTTTCCCATTTCAAGCTGGACATTTTTAATTTTAATCTGCAAATTGGCATAATCATCTTTTACCCCTATGCCTTGTATTAATACAGCAACTTCACTTTCTTCTTCCAATACAATTTCAGATGACAATCTTTCCCATGTTCTATATGCTGATAATGTATGTGATTTGCCACATGTTTTTCCTAAAGTGAAATTATATACATAGACCACTACACCTTTGTTTCCCGTATCTTTATCCGCCATGCAATCGGCAGACAGAGTATATGTTCCGGCAGGAAGTTTAATTTTCGTATCTTTCCATATTGCTCCGTTTGCATACACACCGATTTTTGAAGTAACTATCCCGTCTGAAATGGTTGCATATGTGGCTCTGCTGGTTGTGTAATCTGTGCTCACAAAGGATTTTACCTTTGATATATCAAACAAATTCTTTCCCCTTTGTACAATCGGCAATTCGGTATATGTTGTGTATACTAAGTTTCCTATTTGCAGACTGCCGCCGGTAATCGTCTTACCTACACCGTCGGCATTTCCGTATATTTTGCAGCCGATTAGGTCACTGCCGTTCAGATGGTCGCTTATTGTTATCGGATAACCCTCAGCAGATGTATGCGGTGCTGCCTTTATATTTGCCTCATTTATCGCAGCCATGCAGCTTTCGGCTGCCTTATCCAATGCAGCTTTAACACCTCCGCTCTTAACGGGATTGTCACTGTCTGCTGTCGGCTCATCGTCCATCTCCGCTTTTTTCACATAATCGGAGGTATCCTTTAAATCGCTGACATATGCCGGTATTGTCACCTCGGTATACTGTTTTTTGCCGTTGTGCTCGTACCACCAAACTCTTAAAAACTCCCACTTTTTTTCTGTAATCGCGGTGCTGCCGGGCTTGCTGATTCCCAGTGCCTTGTCACCCACGGATACCAGCCCACAGCCGTCGATTTTATCTACCTTGGTTTGCGTAAGCTCCGTATCTGCCGCTTCCCTTTGAGAGGTTTCCTCGGCAACTGCTTCCGAAATTGCGCTGTTTCGCGCTGTTTCCTCCGCTTCAATTGCCGCTGTAATTGCATTACCCCTGTCAGATATTTCCTGCTCCAGCTTCTGCTTTAGATAGCTGAAATTGTTTTTTACCTTGCCCCACCAGTCCTTGAGCAAGGTTTTTCCGTTGTAATCTTCATCAAAATTCATAGCCTTTCCTTTCCGTGCCGTTAGCTTTCCGTCTGAATCGTCTTACCGTTCAGAAGCAGATTTCCCGATTCGTCGGTTTCCAGCAGCGCCCCGCCTATCTCTATGCTTTTTGCCTTGATTTTCAGTCCGCTGTCCGTCACCTCTATCGACTTCACGGGTGTGCTTTGGTTGTCGTATACCTCAAACACAAAGCTTCCGCCCGTATTTCCTATCCGGCACTTTATTTTTGATTTGTTCGTTATTTTTAAAAGCTCATCACCGAATACCGCCGCTCCGCTGCTTCCCGATGATAATACCGCCGCCTTCAGCGTTCCCGATACCGCCGCCGCATTCACCTTTCCGTTTGACGTGGATATCTGATTATACTTTTTCGTTACCGTCCCCATCTGGTTCAGATAGAAAAACAAATCCTTTTTTATTCTTCCTATCGAAATCCGTGTCAGCTCCGGCTCATACGGATAACGCTCAATACGTATCACACGTTCGCATATTTCATTTTCTCCGTCAATAATATGTACTTTGTCTCCCAGATTTACGGCGAATATGTCACCGTATTCGGTAAGCTTTGCTATGTCTATGAAATCGCCCGTTATATTTATGTCGGGAACATCTATTCTGTCCTCATTGTCGGGTGAAAACTCCCACTGTGCATGTGCCAATATAACCGACGGATCGTCATAGTCGCTGTAATCCTTGTACCCCTCCTTTATACCGTAGCCGGCTTTTCCCTCGGACGGATCATATTCGACATTCGGGCTGTCTATATACTGCCTGCCGTTATTCACGCTGCCTATATGTGCATCGTCCTTGCCGTAGGGGTAAAGCCGTGTCACCATGCTTGTTATATCGCGCTCGATTGTCACATTCTGCATATTCTGCGATATGTCAAGCCTTATGCCGTTATCCTTTCCGATATGTTCAACAAGCGCGTAGCGTGTAGGGCCCTCTTGTGAAGTGTCTATGTAAAACTCGCCTTTGCCGCTGTTTGAGATTACCTGCTGTATAATGTCGTATGGTGTGGTTTTGTCAACTGCTTCAAAATCTATCAGGAATCCGTCGCTGTCGGCACGTGTCATTCCCAATTCACTAAGCTCATCATCGCTGAAGCGTGTCGCATTTTCCCATGACATTTTTCTGATGGCAAGATCTATTATGTCCGAGGGCGGCGCTCCGATTGTATCGGACGTACCGCCGAAGCTTTGCACATGCGTTTCCTTTAATCTCACCTGGAATAAATTTGTGCAGCTTACATGCAGTATTTCGCTGCCGTTGTTTTCACGCGTCAGCTTCATTATTCGGTACTCCTGCCCTTCACACTAAACCTTGTAATTTTCTTTTATGAGCTTTGCCTTGTCACTGCTGTACGGATAGTCGAAATCAAGTGTGTACAATCCGTTTATCTCGCTTGTAAGCTTAACGTTTGACGCTTCCTCCAGCTCCGCACAGCAGTTGTGTATCGACGCACCGCCGCCCGGAAACAGATTGACGTAATAATACAGCTTAAGCATTTTCCGTCACCTCCATGTCCTCGGGTATAAAATCATACATAAACAGAGGTGTGTATATCACCTGCACGCCGCAGGGTGAAACGTTTGCACCGAATTCGATTATGTTTTTTCCCGGTGCAAGCTCCGGAAATTCTCCCGTAACGTGATCCATGAGATTTGAAAGGCTGCTGCCCGTCACGGTATGCTTTTGTGTATCGATTGTTATTATTTTCTGCGGTGACGAACCCAAACCGCTTACCGTAATCCGTTTTCCTCCGCACTCCGCGTATATGCTTGATATGCCCGTTGTATTTTGGGTAAACACAATCACGGGGCTCACATAATGCGTTCCGATATTTATAGCCTCGACATCGGACGGTGCGGTAAACGTAAAATATGATGAAATATCAAGCGGCATCTGTGTGTCCAGCGGCAGGGGGCAGTCAAGCATAACTCCGCTTTGAGTATCGAATATTGCTTCGGAAAACGGTTTGACATCAAATGTCGCTGTCAGAACCGCCTTTGTGCCGCTAAGCTCCGGCGCATAATCTATCCCCGTACTGAGCGATGCATTCCATGTGACAAGCGGCATATCGTCAAATGTAAGAGTACCTCTGCCCGTGAGCCATGAGCTTATGCGTGATATTTTCTTTTGCAGCCCGTATATATCCTCCGCAAAAATCTGCATAATTATGACGAAGGTTCTGTCCTTGTAAAATGCTCTGCCGTAGCTGTTTGCGGCGGAAAAATCATAAGAGCCGTCCATAAGCGGTGTATCGTATACACAGCTTTTAAGCTCCGGCTGAATCGGACGCGACGATGTTTTCATCACTATTCCGAATTTGCCGGAATGTATTCCTTTGAATGTAAATCCTGTCTGCATATGATTGTCCTTTCATTGTGTCAGCGCACTCTGCCGTTGTATATGACTCCGGCAAGTCCCGCGCTGCGTCCGTTGATGTATCTGTCAAGCTGTGTGCTGCTTACCGCTGTGCTTATACTGATTTTTCGGCTGTCGTTGTATGTGTTGGTGCTTGCCTTTGAGGCAGCACTTCTGACTTCATATATAAGCTGTTCCAAAAGCCGCTCCGTTTTCCTGCCGAACTGCGAAAAATCAATGTTAAAGTC
>CAKSSH010000075.1 GCA_934488695.1 uncultured Oscillospiraceae bacterium
CTTTCCATCAAGAGCACCTTTCGGACACCTGTGTCTGCTGCGGCAAGCCGGCTACCCGGCTCGTTTACCGGGGCAATGCCTACAGACCTTTGCGCCCCGCCTTTTCTGGCGGGGCGCTTTTAAAAAGGAGAGATCTTATGATACGACTGTTCCTGCGTATTTTTGTTAAAAACTGCGACGATACCGAGAACAAGCGCGTCCGCGAAGGGTACGGCACCCTCAGCGGTGTGCTGGGTCTTTGCTGCAATTTTGTTTTGTTTCTTGTAAAGCTCACGGTCGGCACCCTGATGTCCAGTATTGCCGTTATTTCCGACGCCTTCAACAACTTATCGGACATGGGCGCCTCGGCCATGGCAGTCATCAGCGCCAAAATGAGCAATCGCAAGCCCGACGCCGATCACCCGTTCGGTCACGGGCGTTTTGAGTACATCGCTTCCCTGATTATTTCATTTTTTATCATGGTTGTCGGGTTAGAGCTGCTCAAAAGTGCCGTTGACAAAATTTTTCATCCGCAGCCGATCGAAATGCGCCCGGTGCTGCTGATCATTTTGCTGTTGTCGGTTTTTGTCAAGCTCTGGATGTGGGCGTACAACCGCTATCTCGGGCGCCGGATTGATTCCCCGGTGCTGCTCGCCACCGCTGCCGACAGTCTCAACGACGTATTGGCGACCTCGGCCGTTGTCGCCTCCACCTTTCTCGGCTACTATCTGAATCTGCATATCGACGGCTATATCGGCGCTGCCGTTTCCCTGTTGATTCTCTGGGTCGGCTTTGACCTGGCCCGCAGCACCGTCAGCGTGCTGCTCGGAAACGCACCGGATCGTCAGCTGGTCTGTTCTCTTGAAAAAATGTTGTGCGACAGCGACTGCGTGCTGGGTGTGCACGACCTCATTGTTCATGATTACGGTCCCGGACGGGTGTTTGCGTCCGTCCATGCCGAGGTCAGCGATCGACAGAACATCACGGCGGTCCATGAGGAAATCGATGCGCTGGAGCGCCGCGCCGCCGAAGAAATGGGGATTGAGCTGGTCATTCATATGGACCCCATTTCCAGCGACTGTACCGTCCTCAACGCGGCGCGTGAAATGGTCGTAGGCCTTGTTCGGGAGCTCGGCGATTTTTCCATTCACGACTTTCGTATGACCGACGGTGAAAACCGGGTCAACCTGATTTTCGATCTGGTGGTTCCGCCGGCCATGACCGAACGGCAGCGCACCGCGCTGACAGACGCTCTCCGACAGCGCTTGCAGCAAACCGACCCGAAGTACCATGCTGTCATTCATCTTGACAACGATTATGCCTGCAACCAAAAATAAAAAGAGGTGCACAGGATCTCTCTGCCGTCAGCCCGCCCCTTTCATTTTCAAAGGATCTTCTGATTTTGCAGCAAAACGCCTGCCGTAATAAAACGGCAGGCGTTTTTTTATCGACACGGAGTCAATTTTTTATTTTAATAGCTAATGGTATGTGTGCGTTCAAAGCGTGCGCCGGCAGTCAGCCGTTCGACGCCCTCCTTCTGCGTGATGTCCAGCACATCGTCGATCATGCCCTGCACGCCGCACCACGGCTCAATGCAGAGATACGGTGCGCCCGGCTTCATCCACAGCACCAAAAAGTTTTTGCCGGGGAAGCTCACCTGAACGCTGCGGCCGTTTTTGCGGTTGCGCAGCGTCACTCGGCGGGATCTCACATCCTTAAACACCAGCGCATCCACCTTAAAGTACTTTTCATACAGCGGCAGCGTGTTGCTTTCAAACAAGACCCGCTCAGTCCGGTGCTCAAGCAAATTGCCGTTCAAAACCCACGCGTCCAGCGTCTCCTTTTGGTCAAAAATCAAATCATAATCCTCGATTCCCTCGGGGCAGGCGTGTCCTTCATGAGAGCCGATGGAAAAATACATGTCACTATCAGAGCAATTATCCACGGAATAGGTGACGTCAATAGAAGCCCCGTGCAGCGTATAGGTGATGCGCAGCTCAAAGTCCCACGGGAACTGTGCCCGGGTCTCCTCGTCACTTTTTAAAAGGAAGGTGACAAAATCCTTGCTGCTGCGCTCTACCGAAAACTCACGCAATTTGGCAAAGCCGTGCTTTTGCATATCGTAAACCTTGCCATTTATTTCAAACTTATCCTGCGGAAAACCGCCGCATACCGGGAAAAGCACCGGAGCGCACCCGGACCAAACAGCCGGATCTCCGTTCCACAGCATTTCCTTTCCATCCAGCAGCACGCTACGCATCTCCGCCCCGATCGGGTCTATCGATAGCGTCAACCGATCATTTTTCAAACAGATCATTTTCAACACTCCTTTTAAAAAATTATTTTAAAAAGCCTTCAATGATTTTTTGTTCCGCTTCCTCCCGGGTCAGCCCCAGAGAACACAGCTTCAAGATCTGCTCCCCGGCAATTTTCCCGATTGCCGCTTCATGAATCAGCTCGGCGTCCGCACAATTAGCCGCCAAACACGGCGCCGCCTCAACCCGGCCGTTTTCGGCCAAAATGGCGTCACATTCGGTATGCCCCGTACAAGCCGTATTGCCCTCAATACGCGATTCATACCGCTGCAGCGAATCTCCTCGCGCCACCGACCTCGAAACCACATCGGTTTTGCTGTTTTCGCCGTTGAGCTGCACAACAAAAACGGTCTCCACCCGATCCTGACCGTCGGTCAGCAATCGTTCCCGCACCGAAAAAACCGCGTTTTTCTCAAGAGTCGCCGTGGTATCGCGCCGGGCCGTATTAACACCGCCCAGCTGCTCGGTCGTCACGTAAGCGCTGGCTCCCTCAGCCAAAACAAACTGACTTTCGGTATTGATTTTTTTATCATCGGATCGGCCGGTCCCCACATGCTTTTCAATATAAGTCACGACCGCATTCTTTTCCACAAAAAAGCGATGAATCCCGTTGTGCAGCGCCTCGCCTTTCTCGTCCGAATGCACGCCGCAGCCGGCGATAATCGTCACCTGTGCGCCCTCACCAACGTAAAAATCGTTGGTTACAATATCGTGCACATCGCTATGCGTCACGCAGGCGGGAATGTATGCACGGCCGCCCCGGGAACCGGCTCGAATGTGCAGAACAATGCCGGAGCCGTCCTCTTTTCGGTCAATCCGGACGTCCTCCGTAGACTGGAGCGCGGCGCAAGAGCCGTTTTCCCGAATACTCAAGGCACTTTTCCATGCATCCTGCTCAAAACCGATTTGAGCAAGCAGCTTTTCGGTAATATTATTCATCGGCACACCTCTTTCCAACCGGACAATTCGCCGTTTCGCGGTCAAACAACCCGGGCAGAATTTCCGCAGGGGTTCCCTGCGCCGTCACCCGGCCGCCGCTGATAACGACAATCTCATCGGCAATATCTAAAATGCCGCGCTGGTGCGAAATAATCAGCTGCCCCGCACGACTGTTGCGCCGCAACGATTCAAAAACGCCAATCAGCTTCTGAAAGCTCCAAATATCAATGCCCGCCTCCGGCTCGTCAAAAACATTATATTTTGCCTGACGCGCCAGCACGCCGGCAATCTCAATTCGTTTCTGCTCGCCGCCCGACAGGTTGGCGTTGATCTCACGGTCGATATAATCATACATACACAGGCCGACAGTCCCTAAAAGCTCCTTTAATTCATCGTTTGTTATGCTGCCGCCATGTGCATAGGTCAAGATGTCCCGAACCGTAAACCCCTTAAAGCAAACCGGGCGCTGAAAGCCGTAAGCAAGCCCGCGGCGTGCACGGTCGGTGATATTCAGGCCGGTAATATCTTCGCCGTCCAACAAGAGTTTTCCGCTTGTCGCCGGGTAAACACCCGAAATAAGCTTGGCCAGTGTGCTTTTGCCGCCGCCATTCGGCCCGGTCACGGCAATTATTTTGCCCTCCGGTACCGAAAGGCTGATATTTTCCACAATGTCCCGTCCGTCCTCGGTACAAAAGGACATGTTTTTTACTTCAAGCATTTTTTACCTCCAAACGCTTTTTCATTCCTTTTTATCATACCAAGTTTGCCCGTTTTTGTCAATCTTTAGCCGGCAGTTATTGGCATTTTTTCTCAACAAGCCGGCCTTAAAAAGGCTCCGGGCTTAAAGCGGCGCATTTTTTGAAAAATGGCGCCGGCCTTGAAAAAAGGAACGCTTGAAAAGGCGCCGCCCTTGAACGGACAAACGAATTTGGCGGCGCGGGGTGACCGGTAGTGCGGAGGTAGCCGGCGGCGCGGGGGTGACCGGCAGCGCAAGTATTTCCGGGGTTAAATCACGGCGTAGTCACCGAGAGTCACAGCGGGGCTGGCGGAAAGGAACGGCGC
>CAKSSH010000076.1 GCA_934488695.1 uncultured Oscillospiraceae bacterium
TGGGTGCGATTGGATCTGCAATATATTATGGATCGGAGTCTGTGGACCGATTTTAAAATTTTGCTCAAAACCATCCCGGCTGTTTTTTCGGGAAAGGGCGCAAACTGAAAGGTGGAGGAAACCAAATGAAACATTACGACTATTTGATTGTCGGCGCCGGGCTGTACGGAAGCGTTTTTGCCCATGAGGCAACCGCGCGCGGTAAGTCATGTCTGGTGATTGACAAACGAGAGCATGTTGGAGGCAATATTTACACCGAAACGGTTGAGACGATCCATGTGCATCGTTACGGTGCGCATATTTTTCACACCGATAACAAAGAAATTTGGGACTACGCCTCACGGTTTTGCGAATTTAATAACTATATCAACACACCGATTGCCAATTATAACGGGCAGCTTTTCAATATGCCTTTTAATATGCACACCTTTTATCAAATGTGGGGCGTTACAACGCCGGCAGAAGCCGCTGCAAAGATTGCCGAGCAGCGCAGCGTTATCCGGGGAGAGCCGAAAAATCTGGAAGAACAGGCCATTTCTCTGGTCGGAACGGATATTTATCAAAAGTTGATTCGGGATTATACCGAAAAGCAGTGGGGCAGAAAATGCAGTGAGCTGCCGAGCTTCATTATTCGGCGACTGCCGGTTCGACTGACGTTTAATAATAATTATTTTAATGACCGTTACCAGGGAATTCCGATTGGCGGTTATACGCCCATGATTGAAAAGCTGCTCCGGGGCAGCGAGGTTTTGCTGGGCGAAAATTATTTTGATAATAAGGCACGGTGGGATGCTTGCGCTGACCGGGTGCTGTATACCGGCTGCATTGACCAGTATTTTGATTATTGTTTTGGGAAGCTTGAGTATCGCAGTCTGCGGTTTGAAAATGAGCTTTTGGACTGCGAGGATTATCAGGGGGTTGCAGTGGTAAATTATACCGATGCGGCACACCCGTTTACCCGAATCATCGAGCATAAACATTTTGAGTTTCAAAAAGGGCCTAAAACCGTGATCACTCGGGAATATCCGGTGACATGGGAGGATGGTATGGAGCCTTATTATCCGGTAAACGACACACAAAATCAGGCGCTGTATCAGCAATATGCTTCGCTTGCAGAAAAAGAGCCGCAGGTGCTGTTCGGCGGCCGTCTGGGCGGCTATCAGTACTATGATATGGATGACACCATTGCTGCGGCGCTGGCGCTGGCAGAAAAGGAGCTGTAAATTGAAGGCTCAGATTGTTATCGCGGCTCACAAACCGTACCGGTTTCCGCAGGACCCTGTTTATTTGCCGCTTCAGGTCGGCAAAAACGGCGGCCCCGGCTTTGGCATTGCCGGGGATGATACCGGCGATAATATCTCCGAAAAAAATCCCCGTTTTTGCGAATTGACGGGGATTTATTGGGCTGTGCATAATTTGGACGTCGATTATATCGGACTGGTGCATTATCGGCGTTATTTTGCATTGCGAAAAACACGTGACCGATTTGACGGGATTCTCAGCGCCGACCAGTTGCAAGCACTTTTGTCTCAGAACGATGTGTTATTGCCGCGTAAACAACATTATTATATTGAAAGCCTGTACAGTCATTATGCGCACACGCACAGTGAAAGCCATCTGATTGCCCTGCGGCGGGTGCTTTCCGAGAGATTTCCGGACTATTTAGAGGCTTTTGACAGCCTTAAAAGGCGAACTTCGGCGCATATGTTCAATATGTTTGTAATGCGCCGGGACCTGCTCGCGTCGTATTGTGATTTTTTGTTTGAAACTCTTTTCACCCTGGAAAAAGAGCTGGACCTTTCCGGGATGAGCGATTTTGAGGCGCGGCTTTTCGGTCGGCTCAGCGAGCTTTTGCTGGACGTCTGGATTGAAAAAAATCATATTGCATATCGGGAAATCCCATATGTTTATATGGAAAAAGTCAGTCTTTTGAAAAAAGGAATCGGCTTTTTAAAAGCAAAATTTTTTGGTAAAAAGTATGACAAAAGTTTTTGATCGGAGGTGCGCTGTATGGCCCCGCTGATTTCTTATGTGATTCCGGCACATAACGGCGAAAAGTATCTGACTGCTTGTATTAACAGTATTTTAGCGCAGCCCGACCATGATTTTGAAATCTTGATTGCGGAAAACGGCTCAACAGACAAAACTGCGGCAATGTGCCGTGCACTATGTTTGGAAAATGAGCGGATTCGTTTTTTGCAAACCCCGACGGGTGTTTCCAGAGCGCGAAACGAGGGCTTGTGTCAAGCGCACGGAGAGTGGGTTTGCTTTGTTGATCAAGATGACCTGCTGCTGCCAAATGCTTTTTCTGTTTTTGAAGAAGGAATTCAAAAATATCCGAAAAGCGATCTTTTGTGTGCACGAGGGGACGGTTACGGTTGCGCACAATCGTCTTGGCGGTATTATGCGGGGGAGGAAACGACCGCACTGACGGCGAATTTTTTAGTCCGGCCGACCCGTACACTGGCGGCATGGGGAAAGCTATATCGGCGCGCATTTTTATACCGGAATAAGTTGCTTTTTGATTCTGAGTTGACCCATGCTGAGGACAGTGACTTTGTTTTGCGCGCCCTGCTGGCGGCGGATGGTGTAGGTGTGACCGAAACGGCGGTGTATCACTATACGGTGAATCCGGATTCGGCGGTGCATCGAAAAAACGGCGACCTTGCGCAAAAATACCTGCCGTCTTTGCAGGCGACAAGGCAGCATTTTCAGTCGGCGCCGGCTGTGCTTCGTCGTGTGTTTCCGCTGTATGTGTTGGATCATTTGCTGATTATTTTGGTGCACGACACCTGTCTGCGGGATCGCGCACCTGTCTTGCAGCAGCTGCGCGAGACTCGGAAGCTCTTGCGCGAGCCTGTTTTTGCCCAGGCATTGAAGGAGGCGCCGCTGCGGGAAGCCGGTGCGGTCAAAGCGCTGCTTTTTGGCGCAGCTCGCTGCGGTTTTGTCTTGCCGCTGTTTTTGGCTGCGCGTTTGCGCGGTCGCCGTTCGAGGGCTTCCGTTTGATATTACTTTATAAAACTTATTTGCCCGGCCCCGCATTTGCGGGGCCGGTTTTTTTTAGGCAAAAAAGAGCCGGTGCCCAAAAAAAAGGCAATATTCGAGCTTTGTATAAAAATGCGACAGTACGGGTAAAATTGGCCGTTTTCAGATGTGAGACGGGCGCGTATAATACTTTTTGAGAGAAAAAAGGAGGAGAGAAAATGAAAACACAGTCCATAGCACCCATAAGAACTGCTAAAATCGGTTATTTGGCGGTTTCTGCAGTCCTTTGCATCCTGGGCATTTTTTTGATTGTGAGGCCGACGGTTTCGGCTTCCATGGTCGGTATCGTCTGCGGGGTTTTGCTGATTGTTTTCGGCATTGTCAAGCTGGTCGGCTTTTTTTCCAAAGACCTGTACCGGCTGGCCTTTCAGTATGATTTAGCTTTTGGAATCTTGTTGATTTTGATTGGCATTATCATGCTGATGCGTCCCAACCGGCTGATGAACTTTATTTGTATCACGCTGGGGCTGGCAATTTTAACGGATGCGCTCTTTAAGGCACAGATGGTGCTGGATGCCAAACAATTCGGCCTGCGTTCTTGGTGGCTGATTTTGCTGTTTTCGGCTGTTGCCGCAGTTTTCGGCGTTCTGCTGGTATTGCGTCCGGGAGAGGGCAGTGTGTTTTTGATGGTTTATCTTGGGCTGACATTGCTTTCGGAGGGTATTTTAAACATCAGTACTATGCTGACGGCGGTTAAAATCATCCGACACCAGCAGCCTGACGTGATTGAAGTAACCCATTTTGAGGAAAGAGAGGACTAATATGCGATTTTCTAAAGCGATCGTCAAGGCGCGTGTCCCTATTCTGATTATAACGCTGCTCCTGATGATTCCGGCAGCGCTGGGTATGCT
>CAKSSH010000077.1 GCA_934488695.1 uncultured Oscillospiraceae bacterium
GGGACCGGGACCTTGGAGGAAATCGCAGAAGTCATGTCTCAGGTTTCGCTGGGGCAACTGCACGCCCCGTGCATTTTGTATAATTTGAACGGGTTTTATGACAGTTTAAAGGCATTGCTTGCGCATATGGTGTCCCAGGGGCTTTCCTCACCCGAGCGGCTGCAGGGGATATACTTTGCAAACACCCTTGAGGAAATTCAGGAAATTTTAGCGTAAAATTAAGCCGGGAGCCTTGTCCTTTGATCGGACCGGGAGCCTTTGGCGCAAAAAATCAGCTCCGCCGTATCGGCGGAGCTGATTTTTTATGGGATCCTGTCTATTTTTTATGGAAATGTACGCGGGCAATATGCGCTACCGTTCCGGCCAAAGCCAGCAGGGCAATAATGTTGGGGAGGACCATCAGGTTGTTAAACAGATCGGTCAGCTCCCAGACAAGGTCGTTGGAAGCGATGGAGCCGAGAAAAATAAAAACAAGCGCCAGAACCGAGTAAATCAAATTAGATTTTTTCCCGAACAGGTAGTTGATATTGATTCGACCGAACAGATTCCAGCCGAGGATGGTTGAAAAGGCAAAGAAAAGCAGGCATACGGCGACAAAAATGTTGCCGAGCGTTTCACCGAAGACACTGCCGAAGGCCAGCTGCGCCATGTTGGTTTTGACATAACCGTCTGCTGCGCCGTGGGCAAGCGGGCCGTTGCCGGCATACAGTGTCGAAATTACAACCAGCGCCGTCATAGTCAGCACCACAAAAGTGTCAATAAACACGCCGATCATGGCAACAACACCCTGGTCGTGCGGATCTTTGACGTTGGCCTGCGCATGGGCATGCGGGGTAGATCCCATGCCGGCCTCGTTAGAAAACAGCCCGCGCTTTGCGCCTTGAGTAATCGTTGTTTTAAGAGCATAGCCCAAGCTGCCGGCAATAATGGCGTTCGGTGCAAAGGCATATTTGAAAATCAAACCGAAGGTTTCGGGGATGTAGCGGATTCGAGCAATGATAATGACAAGGCCGCCCAAAAGATACAGCCCGGCCATCAACGGGACCAGTTTTTCGGTTACCTGACCGATGCGCTGAACACCGCCGATAAAAATAAATCCGGCAATCAGCGCAATAATAATACCAATTATCCAGCCCGGAATACCGAAAGCCGTTTGGCAGGATTCGCTGATGGAATTGGATTGAACCATACAGCCCATAAAGCCGAGCGCCAAAATAATCGCAACAGCAAAAAATCCGGCTAAAATTTTACCAAAAACGCCCTTAAAAACACTGCGGATGTAGTAGACCGGGCCGCCAAGTACCGTGCCGTCATTTTGGACAATACGCGTTTTTTGCGCCAAAACCGCTTCTGCATAAACGGTGGCCATGCCGAAAAAAGCAATGACCCACATCCAGAAAATAGCGCCCGGACCGCCTATCAAAATAGCACCGCAGGCGCCGACAATGTTTCCGGTGCCGACTTGGGCGGCAACAGCGGTTGCCAATGCCTGAAATGAGCTTAGACCGCTCTTTTGCTTCTTACCGTGCATATTAAATTGTCCAAAGACCCGCCGCATGCCTTCGCCGAAGCAACGAATTTGTACAAAGCGGGTACGAAACGTGAACACAAGGCCGGCGCTGATAAGAAGAATCAGCAAAATGTAGTCGGAAAGATAAGCGTTGATAATTGCCGCAATATGCTGCAGAGCTTGTTGCATGGGGGTTCCTCCTCAAAAAAATAAGCTGCTGAGATCCAGCAGCTCCGGAAAAGCAGACAAAGAATGGGTGTTCCCCTGTCTCTGTCCTTTTGCCTGAGAGATTCGGCCTGTGGCCTTGCACCTTCGGCACCCGAATGATACGGGATTCTCCAGAGATTCCTCCGCCCCCTGTTTTCGATGATTCAAGGGACATCTTCAGAATAATATATTCATGATAACACGAAAAAAGACGGGTGTCAATACGGTTCTGATTATTTAATTAAAGTATAAAAAAGCAGATAGGGGAAGGGAATATAACGCCGGGCTTCCGGCAAGAGGCGGAAGCCCGGCGTGTTCGGTTTGTTTAAGACGGGCGTTTTGTGCAACACCGGACGATTATTTTTCTTCAATCAGGGCTTTTCCGCCCATGTAGGGCTGTAAGGCTTTTGGGATTTTAACGCTGTAATGCGTTCCGTCAAACTGCAGATTGTTTTCCAGAAAAGCAATCAGCATGCGCGGCGGCGCTACAACGGTGTTGTTGAGGGTGTGCGCCAAATATTTTTGGCCGTCCTCTCCTTTGATGCGAATACCAAGCCGGCGCGCCTGTGCATCTCCGAGATTCGAGCAGGAACAGACCTCAAAGTACTTTTGCTGCTTGGGGCTCCAAGCTTCAACATCATAGGATTTGACCTTGAGATCCGCCAAATCGCCCGAGCAGCATTCCAGCGTGCGCACCGGAATATCCATAGAACGGAAAAGGTCTACGCTCAGGCGCCACATTTTGTGGAACCATGCCATGCTGTCCTCCGGCTTGCAGATGACAATCATTTCCTGCTTTTCAAATTGATGGATCCGGTAAATGCCGCGCTCTTCAATGCCATGCGCACCCTTTTCCTTGCGGAAGCAGGGTGAATAGCTTGTCAGGGTCAGCGGCAGGCTGGCTTCGGGGGTAATGGTGTCAATATACTTGCCAATCATGGAGTGCTCGCTGGTGCCGATGAGGTAGAGGTCCTCGCCCTCGATTTTATACATCATGGCATCCATTTCTTCAAAGCTCATGACGCCGGTTACCACATTGCTGCGAATCATAAAGGGCGGAACACAGTAAGTAAAGCCGTGATCGATCATGTAATCGCGGGCATACGCCAGAACGGCGCTGTGCAGCCGGGCAATATCTCCCATCAGATAATAGAAGCCCTCACCGGCAACGCGCCCGGCCGCCTCTTTGTCAATTCCGTTGAAACGAGCCATAATATCGGTATGGTAGGGGATTTCAAAGCTCGGCTGCGTCTTTTCGCCAAACTGCTCCACCTCAACGTTTTCGCTGTCGTCACGGCCAATCGGCACCGAAGCATCAATTATATTGGGAATTTTCATCATAATATCCCGGACCTCGCCCTCCAGCTGGGTTTCTTTTTCCTCCAGCTGAGAAAGACGCTCGGCCTGCCGGGAAACCATCTCGCGCATTTGCAGCGCTTCTTCCTTTTTACCCTGAGCCATCAATGCGCCGATTTCGCGGCTGACCTTGTTGCGGTTTGCCCGCAGATCGCTGGCCTCGGCAATGGCAGCACGCTTTTCCCGATCCAACTCAATGACCCGGTCGACAAGCGGAAGCTTTTGTTCCTTGAATTTTTTGCGGATGTTTTCCCGCACAAGCTCGGGATTTTCCCGTACAAACTTAATATCCAGCACGTTTAACTCCTCCAAAGGATTGTTTTTTTCAGTTTACCATATTTTCCCGCCGGAATCAAGGGGAAACCGCCGGTTTTCTGCGGCGTGACCGCAAAAAAGCAGCAAAAAACGTCAAAGCGGCATCGTTTAATTGCTGCGACGGATAAGCCACTCAGCGGCGCTTTTGAATTTTGCGGTAGATAAGAAGTCCCAGTACACTGATAATCAAGGTGACCCCAAAGGCGATCGCGGCAAAAAGGTATCGTTGTTGGCCCAGCGCGTTGCCGCCGATGGTGGAGGTGATTATTGAGGGGATCCGCGCCACGGCAATGATGAGCATATAGGACGAAAAACGGATCCGGGTCAGCGGGGCAAAGTAGGTC
>CAKSSH010000078.1 GCA_934488695.1 uncultured Oscillospiraceae bacterium
AAGCGCCGGGTCAGGAGCATATCTTTACGGCCGGTGAAAAAGAGTGGAATGTCTGGCTGCAGCGTCGTGACAGCGGCGTGCCGATTAATGAGGCGGTTCAAAAGGAAATGTCCTCGGTGCGTGATCAGCTGGGTCTTGAGGGTTACGTTTTCCCCTGGGAAAAGTAACATAGCAAGGATTTGGACATTCTTTACGCCAAAGGAGTGATTTGTGATGAAAATCAGCACGACAACAGAAACGCTTGCGCGGCTTTACGGCGAGGAAAAGGCGATCGTAAAGCTGGCAGAGGCCGGCTTTGACGCTATGGATTATTCGGCGTTTATTCACGATGCGCAGACCGGAATTTACAGTCAAAAAGGCTTTGACAAATACGCTCGCCGTCTGAAAATCGTAGCGGAGGCGGCCGGCATTGAGTTTGGACAGATCCATGCTCAGATTCCGAGTCCGTCCGAGCCGGACTACCGGGCACGGCAGGCTTTGTGGGATGAGCTGGCTATTCACAATATTATCACTGCCTCTATCTTAGAATGTCCTTATGTTGTTTTTCATCCCATTATTATGATGGATCGACGTTACGACCGTCTTTACCGGGAGAATTTCGATTTAAATGTGGAATACTTCGGCAAGATGCAGCCGTATCTTAAGGAATACGGCGTGAAGGTCGCAGTTGAAAACATGTGGCATTGGGATGATGAGAAAAAGGTGATCTGTCCATCGGTTTGCAGCAGCCCGGAGGAGTTGCTTCTGCTTTGCGAAACACTTGGAGATACGTATTTTGATGTTTGCTTGGATGTGGGACATACGGTCTTGACCGACCGCACTCCCGAAAGCATGGTCTATGCGTTAAAGCAGAAGCTTCAAGTCTTGCACGTGCATGATAATGACGGCATTGACGATACACACGACTGCCCTTTCAACGGCCGACCGATTTATATGATGACCGAAATGACCGCGCAGCGTTCCATAAACTGGGAAGCCTTTATGAAAGCTTTGCATGACGTCGGCTATGCCGGCACGCTCAGCCTGGAGGCGGATAGCTTTGTTAAAAAGTTTCCGGAGCCGCTGCGGTGGGAGGCAGCAGCCTTTATGGCAAAGGTTGCCCGATATCTTGCAAGCTTGGCACAGTAATGTAAACCGTCCGTTCGGGCTCTGCCCGAACGGACGGTTTTTTCTGTGAGAGCATCTCCTGCGACCGGTTTTGGGCACGGGAGAGAATTTTTTAAGGCAGAGCGCCCTGCGTCAAGCAACCCGATTTTGTCACTGAAAAAAGAAGGCGCTGCGTATGGCGGCAGTTTTTGTAAACGGGCGCGAAAAACGCTTTGTTTTTAAGGCAGCTGCAGAGCCGTATACGACAACAAACAAAAAGGACCCTATATAGGGTCCTTTTGGAGCTGATGGTCAGAATCGAACTGACAACCTGTTCATTACGAGTGAACTGCTCTGCCATTGAGCCACATCAGCATTTCGTCGGCGCTGATGTTTATTATACTCAAAAAACAAGGCAAAGTCAACACTTATTTTTAATTTATCCTTCTAAATTTACGTAAGAAGCGTTGACATAGCCGGCGACCCCATTGTAACGGGTGGAATACCAGCCGTTGTAGTCGTCTTGCACCGTAAGCTCTGCGCCGTTGGGAATCCCGAGCAGCACGGCCGAGTTAACGGAGGGCGCCTCCCGCAGGTTAAGTGTTCCGGAGGAGAGGGTGACCCGCCCGCGCTGCGCAAGGTCCGGCTCGACAAAAGGAATGTCGAAATATTCCGTCAGGGACAGTGCGATACTGCGCGCAATGGTCGGAATATTGTCCACGATCCAGCGGGCATCTTCGGGGTTGTCGTGGTAGCCGATTTCCAAAAAAACAGAGGGAGCCTTGGTTTGACGCACTTCCCCGAGTCGAGTGGTGGTCAATATCCGCACCTGATTCGGAAGCGGGTAAATGGATTTGAAGTTTTCAAGGAAAATCTCACCGGCCCGCCGGCCCTGAATGCTGCCGGGATAAAGGTAGATGTCAATGCCGCGCATCTGCCCGGAACGTTCCGGGGAGGCTGCATTGGAATGAAGCGCCAAATGCAAATCAAAATTGCCGGCGTTGGATTGACGGATGGCGGCTGCCGCATTGGCGTTGGGATCGTTGCGAACAAAACCGATACCGTTTGCAATCAGGTAGGGCTCCAATGCATCGGCCAGCAGATTCATATAGTACTCTTCGCTGCCGCCGATTACATAAGCATTGTATTCCTGTGTGGACGGACTGAGATAAATGGTGGGCATAAACAGGCTCCTTTCTTAAAATAAACCTTATTGTATTAGTATGTTCCGTTTGTTTCGGTTTGACATCATTTTGCGCAAAATTTTTTCATATAGTGAAAGCATAAGGGGGATTTGAAATGCTGACTGTTACGGTAAAAGGTCGCCTGCTTTTTGCACTTGCTCTCCCGACGGTGATTGGCGTATGCCTGCTGCTGTATGTTTTCGCCGGCGCCGAAAAGAGCGCGGCGGCCGGTATGGATGCGGCGGCTTCGACAACCCTTTCGGCGGGTACGGAAAAACAACGCCGGGCTTTTTTGACACACTGCGGTGTGCAGGCGGCCGAAGAGCCGAGCGAAATTCGGGAGATTATGATTCCGGAGGATCTCGGCGGAATTTATTATGCATATGAAGCACTGCAAAAAAAGCAGGGGCTGTCGCTTGAAAAGTACCGCGGGCGAACTGTGCGGCGGTATACTTATCCGCTGACCTCGGGCGTCGGAACGGTTGAGCTGCTGGTGGCGGACGGGCGTGTCGTTGCCTGTGGACGGTACAGCCCCGGACAGACAAATTTTCAGCCGATCCTTTGTTAAGGTCGCCGGGGAATTAAATGTTTTTCGGTCGTTTTGCGCAGCTCTCGGCCACCGGCTTTTTAGGTGTTTTGCAATTTCGGCAGGCGTATTTATCACACTGCACAGATCTGTTGTTATTTTCGCTAAAGAATAGATGAAAAAACTGTGCACCTTTTCTTTTCAATTTGTTCATAAAGAGCCGTTTTTGTTTATTTTTGAGCAAAAACACAAAAAACAAGGGGCAATATTTGTGAAATGAGTTTATTGTAATTATTTTGCGAAACTGTTATATTATTTAGTAGATTAACGTCGGCAAGCGCTGTTTGCCGATTTGCATATCTTTTTTGCAATAAAAATCAGGAGGTCTATCATGGCAAGTTTATCATTTAAACATATTGGGAAAACCTATCCCGGTGGTGTTACTGCTGTCTCGGATTTTAATCTTGAGATTAAGGACAAAGAGTTCATTATT
>CAKSSH010000079.1 GCA_934488695.1 uncultured Oscillospiraceae bacterium
GTGCTCACTCCCGCCTCGTCGGCAAGCAGTCTTTTTGACGGCAGTTTCTGATTGTATCCGTAAATTCCGCTCACTATATCGTCGCGGAGCTGTTTATAGAGTTGCAAGTATACGGGCCTTTTTTCTTTGTCAATTATGTGTTTCATCTGGTTATATATTTTTCTCCATTTCTGACTATTTTATATTATCAGAATCATTATATAATAATGGCATCAGATTTGCAAGGAGGAAAAACAAATGCAAACAAAAACCAGTCCCAAAAGAATAACCGTGTGGATCTGCACGACGGCAATGTTTATGGCTCTCAACGTTGTTATGAGCTCTTTCGGCGTTCCCGTGCCCGGCGGACACCTGTACTTAAACGACATCGTTATTTGCACAGCCGCCATAATTCTTGACCCTCTTGCGGCATTTATGGTTGGCGGCGTAGGCGCGTTTCTCGGTGATTTCTTCTTCTACCCCACACCGATGTACGTCTCGCTGGTAACTCACGGCTTGCAGGCAATCGTCATTTCCCTGTTCTCACACTATGTTCTCAAAAAACGTCCCGTGCTTTCTTCGGGAATCGGTGTCAGCATCGGCGCGGTAATTATGGTCGTCGGCTACTCGCTCGGCAGAGCATTTCTTTACAGCACACCGGAATATGCCATTATGAAGCTTCCGTATCAGATTCTTCAGGCTGTTGTCGGTGCGGTGCTCGGCATGCTGCTCTGCTGGAAATTCGGAGTATATAAACTGTATCAAAAAGGAATCTCCTAACATTGTAAAAGCGCTTCGGAAATCAAAAACTCCGAGGCGCTTTTCGTTTTATCAGCAATTATTTAATTTTTAAGGTTCGCAGATACTTCTTCTGCTCATCCGTAATGCGATAGCTTTCAATCGCCTTTTGTATAGCTTTGTTGTGCGTCCATTTTTCAAGACGGCGATTCTCAATATACGGAACTGTCTCATCATAGTTTTTGGCAAGCGCGGTTGCAAAGTACCATGCAGCCATCATCTTGACATAGTATTCGTCGCGGCTGACGGCGCAGACACGCTCGGCACATTCCGTATCAAAATTTTCACCGAGGAAAAAGTCCATCAGCATTTTTATTCCGAACCTCACGGCATACGGATTGTCGGCATTCAGCCATTCGGGAATTTTTGAGTAAAGTTCGGGCAAGTGCTTTCTAAAAGCAGAAATTCTCATCAGATCGCAGGTTGCCCAGTTATCGACAAACGGAAGAAAACTATCAAGCAAGGCTATCGCTTTTTCATAATCCTTTTCAAATCCGATTATAACGGCATGGACATTGTTTTCCTCGTAATATTTATGCGGTAAAGTTTTCAAAAAGCTTTCGTAATCGCCGTTTTTGTAAAACTCTTTTGCAAATTTTTTTAGCTGCGGTGAACGCACGCCTATTACCGTTTCCTTGTCAACGGTCGGCATCAGCGCGGCATGAAAATTACGATATTTTTCGTCCTGCAGCTCGAATAATTCTTGCTGAACATACTTTTCGATTCCATTCATTTTTATCAAATGCTTTCTATAAAATCCTCAATCGCTTTCACTCTTTTTTCGAGCGAAAAATCCTTTGCTCTCTTTGCTTCCTCGGTGCTGAATTTTTCAAGGAGCGACGGATTTTCCAGAACAGTTTTCATCGCGTTGTAAAGTCCGTCCTCGGAATTTTCACAGATAATTCCGCACTCGTTTTCGCCGAAAATTTCTCTCATTCCCGAACACTCGGTTGTGATCACGGGAACCCTCAAAGCAACCGCTTCGCTGACCGCGGTGCTGTACCCCTCGGCATAAGACGCACAAACAAACACATCGGAATGTGCAATATATTTATAGGGGTTCGTCTGAAAACCAAGAATCTGAATTGTGCCGACAAGTTTTTTTTCGGCAACCAATTTTTTTATGTTTTCTTTCTCGTCGCCGTCACCCATAATTAAAACAGAAAACTTTTTACCGTCACGTCTGAGCCTTTCACAAGCATTTACAAAGCGGTCATACCCTTTCACCTTTACAAAGCTTCCGGCGAGAACAAATCTCATTCCCTCGCCAAAATCAAAATCTGCTTTTTCTTTGCCCTTCTCGGCAATGCTTTCAAAATCTATCGGGTTGTAAAGTACAAAAACCTTTTCCGCCATTCCGTATTTTTGAACGAACGATTCTTTCATTGTTTCCGCAACACAAACAATCGCATCAAAATTTTCGTAGCATTTTTTCTCTTCTTCTGCCGAACCGAAAACTTTTTCGCTCCACGGATTTTTCACCATGTCCGTATGAACCCACGCAATTTTTTTGCAGTTTTTTCTGCCGGAATTTCCGATTATTTTCGTCGAATATCCCTCGCAAAAAGCGACCTCAACATCGTAGTTGCCTTTAATAAAATTCTTCCTCACAAATTCGGGAGAAGCCAGCAAAGATGTTTTGATTTTCAGCTTGTTAAAGATTGCTTTTGCGCTTGAATCTGTTTTTTTCACCATGCATCGGTGATTACTGTTTGCCTTAATGATATCTGTATAGACCTCGCCGTCGGTCTCGGTAAAAACATCATATTTTCTTGTCGTGTTTTCGATAAACGTCGCAAAAATTCTTTCTGCACCGCCGCGGCCGAGCGACTCAATAAAAAACAAAACAGATTTCATAATGACATCTCCGTCGATTTAATGGTTAAACAATAACACATACTGTGTGTTGTCTTTATAATTATATAAAATAAAAGAAAATCTGTCAACGAAAAAAGACTGCGCCGAAACGCAGTCTTTGAAAATTTGTGATTATTTGTACATCGGTCCGTAAACCTGGCATGCGCGGTAATCCTGACCCTCTTTGTCCATTCCAAAGTAGTTCCAGTTTGCCGGGCGGAAGATTTTTTCTTCGGGAACGTTGTGAAGAGAAACAGGGATACGAAGCATTGAGCACATTGTGATGAGGTCTGCACCGATGTGGCCGTATGTAGATGCGCCGTGGTTTGCGCCCCAGTTGTTCATGAGATCGTAAGCCGACTTGAAAGCACCCTTGCCGTTGCAGATCGGAGTGAACCATGTGCAGGGCCATGTGTAGTCCG
>CAKSSH010000080.1 GCA_934488695.1 uncultured Oscillospiraceae bacterium
ATATTACGGTGTGTGCGACAATCTTATCTATGCCTATGACGTTGTGAGGGATGTCTGGAACAAACTCGACGCGGGATAAGGAGAAACACGGATGCGTAGGACAAAACGAAGGGGCAGCTTTTTTCTCTGTCTGCTTATCAATATGCTGATGAATATGGAAGGTCTGATTCCGGCTGCCGTTTTGCTTGTTTTGCATTTTTGGCTGAAAATATCGATTTGGTGGGCGGTCGGCACGTTTGCCGTGTGGGTCGTATCCATGGTTTTGTGGATGGCTTTTATCGGCTGGGCAGGCAGATGCGGCTCCGAACAAAATTTGCCGAAAGAAAATAAAAATCCGTATTCCGCAGGGAAGGCGGAAAACGAACCGTGATTTACCGGTTGCAGGCCGGAAAATATATAGTCAAATAGGAAAGGAGTAAGTATCATGGGACTTATTAAAGCAGGTGTCGGCGCACTGGGAGGAACGCTTGCCGATCAGTGGAAGGAATTTTTCTACTGTGAGGCGATGCCCAAGGAGGTCCTTGTCACCAAAGGACAAAAACGGGTCAGCGGTCGCTCCTCCAACACCAAGGGGAACGACAATATCATCTCCAACGGCTCCGGAATTGCCGTTGCAGACGGTCAGTGTATGATTATTGTGGAACAGGGTAAGGTAGTGGAGGTTTGCGCCGAGCCGGGCGAATTTACATATGACACCTCGACCGAGCCGTCCATTTTCTCCGGCAACCTCGGAGAGAGCATTAAAGAAACCTTTAAGACCATCGGAAAACGCTTTACCTATGGCGGGGACACCGGCAAGGATCAACGCGTTTATTATTTCAACACCAAAGAGCTTATCGATAATAAATTCGGCACGCCGAATCCGATTCCCTTCCGCGTGGTGGATAGCAAAATCGGTTTGGATGTGGATGTGTCGGTGCGCTGCTCCGGCGTGTATTCCTATAAGATTGCCGACCCGTTGCTGTTCTATACCAACGTTTGCGGCAATGTGGACCGGGAGTATTCTCGTGAAGAGCTGGATGGTCAGCTGAAAACGGAGTTTGTCAGTGCACTGCAGCCGGCATTCGGAAAACTGTCGGATATGGAGCTGCGTCCGAATCAGATTGTTAGCCATAATACCGAGCTGGAAGATGCCATGAACACGGCGCTTTCGGAAAAATGGGGCGCATTGCGCGGTCTTAAGGTAGTGAGTATCGCTCTGGGGTCGGTCACGCTGCCGGAGGAAGACGCCGAGATGATCAAGCAGGCACAGCGCACCGCAATTATGCGGGATCCCACCATGGCGGCAGCCACGCTTGTGGGCGCTCAGGCGGACGCAATGAAAGCAGCGGCCTCCAACGATGCGGGTGCGATGACCGGCTTTATGGGAATGGGTATGGCAATGAATGCAGGCGGCGGCATGAACGCGCAAAACCTGTTCGCTATGGGCCAGCAAAATCAGCAGGCCAAGCCGGTTGAGCAGCAGCCGCTGGACGGTGATAATATGTCGCGCTGGAAGTGCACCTGCGGTGCAATGGTTGCAGGCAATTTCTGTCCGAACTGCGGCGCGAAGAAGGTCGAAGCCGCGCAGAACGGCGCGTGGAAATGCAGCTGCGGGGCTACGGCTACCGGTAAATTCTGCCCGGAATGCGGATCGCCCAAGCCTGCGGATTCGGCCGGCTGGACCTGTTCCTGCGGTGCGGTGAACAAGGGTAAGTTCTGCCAGAGCTGCGGCGCTAAAAAGCCCGAGGAAGCTCCGCTGTACCGCTGTGATAAATGCGGCTGGGAGCCGGAGGACCCGAAGAATCCTCCGAAGTTCTGCCCGGAATGCGGCGATATTTTTGACGATAACGACAAGCAATAATGCGATGATCGAAAACATTATACGTAAAGATTCCGCAAAAGGCGCCTGTAAGCTCGCGCCGGACGGTGCACCTTTTTTGTCGCACAGGGCTCCTGTCGGCGCCGTCCCCTTTTCGGGTGTCTCTTGCAGCGTAAAGAGCACCGTGTCCCGAGAGGAGAAAAGCGAACGGAAATTTCTTCACGGAAAAGAGCGTTCTGTCCTGCGCCGCGATGCGGTCGTGCAAGCCGTGCGCAGAGGGTCGCTACCGGACGGGGTGCGTCAAAAGCCTGTCCGGAGTGCGGCCAGCCGCGCTTTCTGTAAGGCGAAAGGCGATAAGTGCTTGAGAAAGGTAGGGATGGTTTTGGCAATCCTATCCATCTTTTCCAATTTGTTCGGCTGCTCAAAAAAGGCGGACTATACGGCGGCGGATCTGTCGGTGATCTCGACCGCATGCGGACATATGTGCTGGAATTATTCTTATTCCTTTTCCTTGATAAAAGACAATGGAACATGGCTGTTTTCCGCAAATTGTTTTGTGAATAACAAGGAGCTTTCGGTTGAAATTGAAAATTGTCCCATCACCGAGGAGGAAGCCCTGGAATTTTTGCGTATCGTTGACGAGCAGAAGCTGATTTCGAGTATACGGAGATATCGAAAACCGGCTTTGTCCCGACATTTCTTCGTTTGCGACGAGACGATGTATTCCAGCTTGATCCGTTTTGCAAACGGGGAGGAGTACAATGCCGAGATGAGCGTCGGAACGGAAATGACCGACTTTTTCTACCGTCTTGCGGAAAAGTATTTTTGAAAAAGTCCTCCCGCCAAGCGTGGGAAAAGGCCGAGTGACGGGGCTCTTTAGCCGTATCAGAACGCAAGGGCTGTTTAAGCGTTCTCGGACTGCGGTATGGTGCGACTGTGGGCTTTAAAAACACATTAAAGGGCGCTGCCGTCGCCGAAGTTCAGGCGGCGGAAGGGAGTGGCTCTTTAGACGCGGAAATCTCCGCCGCCCGCTCTAAACGGGGAGAGGGTCGGGTGTGAAA
>CAKSSH010000081.1 GCA_934488695.1 uncultured Oscillospiraceae bacterium
TTTTGACAAAAATATACTACAATGGCAGTATTCTTTGTCAATGGGAAAGGAAAATGAGTATGAATTCCTACGTGAGCGAAGTTTTGGAGGAGGTACGCCGGAAAAATGCCGGTGAGCCGGAATTTGTGCAGACGGTAGAGGAGGTCTTCAAATCTATCGAGCCGGTAGTCGAGCGGCACCCGGAATACCGTCAGGCGGCGCTGCTGGAGCGGTTGGTGGAGCCGGAGCGCATGATTTCCTTCCGGGTGGTCTGGACCGACGATGCCGGTAAAACACAGGTCAATCGCGGCTATCGCTTTCAGTTTAACGGCGCAATCGGTCCCTATAAGGGCGGTCTGCGCTTTCATCCCAGCGTGTACCCCGGAATCATCAAGTTTCTGGGCTTTGAACAGACCTTCAAAAACAGCCTGACCGGCCTGCCGATCGGCGGCGCCAAGGGCGGCTCGGATTTTGATCCGGCCGGCAAGTCGGACGCGGAAATTATGCGGTTTTGTCAATCGTTCATGACGGCGCTGTACCGTTATATCGGGCCGGATGTGGACGTACCGGCCGGCGATATCGGTGTGGGCGGTCGCGAAATCGGCTACCTGTACGGGCAATATCGCAGACTCAAGGGCGTTTTTGAAAACGGGGTGTTGACCGGCAAGGGCGAAAGCTTCGGCGGGTCGCTGATTCGCCCCGAGGCCACCGGCTATGGTGCTGTGTATTATGCGCAGGAGGTTTTGGCGCATTTCGGAGAAGAAATGTGCGGGAAGTCGCTTGCAATTTCCGGCTTCGGCAATGTCGCCTGGGGCGTTGCCAAAAAGGCGGCCGAGCTGGGCGCACGGGTCATAACCCTTTCCGGGCCGGACGGTTATGTGCTGGATCCGGACGGTGTCACGACGCCGGAAAAAATCGACTTTTTGTTGGAAATGCGCGCCAGCGGCCGCAATCGCTGTCAGGATTATGCCGACAAATTCGGCGTGCAGTTCTTTCCGGGCGAAAAGCCGTGGGGCGTCCGTGCGGATTTGATCCTGCCCTGTGCAACGCAGAACGACGTTGATTTGAAACAAGCAGAGAAAATTGTCCGAAACGGGGTTCGGTATTATATCGAGGTCGCCAATATGCCGACGACAAATGAGGCCTTGTCCTATCTGCAAAAGCACTGCACGGTGGCGCCATCCAAGGCAGTTAATGCCGGCGGTGTTGCCGTTTCCGCGCTGGAAATGAGTCAAAATTCGATGCGCTATAGCTGGAGCGCCGAAGAAGTGGACGGCAAGCTGCATGAAATCATGAAACATATTTATGACGTTTCGGTCGAGGCGGCCGAAGAGTACGGCTTGGGCTACGATCTGGTGGCCGGCGCCAATATTGCGGGCTTTTTAAAAGTGGCGGATGCCATGTTGGCTCAGGGTCTGTTTTAAACCGGCGCGAACGATATATAATAGGAAGAAAGACCGCTCCTGCCGGGGCGGTCTTTTTTATGTGCGGCAACCTGCACAAAAAATTGTGATTTTTTTGGCAGAGAAGCCGAATTTTGAAGGAAAACCCCTTTTTGGATTTACTTTTGAGGCAGAGGGGGGTATAATAAAATCGGAGTATTATCCTGCTTCTTATGATAATGAAATAGAAAGGGATGCACAAAAATGAAAAAAATTTTAGCAGCAGTTCTGTCCGCTGCAATGGTGCTGAGCTTTTTGCCGATGGCCGCATTTGCGGGCGCGGTAGAAGCGCCGTATACAACGGGACAGAACGATACGGCGCATTACTGGCTGCATCCGGACGGACGGGAATATTATACGAATCCCGTAACCGGCTGGACGAGCGGACTTGGCTGGAATGCGACGAATACCGGCACTGCCAACTACGGGCAGTTCGGAAAGACCATTGACGGGGAGGATTTCATCGAGTATAGGATGAACCCCGGCAAGACGGCCGCAAACGTCACGGTCAATGCCAGCCGGCTGACCTTCGGCAGCGAAACCGGAGAGGAGACGCTGGCGAATTACGCGACGGCAATGGGCTATACCGACGTTGAAGACCTGAAGGCGAAGGTCAAGTATGCGGCGTTCCGGATGAAGCAGACGGGCGTCGGCGGCGTGCAGCTGCTGGTCAACGGCGCTGAGAAATCCTGGAACAAGGCCGGCACAACCAGCTATTATATCGACTATATGAATAATACGGTCGGCACTTGGAACCTGGATCACAACAGCAACCCGATGGACGGCTGGGCGATCGTCGATATCAATTGCCTGCCGAGCGTTGAAACTTGGCGCTTCCTGCAGATTTTTGCCGGTAAGTATACCCCGTGGCAGGAGGGCAACGAGTTTTATCTGGGCGATGTCCTGCTGGTAGAGGACGCACAGGCCTTTATCGCGGCGCATAAGTCGCCGGAGTTTACGGTTTCTTCCGGAGACACCTCCATCACCGTCACCTGCGAGGAGGCAGATGTGCTGTTCTCGCTGGACGGCGTGACCTTCAGCAGCCAAAAGGTGTTTACGCAGCTGGAGCCGGAAACCGAGTATACCCTGTATGCAAAGTATGACGGCAGCAACAAGGTGTTTAAAAAGACCGTGCGCACCTCGCCGTACAGCACCTTTAAGGGCGACGGGGCCTATTATTGGCTGAAAACCCGCGAAACCGCGAGCTATAAGAGCGGCTGGTCGTCCAACCTGGTCGGCGCCTCGGACTATACCGTGCCGGGCGTCAAGATCGGCGACGAGTATTTTGCAAAGTTCCAGCTGAAAAACAGCGCAACCGCCGGTCAGGCAAGCCTGTTCCCGGGCTATGAGACCTATGGCTTTGAAACGACACAGGCCGG
>CAKSSH010000082.1 GCA_934488695.1 uncultured Oscillospiraceae bacterium
TTATAACGGCATGCCGATGGAGGAAACGGAAAAACTGTTCGGCACCGATTACAAGCTGGACGGCGAGACCCGTTGTTATGCAGTAGGGGACGATTTGTCAATCAATCTTTTGCCGGAGGACGGCAAGCTTTGCGAATATACGCTCAGCGCCGCAAAATAAGGAAGGATTATTTCATGAATAAATTTCTTGCGCTTCTTTTTACAATCGGTTTAGTAGGAATTTTCTCCGCATGCGGAACATTGGGAAAAACGGAGAGCGGTGTGCAAACCGCCAGCGGCGTCGGGAGCATTTCTTCTGCGGTCTCTGCCGAGCCATCCGAAAGCCGGACGAGCAGTGCGGCGCCGAGTGTCGGCTCGGATGTGACAATGGAGCAGATGCGCAGCAAAACAACGGCTAAAATCGCAGAAATTACCAACAGCAGCATGTCGCAGCTGCAAAAAGCCAAATACTGCTATGAGTGGATCTTTTATCACTTTAAATATCGGGCGCAGGCAGTGGATTTGTCTGCGGGGTATACCGATCAGTTATGCGCTCAGCTTATCAATACTTTTTATAAAACCCAAAAAGGCTCCTGCGAACACTATGCTGTAGTGGAAAAAATCTTTTTAGAGCAGCTTGGGCTACCCTGCCAGCTTGTTGAGGGGGAGCGTTATGACAGCTCCGCCGGGACATGGGGGGAGCATGTCTGGGTAATGGTGCAGATTGATGGAGCTTATTATCATGTGGACGGCCTTTTCGGCGGAAATCACACCGCGTCGTTGACAAGTATGTTTTGCGTGCCGGATCGTGCATTGGAAAAGACCCATCGCTGGGATCGCAGTAAGTATCCGGTTTGTGACCGCCCGCAAATTGAAGTTTGATACTTGTTTGTCTGCATGTCTACAGAAAAAGAAAAGGAGCCGCTCTTATGTTCGTTCTTGAAAAAATTGCCGAATACGCTCTGGAAAAAGACCGTGCTGCGGTTATTTATCACAACAAGGTACAGTCTTATGCCGAGCTGGAACGGTTTTCTAACGCTTTTGCGGCTTTTTTGCTGAAAAACGGTAGTCGGAAACGGCCGGTGGTCATTTTCGGCCATAAAGAAGAAGAGTTTTTGCCCTGCATGTTCGGCGCGTTGAAGGCGGGATGCGCTTATGTGCCGGTGGATATAACCTTTCCGGAGGATCGGTTGGAAATGGTGCTGCAGGATGTGGCGCCGGACTTTTTTGTGGACCTGCGCGGAACGCAGATTTCCTTGCCTGACACGACACGCCGATTGACACTTGCGGAAATCGATACGATCTTTTCAAATTATCATGATGGCGCTGTCGCTCGCGAAAATTGGGTACAGCCGCAGGACAATTGTTATATTTTGTTCACCTCCGGGTCGACCGGCCGCCCCAAGGGAGTGCCGATTTGCAGAGCGAATCTTGAAAATTTGGCCGCGCAATTGACGGAATGGTGTGCGATTGAGACCGAGAATGAAATTATCACCAATCAAATTTCATTTTCTTTCGATGTTTCGGTGGTTTCGGTCTATATAGGCATTTCGTTGGGAAAAGCCCTCTATACGATAGATAAAAAAATGATGGAAACGCCGGCACAGTTGTATGATGGACTTGCACAATCCGGCATTTCGTTTTGGGTGTCGACTCCGTCGTTTGCCGAGCTTTGCGCAATGTCGGAACATTTTAACCAACAAATGCTGCCGTCGCTGCGCCGCTTTTTATTTTGTGGGGAAACCTTGACACACAAGCTGGTGGATTTACTGGCAGAGCGGTTTCCGCATGCGGATATTGTAAACACCTACGGACCTACCGAAGCCACTGTTTTGGTGACCGCTTCTGTTATTACGCCCGAGATGGCGCGATCCGAACGGCCGATCCCGATTGGTCAGCCGTTGCCCGAAGTGGAGTTCCGCATAGTGGATCCGCAGGGAAGACTGCTGTCCGAGGGAGAAACGGGAGAGCTGCAAATTATCAGCGATAACGTTGGACACGGATATTGGGGCCGTCCCGATTTGACCGAAAAAGTCTTTTTTGAAACTGTATCGCGCGGAGAAAAAAAGCGTGGCTACCGCACGGGGGATGCCTGCTATGAGTTGAACGGTCTTTATTATTTTTGCGGTCGTATTGATTTTCAAATCAAGCTCAACGGTTTTCGGATCGAATTGGAGGATATTGAAAACAATCTTGTGAAAATCGACAACATCAGTCGGGCGGTTTGCATCCCGGTCATGAAAGAGGAAAAGGTTGATTATCTGGCCGCCTTTGTTTTGTTGACACATCCGATTGAAGGCTCGCGTCTGCATGAAATCACCCGGATTAAAAATGAACTTGCGCGGTTTGTTCCGTCTTATATGATTCCGCGCAAAATTGTACTTCGGGACAGTCTCCCGACCAATACCAACGGCAAGGTTGACCGAAAGGTGCTGGCGGCTTCACTGTAAAGGGGAATACTATGACGCCTTATGATTCGCTTATTTATTTCTTTTTTCTGTTGATTGCACTGATTCCGGCCGCCGTGCTTGGATTGTGCGGAAAACGGATACGTTATTATGGCTTTGCAGTTACGTTGCTTTTTTTGTTAGTGATTATTGCAAGCCCTATTAAGCTGCTTTTTCTTGCATTATTTACATTTTGGCAGCTCATGCTTGTAAAGCTTTTTTCCTTAACGCACAAAAAATGCCGGA
>CAKSSH010000083.1 GCA_934488695.1 uncultured Oscillospiraceae bacterium
CATCGACGCGCTTTACCACCAATTTCAGCTGCTGTCGCTGCACGGTCAATCCAAGGACGCGCTGGCCAAGACCAAAATCGGCGCTTGGGAATATGACATTGTCGCGCCCTTCTTCAAATGCAATATGACCGATATTATGGCTTCGCTGGGCATTTCACAGCTGCGGCGGTACGATCGGATGATGGCGCGTCGCCATGAAATCATCGCGCGTTATGACGCTGCGCTGCCGGCGCTGTCGGCCACTGCCCTGCGCCACAGCGGGCCGGATTTCCGCTCCAGCGGTCATCTGTATCTCATGCGTCTTGAAGGCGCAGACGTGCAAAAGCGCAACGCCTTTATCACCGCCATGGCCGAAAAGGGCGTTGCCACCAACGTTCACTACAAGCCGCTGCCGATGCACACCGCTTACAAGGCTCTCGGCTTTGATATTCAGGACTTCCCGAACGCTTATCACCTGTACGAAAACGAAGTGACCCTGCCGCTGCACACCTGTCTTACGGATGAGCAGGTCGATTACATTCTCGAAAGTGCCGAGAAAAGTCGCGCGGAAATCTGAATGTCGGGAGGCTCCCACCCATGAAAAAGCTCTTGTTTCTCGGCGCGGGTTTTTTACAGAAATTTGTCATTGAACGCGCGCGAGAATTAGGTTATTATGTAATTGCGGCAGATAAAAATCCGGACTCGGTCGCCTTTTCGTCGGCCGACGAATCCGCCCCCGTTGATATTGTAGACCCCGAGGCCTGCCTTGCCTTTGCACGGCAAAAGAAAATCGACGGGGTGATGACCGCCGCCACCGATTACGGCGTTTTGGCCGCGGCTCACGTGGCGCATGCGCTGGGGCTGCCCGGCATTGACCCCGCCGTTGCCGCCGTCATCAAAAACAAATACCGGGTCCGCAAGGCGTTATCCGCCGGCCGGGTGGACTGTGTCCGGCAATTCTACGAGCTTTCCTGTGAGGCGGACGCGCTGGCGCTGGAAGGTCAGCTGCATTTTCCGCTGATGGTCAAGCCCTGTGATGGGTCGGGCAGCAAAGCCGCCGGCCGTGTAGACAGCTTTTCGGAGTTTGTAGCTGCCGTGCGCGAGGCGATCGCCGTTTCCCTGCTCGGCCGCGCCGTTGCCGAGGACTTTATCGAAGGCAGCGAATACGGCGCCGAAAGTCTGGTCGTGGACGGGCAGGTACATGTTCTTTCCGTCATGCAAAAAGACATGACCGCACCGCCGTGTTATGCCGAGCTGGGACATACCGTCCCCTGCGGGCTTCCCTTTGAGGGGCGCGTACGGCAGACCGTTTCGGCGGCGCTGAAAACGCTGGGGGTCAACTTCGGCGCGGTAAACATGGACATGATTATCACGCCGGACGGGCGCGTTTGTATTGTCGACATCGGCGCCCGCATGGGCGGCAATCTGATCGGCTCCCACATTATTCCGCTCGGCACCGGGATCCCCTATATGGACAATTTGATTCGCGCCACCATGGGAGACCCGGTGGACCTGCGTCCCGCAAGCGCTCCCCGCCCGGTCGCGACCCGTTTGCTGGCGCTGACTCCGGGGCAGGTTGTTGCCCTGCCGGATATCGCCCTCTTTGAACGCGACCGGCAGGTACGGGTATATCATCATTTAACGCCCGGGGACATTATTCGTCCCTACCGCAACAATCTGGACGGCTGCGGGTATATCGTTGCCACAGCCGACACGCCGCAGGAGGCTAAACAGCGCGCCTGTGACGCACTGGCCGCCTTTGACGCAGCCATTGAAAGAAAATAATGACCGCCGCCGTTTTAAAATGGCCGCAGCTTTCTGAAAACCGCTTTGGCCGGTCTTAAGAAAAAGCGGCTGGACGCGACTGTTTTTAAAGTCCGGTTTAAGGCGGCCGTTCAAAGAAAATAATCGGAGGGGTTTTTTTGGCAACCAACATCGTCAAACGCACTTTTGACCTGCTTGTCTGCATCATTCTGCTTCCCCTGTTTCTCCTGCTGCTGCTTGTTTTCGGAACGCTCATCTACATAGAAGACCGCGGCCCCGTCTTTTACAAGGCCGCGCGAATCGGCAAGGATTGCCGGATTTTTTCCATGTACAAATTTCGCTCCATGAAGGTCGGCGTTCCCAACCTTTTGAATGCCGACGGGTCCACCTACAACGCCAAGGACGACCCTCGGGTCACCCGAGTCGGCCGCTTTTTGCGGGAAACCTCACTGGACGAGGTGCCGCAGATCCTCAACGTGCTGGTCGGCGACATGAGTCTGGTCGGCCCGCGCGCCTCAGGCGCCGACGCGCTGCCCACCTATCAGGAGGATGAGCTGCCGAAAATGCTGGTTAGACCCGGCATCACCGGCTACACGCAGGCTTACTACCGCAACAATCTCTCGGTCCGCGAAAAGCGCCTCAAGGACGCCTGGTATGCGCAAAACCAGTCCATTGGACTGGATATTAAAATTTTGTTTGCAACCGTGAAAACCGTCCTGCGCCACGACAATATTTATACCAACGCCGAGGGCCAGCTTTCCGGCGCGCATGATGCCGCCGAGGTCCTGAACGCGGCCGATACAGAGACATCTGTGCCCGACGCCTTGACAAGCAAGGCTCCCGCGCCGGCTGCCGAAACCCCGGCCGCAGAAGCGGTGACC
>CAKSSH010000084.1 GCA_934488695.1 uncultured Oscillospiraceae bacterium
TGAGGACTTCTTCATCACCGTTTCCAATGGCCTGCATGAGGCTGCTGAAGCCAACAACGTAAAGCTCGAAGAAACCATCGCAAACCGTGATGCCGTGCTGATGGCACAGAACATCGAAGCTTTCCTGCTCAAGGATGTGGACATGGTCATCGACTTCAACGTGCTGGCTGAGACCGGTGCCGAGATGGCTGCACGCTGCGCAGAGCAGGGCGTTCCGATGATCTCCATCGACTGCGAATATGAAGGTGCATACTTCTTCGGCGTAGACAACTACGGCGCAGGCACCGCACTGGGCGAGGGCACGATCGAGTTCGTAGACGAGAAGTTCGGCGGCGAAATCGAGTACATCGTATCTCTGTGGGATTCCCAGAGCGGCGACACCATCAAGTCCCGCTGCGAAGGCGTTGTGGATGTGCTGGCTGAGAAGTACGGCGTAGACGAGGAACATCAGGTTTGGATCGACTCTCTGGCAGACGATGTCAAGACCGGCACGATGACCCGCGACTGGCTGAACTCCCATCCGGATGCCCATAAGATCGTGTTCGTCGGCCAGAATGATGACCGCGGCTATGCCATCAACAATGCCGTTGAAACCCTCGGCAGAACCGATGACTGCATCGTCGTGTCCCACAACGCAGACCCGGCTTCTCTGGAGAACCTGCAGGCCCATCCTGATGGCGACACCGCATGGGTGGCTACCGCTTCCTACAACTCTCACCTCTACGGCGAGCAGATCATGGACATGGCACTGCGCGTCCTCAAGGGTGAAGACGTTGCTCAGTCCGAATACACCAAGGTCAGCGTTGTTTCCTACAAGAACGTAGCAGAATACGTGGCGAGCCTCGGCTAAGCCAAACGGACTAAAACCATTGGAGAAGCGGGACAATCCCGCTTCTCCATTCACTCAGGGATCATGAATTCGGTAGGTGATATAGCGCATGAATATTCTTGAAATGAAGGACATTTACAAGAGCTTTCCCGGTATCATCGCCAACGACCACGTCAACCTGACCCTTGAAAAGGGCGAAGTCATGGCGTTGATCGGCGAAAACGGCGCGGGCAAGTCAACTCTGATGAAGATTCTTTCCGGTGCACAGCATGCAGACAGCGGGAAAATCATCATCGAAGGCAAGGAAATGCCTGCTTACAACACGCGCGAGGCGATTGATCTGGGCATAGGCATCGTCTATCAGGAGCTGAACTACCTGAGCGCATTGAGTGTTGCCGAGAATCTCTATATCGGGCGCGTTCCCACGAAGGGAAAAATGAAGCGCATTGATTACAAAAAAATGTATGATGACGCCAGACAGATCATGAATCAGGTCGGTCTGGAACGCATCGAATCCACTACACCGGTGGAGAAACTTTCCGTGGCTGAAAAGCAGCTGGTGGAAATTGCACGCGCATTTACGCGCCAGGTCAAGATACTGGTCCTCGATGAGCCGACCAGCGCGTTGAGCGATTCCGAGACGGAGGATCTGTTCCGACTGATTCGCCGCTTCAAGGAACAGGGTGTTTCCATAATTTACATCTCTCATCGACTCAATGAAATCTTTGAAATTGCAGATTCCGTAATGATCATGCGCGACGGCAAGAACGTCGCACGGCGCAAAATCTCCGAAACGTCAACGGACGAACTGGTGCGCGACATGGTCGGACGCGAGATAAAGGATATGTACCCCAAGCGCAACGGCATCCAGGTGGGTCGGGAAGTCTTCCGCGTGAAGGATTTGACTACGGATTTCCTTAAAGGTGTTTCATTTGATGTACGTGCGGGCGAAGTTGTCGGCCTTTTCGGACTGATGGGTGCCGGCCGTACCGAAATATGCGACTGCATCATGGCCATGCGCAAGTATACGCAGGCGGAGATGCTGGTGGATGGGCAGCACTTTGCGCCCAAGAAGCCCAGTGAAGCCTTGATGAACGGCGTTGCTTATATACCGGCTGAGCGCAAGACGGACGGTATCAATGCCGTAGCTTCGGTGAGGGACAATATCACCATTGCAAACCTCAAAAAGTTTGCGCCCAAGGGCATCATGCATCTGAGACAGGAGATGCAGATTGCACGCGAATGGGTGGAGAAATTGAACATTAAAGTTCCGCAGATCAACGCGCCGGTCGAGACGCTCTCCGGCGGCAACCAGCAGAAGGTTGTGGTTGCCAAGGGTCTGAACACGGAGCCGAAATTGATGATTTTGAACGAGCCGACGCGCGGTGTCGATGTTGGCGCCAAGGTGGAGATCTACAACATGATCAACGATCTCTGCGAGAGCCAAAAAGGTGTTTTGATGATTTCTTCCGAACTTCCCGAAATCATGTCCATGGCCGATCGTATCTTTGTAATCCATGAGGGCAAGATTACGGCGGAAGTTACCAAGAAAGATTTTTCGCAGGAAACCCTGCTGAAGTATGCGATAGGAGGCTGACGAACCATGGCGGGCAGCGTAGAAC
>CAKSSH010000085.1 GCA_934488695.1 uncultured Oscillospiraceae bacterium
TCACCGCATTCCGTACATACCAACGTGCGCGTGCCCGTTGCTACGCAGGTCGCCGGCGTTTCGTCGACCACTTCAAAGCTGTGACCCGTGGGCGACGTGTACTTATCATAGTATGTATACCCGCAGTTTCTGCAGGTATAGCGCCAATATCCCTGCTCGGTGCAGGTCGGTTTCACAATAAAGGTGCCGTAATTGTGCTTCGCTGTGGTCGTTACGGTGGCCGAAGTCGTCATTGTGCCGTTGACGTTGCGCGCCAGAATCGTATACTCGGTGGAAGCAGCCAAGCCCTCAAAGAGGCCGCTGCTGCTCCAGGTGTTGCCGCCGTCAATGGAATAAACCTCATTTTCGCGCGCCGTCACCCGAATAAAGTCCGCGCAGAACTTTTCCACTGCAACAGGCTTCGGTCCGGAGTGTGCCGAGATAAAGGCGTCTCTGTCCTCGACATAGAACTGATCGCCCATGAAAAGCGTCCGTCCGTTCCAGTTGCTGCCGGAGTTTTGAACGGTAAAGATTTGGAACTCTCTGAATTTTTCCGCAAGCCATTCACGATTGGTTTTCGACCCATCGGCCGAGAAATTACCAAAGCCGTCCAGCGGCAAAATCAAATAGCCGTTAGCCTCTCCGGTAAATGCAAGGTTCCAGCTGGAAATCTCTCGAACATTTCCGGTGTTCAGATCCAAAAACTTGGCGTTATGGCCGTTTGACGAGCTAAAGGACACCTGTCTGCCCTCGCACTTGCAATAATATCTGAAATAAGAGGTCTGATTGGCCGAGCCGCCGGTAATCCGTAGACGAACCGCCAGCGCCGTCAGATTCTCGGTGTTGATCGACGCCGGAACGCCTTCCTTCCACGGCCCGCGGTTTTCATCGCCCAGACTGAGATTGATCCCGACGTTGCTCCCGTGATCCTCTTGCATCTGCATTTTGATGAACCGCTCATTTTCAATGGTGGTAAAATGCAGGTATCCGGCCGCATTCTCGGTAAAGCCGGTGTCGTCCGCGTTGCGGGACATATAGCGGCTAACATAACCGTAGGTTCCGTTGAGGTGCGCTCGATTTGTCTTGGTCGGAACTCGGAAAGCATAGCTGGCCGTATCCGCAAGGCCGGAGGCATACGGATGCGTTGCAGTGGTCGCCACCGCAAAGTCACGCGTTTCACCGCTGGCTACTTTTTTGACCCGGAGGACATACGCCGTCGAGGGCTGCAGACCGGTGAATCTTCCGGTTGCCGAATAGCTGCTCCCGCCGTCAATCGAATAAACAAAGCCCTCTACAGCCCGGTAGGAAATGGATTCCGCCGTCTTTTCGGTGATATCCAGTGTACCGAAAGGCATATCCAGCGCCGGGTTGACCGACGTTGAATCAAACTCGGTTTTCAACGCCTTGAGCTGCGCCGCATAGGCATTCCATTTGGGAACATCCGGGTACAGACGCTGCTCCCCGGTGGTAATGCTCGGCGCCGGCAGGAATTGCTCCATACCTGCGCTGCCAAAGGTTTGATACGAATATAATGTGATACCGCCGGGGCACTTTTGCTCTTTCAAAAGCTCGCTGAAGAAAGAGATCTGCGCCTGGCAGAAGCCTTCGTCCGCCGCTTTGTTGCACCAGGTCCAGGTGATATAGGCTGCGGGATAAAACCACACATTTACGTCATGATCAAACTTAGACATCATAACGCTGTGCGTATAGCGGTAAACGTCTTTGCCGGTCTGACAGTTCGTGCCGTGTTTCGCGTTAAACTTGGCAATCTGAGAATTCTGTGCCGCATTGTTCAATGCGGAATCGCGTAAATCGTAACTATAGTTATCCCAGCCGGCGTCGGTTACATACCGGGTGTTCTCCGGCGTCATTTGATCCTTGCCGTCGTCGGAGCCCAAAAAGCTGGAAACCGCATAAACCGGGTAATTCCGCTTGCCCCAACGCTCATACAGCGATTTGGTCATGAGCAGGAAGTCGTCGCCGCTGCCGCCGTCATAAAGAGGCTCATCCCAAGTAAAGCCGAGGAAAATATCCCAAGCACCGGCCGCAATGATACGGTCTACCTTTTCGGCCGCCCGTGCCATATAGTTCTCAATGGACTCGTTAGCGGAATTGAATTTTCCGAGACCGGTCCAGAAGGTACAGTTGTACTTTCTGCAAAGAGCAACCAGCTCCTCAAACCCGTCCCCAACACCGATCGAAATGGTGTTGACATACCCGGCAGCAAAAATGTCTTCAATCTCTGCTAATTTATCCGCCAGTGTGTTGCCGTAGTTTTTAGAACCGGCGCCTTGATTGAAAAAGCCGATTCCAAGCGCTTCTCCCTCCACCGGATCGGTGTGATCGCTCACATAGCTGTGGCCGCAGCAGCTGCAGGTATAGGTCGTGTAGCCGCCGGCTGTCGCCGTCGGCGGGGTGACAACCGCTTCATACTTGTGCCCCAGCAAATCGCAGCTG
>CAKSSH010000086.1 GCA_934488695.1 uncultured Oscillospiraceae bacterium
GTGCTGGCCATTATAGTCATTTCGCTTTCGGCTCTTCCGAAAATTGACCTTATTTGGATAGAGCCGCTTCGCAGCAGTTCAAGCATGGGCTTTTGGGAGCTTGTTGCGGATAATGTTGCCCACACTACCGAGGTGCTTCCGTTTATGATCTTTGCGTCATATACGAAAGGAAAAACACCAAAGGGGGCAGTACTTTTTGCCGTTATTGTCGGGCTTTTATTTGAAATCACCTCATTCGTGAGTCGCACAACTCTCGGAAATTATCGAGAAACGGTTCTGTTTCCGTTTTACACCGTTGCATCCTTTGCCGAAAACACTCTCACCGAGCGTTTTAATGCGGCATTTATTGTCCTATGGGTCTTTATGGCTGTAATTAAGCTGTGCGTGTATCTGCTTTTTGCCGGTAAATGTCTGCGGAATTTGTTTCGTTTTCGGAGTGACACCCTTCCGCTTTTGTGTTGCGCCTGTGCGGTTGTCGGCTTGACGCTTATCACAACCGGCAACATACGATATGCCGATATTATGTATGGGGTGATTGTTTCCGGTTTGCCGATCTTGCTGCCGGCAATCCTGTTTCCCGCAGGCTTTTTACTGACGGGAAAAGGGGCGGAAAGGCGGCGGGAAAAATCATGAGAAAAAAAGTGACCTTGTTGATTTTTTTGCTTTTTTCAAGCGTTCTTTTGGGCAGCTGCAGTGTACCGGTCAACCTGCGGGAACGTGCCATTGTACAGGCGGCCGGAATCGATTATGAAGACGGACGGTTTGTACTGACGCTTCAAGAGTTTGTTCCGAAAAACAGCGGCGGAAGCAGAGAAGAAATCGAAATGAGCGGTGTTTATAATAAAACGACGGGGAAAACACTGCTTGACGCCTTGAAAAATGCCGAGGCGAAAGATGGAAACCAGATTTTTTACGGACAAAGCAAATTATTTTTAATCGGCAAATCAGCGGCGCAGAATGGGATGAAAGAAATATTAGAATTTATGAACTCGAATTATCAGCTTTCGCAAAACGCTTCCGTGCTGCTTTGCGAAGAAAATGCCGAGGATATTCTGCACACGCAGTTGTTTGTCGGAATCGTTCCGAGCATTTCCATTAAACGAATCCGGGGTTGTGGAAAGGCGCCCTTTGTCACGGTTATTGATTTGCTCAGAACCTGCTACAATCTTGGCGGAAATGCGTGTCTGCCGCTTGTTCGTCAGGACGGGAAAAACAGCATACAAATCGGCGGTTGTACCGTTTTTCGAGATTATCGACCCATTTTGACCCTAACCGAGGAGGAAACGCAGGGTCTTATTTGGCTTGATGGCGACATTCAAGACGCGGCGCTTTTGACACAGCTCGGAGATCAAAGGGTATCTGTCAATATTATTTCGGAAAAAACTCGGCTTTCGGTTGAAAAATCTGCACAGGATGAACTTATTCTTCGGGTTTCGGTGTCGGCCGCCGGAATCATTTCCGAAATTGACTTTTTAAACGGACATGAGGTTCGACGCGAACAAATCGAACAGGTGCGAAAAAATGCCGAAAAAAATATTGAAGCACGCATTTTCGATGCCTTTCAAAAAATTGTGACTGAGCAGCGGTGCGACCTTTTTTATTTAAAAAAACGATTTCAAAACAAAGATCCAGGCTTTTTTAGTGCGTTTGAAAGCGGCGCCAAAGAAAGTGACGGGGAGGCATGGCTTTCAAGGATTCGTTTACAAACGGAGGTACGGCTATCCATTCGGCATAGCGGTATTCAGGTCCATTAAGCCGGTCAAGGAAAATGCTTGAAAAGCCACATAAAAAGCACGCACAACGCAGAAAACGCGTTGTGCGTGCTTTTTAAGCTTGTGTTTGTGTCTTGGCATTTTTAGGCGTTTAAGATTCCTTTTTATTAAGCGGGGCATTCTGCTTTTTGAGTGTGTATTCGGCAAGAGGGTTGCTTTGTAATGCTTGATTGAGCTGCTCGTTGGAGATGTGTGTGTAGATTTCGGTGGTGGCAATGTTTTCGTGTCCTAATATTTCCTTTAAAATACGCAGGTCAACGCCGCCGTACTGGTACATTAAAGTGGCGGCGGTGTGCCGCAGCTTATGCACCGAGTAGCCCTTTTCCGTTAAGCCGCTCATGTCAAAATACCGCTGCATATTGGTTTGGACGGTGATAGGACGAATACGGTTGCCCTGCCGGCTGATAAACAATGCCTGACGATCCTTGGCAATATTGTTTGGCCGCACCTTGAGGTATTCCCGGATCGCTTCAGTGCAGGCGTCGTTCAGGTGCACAATACGTTCTTTATTGCCTTTGCCGACAACCCGCAAAGTGTCCTCTTGAATATCCGAAAGGTTTATGCCGCAAAGC
>CAKSSH010000087.1 GCA_934488695.1 uncultured Oscillospiraceae bacterium
GATAGCATGCCGCAGCAGTTCCGCGTTTTAAACCGCGGAGTCGGCGGACACCGTTCCCTGGATCTTTTGCAGCGTTGGAATCAGGACTGCATTGCATTAAAACCGGATTATCTTTCTGTTATGATCGGTGTGAACGACGTTTGGCATGAGATCGATTACCAAAACGGTGTTCCGATTGACCGGTACAAAAAATTTCTGCGCATGATGATTGAGGATGTGAAAAACCGTCTCCCAAATACAAAGCTGATTCTCATGACCCCCTTTATCACCCACGGAACAGCAACCGACCGCAACTGGGACTATTTCCGGAGCGAAGTGGACTTAAGAATCACAGCGGTAGAGGATTTGGCAAAAGAATATAACCTCCCTTGCGTTCACACCCAAAAAGCATTTGATCAGGCATTAGAAACCGCACCGGCAAATAATTGGACCTATGAGGGCGTCCACCCCACCTCCGCCGGACATATGCTGATTGCAAAAGCCTGGCTTGAGGTATTCCAACATTAAAAAAACAAGGGGATGTCAAAAAAGGCACAGACCGTTCAAGGGCTTAAATGTCTTGAAAATAGATTATTGATTTTTCAGCCTTTCCAGCGTATAATAAGGTAAAAGCAAGTAAACCGGCGCATCCGAAGTATGCTTTTCGAGGTTTATTGCGGCAAGTGTTTTTTGTAAGGCAATCATAAGTTCATCATTGTAAGTCGGATGAGGCAATCCGGTGTAAAGTGATGCTGCATCCCCAACATCTCTCAACAGCCATGCCGAATGCAGACTTCTCGGATCAACCGATTTAAAGCCTAACGGTACATAATAATCATATCCCGAAAGATAACCGTTGTATGTCGCCGGCAGTTTGTCCCAGCTCATCGACTCTTCATATAAAAGTTCGCCGCTGTCACGAACTGTCTGCGCATACCCCGAGACTTTGCTTAATCCATATTGAGCAATTTTTAACATAAGCTTTTCACATCTTGCCTTAAATGCCTCATCCTCGTCATATTCATAAACAAAGCGCAGCGACATCTGCATCTGATTTAATGCAAACGGATGTCCATATAGAGAAAAATCCAATTGTTCGGATTTTTCCATAGCCTTGTCCCGGTATTTTATGTAATCCTCGCCAAAGCTTTCTTCGCCGCCTATCTTTAGCCCGGCAAGATAGAACATCGGAAGACGCATATATTCATGCGCCATAACGTTCCACATACCTGTCACTATTCCCAAGCCTCCATCCTCGCGGCAAAGATTGTAGGAATGCTGTTCATTGACATATTTTCTGCAGCGATTCGCAATAGCGACAAAAAAGTTTTTTATGAAAGATTTTTCCTCGTTGCTTGCGTACCCGCTTTTGTAATAAAAAGCCGCTGCAACTATCCAATGTGTATACTGATCGCGCGAAGAATCTATATAATGCGTTTTCCCGTCACACGGCGAAATGCTTCTTGCAAGAAATCCCTCGCTTTCAGAAACACTTGCACAGTTTTTCATACCGGAAAAAAATTTTTTTGCCAAGTCAAGCAACCTTTTGTCTTTATATATATCGTATGCGGTGAGCGCTGCTTCAAGCATCGTGCCGCCGTGTATCATACTGTCCTCCATACCGGTTCCCCAACCGCACGGATTCGGAACAGATCTTTTTATCTGTTCGGGCGTAGGAAGATAATTTTCAAATTTCCCTCTGTTTTCAGTATTTATAAAATCATAAAAAAGCATTGTTTTTTTACAAAACAGGTTATCCATCAAATAACTCCATATCTTTTCCATAATAATCCCCATTCTTTTTAATCCTTGTTATAATTTGTGTTGCCCGACCCTGTCAAAGGAAAATTATTCCTAACTCCAGTACTTTACATTATATACTATTTACCCACAATTGTCAATATGCAAAAAAAAACAAAGCTAAAAATATATTGCCCGGCTATTTCAAACATTTTATTTTCTGCGGCAGCGCAGATGCTGCATGCTGCCTTTAATTGTGTATGAGCGCATGTTTAGCGTTTATGCCGCAAAAGCAGCTTGACAATGAGTAGCCGGTATAATTGGCTTGTGCCGGGGCAAACTACCCTTGAGTTACTTCGTTCTTCCGCCGGTACATCATGCCGGCAAAGGCTCATTGTCAAGCAAACCATGGAATAAATGCGGTTGGTTTTCGTAAATCAACGAAATACTGCGATTCATTTCGTTTTTTTGAAGCCTTTCTGTGTCTATTTTTGCTGGGACGGCACAGTTTTTTAGCCTCGACTTGTTGTGAGACTTTCTTATTCCCCTATCTTTTTATCCGACTCGTCT
>CAKSSH010000088.1 GCA_934488695.1 uncultured Oscillospiraceae bacterium
GCTGTAATGTGGGCCGGGTATATTATCTCTCTTTATACTCTGTTTTTCTATGGCATGGATACGATAATTGCTGCCGGAAGCAGTGCGAATCTACGTATTGAAAATGGTTTTTCAAATGTTAATACAATAGGAATGGCTTGTGCTCTTTCTTGCGTTATTCAAATAAATCTTAAATATTTGCGTCCTCAAGACCATCTCTTTCCGTCAGCATTGTTAATGATTCCGAGTGTGATTGTAGTTGCTGCGACTCAAAGCAGAAAAGCGTTAGTATTCTTGCTTGTAGGTGCTTTGGGATACGCATTTGTAAAAGCACCGAAATCCAAAAAGAGTATATTTCTTAAAGATTTCAAAATCTTGATTTGGATTTTGATTTTGGCATTTGTTCTTTATTGGATATTGCAGTTGGATGTTTTTGACGGCATTCGAGAGCGTATGGAAGCCATGCTGAATTCCGTATTGGGGAACGGTAAGGCGGATCATTCTACAATATTGCGAAATAATTTAAGAACATTGGGGCTGACATGGTTTCTTAAATATCCTATTGGCGGTATCGGCATTGCCAATCCTCATATTTTAGCAAATCAATACTATGCGGTTGATGCCTATCTTCATGACAATTTCGCTGAACTTCTCTGTGGCGGCGGCATTATCGGCTTTTGCATTTATTACGCCATGTATGTCTATCTTTTCAGACAACTGTGGAAGTATCGAAAAGTTGACAAGCAGAGAGTGGTGTTTTTTGCGCTTTGGCTGGGACTAATGCTTGCTATGAATTTTGGGATGGTAACTTATTATTCTAAAGCTCAAAACTTTTATCTGATGGTTCACTTTGTAAATGTGTTTGATCTAAAACGAAAGGCTCTGGAATTATGCAATTCGGAAAATACATTAAAGCTATAAAAAAGTATACTTTCAGCAAGGATTATCGCTTTCTCATAAATTCCGGCTACGGAAAATATGACGATATGCCCGATGCCGAATATCTTTCGCGTAAGTTTATGGCTGTTTTCAATCAGCATTTGCGTATTGATTCTCCTCAGACCTTCAACGAAAAACTTCAATGGTTAAAATTATATGATCGCAAACCCGAATACACCGTAATGGTGGACAAGTATAAGGCACGCGATTATATTGCAGAAAAAATCGGTGAACGTTATCTTATTCCTCTTATCGGAGTGTGGGACGATCCTGACGAAATAGATTTTGATGCATTGCCGAATCGGTTTGTGTTGAAATGCAATCACAATTCCGGGCTTGGAATGTGTATATGCAAGGATAAGTCAGTATTAAATATCAAAAATGTAAAAAAAGGATTGAAACGAGGTCTAAAACAAGATTATTACCTTACCGGTCGTGAGTGGCCGTATAAAAACGTGCCGCGCAAAATCATAGCGGAACAATTTATGAAAAGCGATGAGAGCGGATTGACGGATTACAAAGTGCATTGCTTCAACGGCGAACCGAAGTTGATTCTTGTTTGCAAAGACAGGTTCTCTAAAACCGGACTTACCGAAGATTTTTTCTCCGAGCGATGGGAACATCTTGACATACGTCGTCCGACGCACCCGAATGCTTCGAACAAGACAGCAGAGCCCGAAGAGTTGTCGGAAATGCTGACGCTTGCAAGGAAACTTTCCGAAAATATTCCGTTTCTGCGAGTTGATTTTTATATAATTGAGCATAACGTGTATTTTTCCGAACTGACTTTCTATCCCGCATCGGGATTTGAAAAATTTGTTCCGGAGGAATGGGATGCCGTTCTTGGCTCATGGTTGACACTTCCTGCGATTTCAAAATAATGAATATACCGCAAACAGCGATATATAAATATACAAAAAAGGAGAAACGCGATGAAAAACGGTAAATTTTCAACCAAAGTTCTGGTTTGGCTGCTTTGCGCGGTAATGCTTGTCGGTCTTACGCCGATTACAGTATTTGCTTCAGCCGGATCGGACGGACTGTTTTCACAGTCTCAACTTTCGCTTGTGACGGACAAACAGTCCACGCTTGCAAGAGGTGTAACACAGGACGCTTACACTGTTTTCGACAAAAACGGCAAACAGGTAAAGATGTTCGCAGCAACGATCGATATGTCGGTCGATACCGTGAAATTGTTCACTTCCTATAAGGATATGGACAATACCTCTTACGGTATGTCCAAACTTACAGAGCAGGTTGCGGCTTTTGAAAAGAAAGCGGCGGCAGGCGACGAGTATTATCACGGTACGGTAGTAGCGGGTATCAA
>CAKSSH010000089.1 GCA_934488695.1 uncultured Oscillospiraceae bacterium
AAGGTTGTCCTGCATGGTATCTGCCATGCTCTGGGAAGTCCCATCGCACTTTGCAATCGCACTGCTCAGTTTGTCGATGTCCGCAGGAGCGGCATTCATCAGAGCAAGGAAGCCGGACATGGCGTTCTTGCCCACAAGGGTCTCTGCCGCAGCGGCTTTTTCGGATTCGGACAACCCACCAAAGGCGGTACGGCAATCCGCAAGGATGTCCGAGAGGTCACGCATGGAACCGTCCGCATTGGTGGTGGCGATGGTCACTTCACCGATGGACGCTCCGCAAATCTTGACCTCGCCCGTGAGGTTGGTCATGATCGTGCGGAGTGAAGTACCCGCCTGGGTAGACTTGATACCGGCATTTGCCATCAGACCGATGGCTTCTGCGGTATCCTCTACAGAGAAGCCCAGAGAGCCAGCAATAGGGGCGGCATATTTGAATGTTTCGCCCATCATGCTGACATTGGTGTTGGCATTGGACGATGCCGCCGCAAGGACATCCGCAAAATGGGCGGAGTCCGAAGCGGTCAGACCAAAGGCGGTCAAAGCGTCCGTAACAATGTCGGATGTGGTAGCCAAGTCCTCGCCGGATGCAGCGGCAAGGTTCATAATGCCCTCGATGCCGGAGAGCATATCTGAGGTTTTCCAGCCCGCCATTGCCATGTAGTTCATGGCCTCAGCCGCTTCGGATGCGGAAAATTTGGTCTTACTGCCCATCTCACGGGCCTTATCCCGCAGGGCTTCCAGTTCATCCCCAGTAGCCCCGGACACTGCCGCCACCTGGCTCATGGCAGAGTCAAAATCCGAAGCGGTTTTTACAGCAGCCGTTCCGAGGGCAACCACACCAGCTGTCACCGGCATCAGCTTTTCGCCAACGCCGCTGATGTTGTCACCCACGGTTTTCAGTTTTTCTCCCGTTGCTGCAATCTTCTGCAAGGCGGTGGCCGACTGGTTAGCCTGCTCCTCCAGCCGCTTGAGGTCCTGCTCCGTTTCGAGGATTTCACGCTGGAGAGCATCATACTGCTCCTGGGAAATCTCGCCACGGGCAAGGGCCTCATTGGCCTGCTCGGCGGCTGTTTTCAGAGTTTCCAGCTTCTCCTTGGTCTGGGCAACGGCATCACTGAGCAGTTTGTGCGTCTGCGCCAGCAGCTCCGTATTACCGGGGTCCAGCTTGAGGAGTTTTTCCACATCCTTCAGCTGACTCTGCGTGTTCTTGATTTGCTTGTTTACGCTCTCCAGAGCCTTGGAGAGTTTCGTGGTATCACCGCCGATTTCAACGGTAATGCCCTTAATTCGACCAGCCACGCACAGTCACCTCCTTAGAAACGGTCAAAATCCTCCTGGGTTGCCAGCTGGGCATACTTGCAGTTATCGTTGCTGGACTCTGCGTACATATCGTTGACCATGCCAATTGTAAGAAGGTCAAGGTCACGGATGGAGATGCCCAGCTGGACACACCGCAGGAGGAAAAGAGGTGTTGTCATTTCCCGTTCCGTGCGGTGAAGTTTTTTTTAGAGGCAACATCCGTCTGGACATTCAGCCCCCACAATTCGATGATTTTCGGCAACACCTGGTAGATGGAGAAGGTGTTGAACTGGTCGAGCCACTCCTCCGGGCTGTCAGGGATGGATTTATCGGCGTGTTTCGCCATGACATAGGCGATGTTCTCGAACATTTCCAAGCTGAAGGAATCCAGCGTGGAGTTCTCTGCATCGTTGTTGTCCACCGCACCCTCCAGGGACTTCAAATCCTTGTAGATGTCACGATGGAAACGGATGCGGTAGATACGGGGAATGGCAGCAGAGGCACGGAACGGCACCTGCTTACCATCGATCTCGATATTTGCAGTCATACCCATCTCACTTCACCGCCTTTTCAGAAGCCGCAGCTTTCTGGGTAGCCGCCTCCGTGGTAGGCAGATAGACCGCCTTATACCAGTTGGCATACACTGTAGCATCGGTGGTGTTGCCCGTCTTGGCCTTGACTACACCATTCGCCAGCGGCGTAGCCTTGACGGTCAGCGTCTCCGTCTGAACTTCCTTGCTGTCCTCGTTGGTCTTACCCTCGATGCCGGGGCGGGACGCAGAGCAGTTATACAGCACATGACGGATATGCTTCTGATCACCGTCAAATTCAAAGAGTAGCGCAAAAGCGGCCAGTTCCGCATCAGCGTTCTCAATGAGGACGCCCTTGTTGTCCAGTTCCTCACGCAGTACGTCCGTGCGGA
>CAKSSH010000090.1 GCA_934488695.1 uncultured Oscillospiraceae bacterium
CGTTTGTCTTTGCTTTGATTGCTTCAAGAACGGTGCGGTATCTCTTCTCAAATTCGGCGTGGTCAAGCCACTCCCTAGTGTCGGCTCTGTGCCAGGTGTCGTTGACGCCGATGAGGATTGAAACGATATCCGGCTGAATGTCGATGAAATCCGACTGTAATCTGTTGACAAGGTCAATCGTTTGGTTGCCGCTGATTCCGAGGTCGATAAACTCAAAATCAACCTTCGGGAAATTTTCTTTTAAAAATTTTGCCGCATCCTTCGGGTATCCGTTGCCGAGGTCGTGCGGGTCCTCACGGTTGCGGTCGGCATCGGTAATGCTGTCGCCCTGAAATAAAATCTTCATATAAGTTCCTCCGTTTTTATTTTTTTTATTTTATTAAAATATTTGTTTCCGCAGACAGAAATCAAAACATTTTTTTCGCTGAGACACGAAAATTTTTTCTCATATTTTTCAAAGAAAAATTCGCAATCGCCGAAGGAAAATTCGCCGAGACTTGCAAGCGATTTTCCCTCGCATTTTATCGCACTTTCTTTGAGCGTCCATATTCTTGTGAACGCTTCTGCTTTGTCGGGCAAAGTGTTAATTCTTTTGTTTTCGTTCTCGTCAAAAAATCTTTTGGCAACCTTTTCGTTGAAGCCGCCGATTTCCTGCACGTCAATTCCGACAGGAGCAGTATCAAGCACAACGGCGACTCCCTCGGTACAATGGCTGATGTTGAAAAACAAACCATTGCCTTTCAAAAATGGCTTTCCGTTTTCCCCGACAGAGATTTCAAAATTTTCGATTCCGTTTTCTTTCAGCTCAAAGCGAAGCAAAAGATAAGCAACAACGCAGTTGTCACGGTCGATTTTTCTTTTGAATTTTTCAAATCTTTTTTGTCTGTCTTTCGGTAAAAACTTCAAGAATTTTTCAGCCGAAAAATTTTCATAGTCATCAAAAAAATAAATCATTTTGTCTCACTTTTTCCGTAAGTTTCCGTGAATGAATGAAGCTCTCCGCCGTCGCGGTCGCGGTAGCCGATTATCGTTGCAAGATTGACATTGTGAACGCTGTGAAAAATGTTCATGTCAACATTGTCGTTTTCTTCCTTGAGTTTTCTTATCAGCAGCTTGACCTCCTGGCGCTTTGAACCGTTGTCGGATTCGGCGTTTGCCTGCGTAACCTTACAGGCGCATCGGATGAACTCCAGCTCGTTGTATCTTGCCCAGGAAATGATATCTCTTTCGCGCACCATGTAGAGCGGACGTATAAGCTCCATACCCTCGTAGTTTGTGCTTTTGAGCTTCGGCATCATTGTTTTGATTTCCGCGCCGTAGAGCATACTCATCAGAGTCGTTTCAATGGCGTCGTCAAAGTGGTGACCGAGAGCAATTTTGTTGCAGCCGAGATCCTGCGCGAATTTGTAAAGGTAGCCGCGTCTCATTCTCGCGCAAAGGTAGCAGGGGGAGCCTCCCTCGGCGGCGTACACCGTTTCGAAAATCGGAGAGTCATATATCCTGATCGGAATGTCCATAATTGCGGCATTCTCAATTATCTTTGCCCGGTTGTCGCCGATATAGCCCGGATCCATGACGATATATTCAACATCAAAATGAAAATCGCTGTATTTCTGCAGGTGCTGCATACACTTTGCCAAAAGCATTGAATCCTTGCCGCCCGAAATGCAGACGGCGATTTTGTCGTTGGGGCTGATTAGCTCGTAGTCCTTGATCGCACCGACAAAGTTGTTCCATATTGTTTTTCTGTATTTTTTGATTATACTGCGCTCGATGAGCTGGTGACGTTCCATATTTCGCTCCTAAAACATTATATACATCATTTTAACATTCAATATTCTATTTTTCAACAGCTATGGTAAAGTTTTTAGGTTGAAAAAGTTTTTCTTTTAATGTATAATGTCAGCATATCTATATTGGTAACCACGGATTACTATCGGAGTTGATAATTTGAAACAAGCATTGGAATACAGAGTGATGCCGACCGTAGCACTCAGGGGACTTGTTGTCTTCCCCGGCATGGGCATAAGCTTTGACGTCGGCAGAGCTCGTTCGCTTCAGGCGATAAAGGCGGCAATGGCTGACGATCAGCAGATTTTCCTTGTCGCTCAGAAGGATGTCAGAGATGACGACCCCGACATGGATCGTCTTTACAAGACGGGAACTGTCGCAAAGATAAGCCATATCATTCGTTTGCCCAACAGCGATACCGTCAGGG
>CAKSSH010000091.1 GCA_934488695.1 uncultured Oscillospiraceae bacterium
GCTTTTTTGCGCACATTTTCGGCCTTAAAAATCGCTTCGGACGAGGATAAAAACAGAAAAAGCATTTTAAAAGAAAAAAATCCGTTTTCTTTGTGAAAAATATCCGAAAAATGCTTGACTTTTCCGCCTTTGAAATGGTACAATAGGAGAACAAAGGGGAGAAAAGGAGAAAAAAGGGTAATTTCTCCCCGAATTTGGAAGAAAGGCGGGGGAGAAAATGCTGATCGGGAAGTACCAAATGAACCTGGAACCGACCGGGCGAATCATTTTCCCTGCCAAATTTCGGGAGGATATGGGCAAGGGGTTTGTGCTGGCCAAGGGTTTTTTCGACCCCTGCCTTTGTGCCTATCCGGAGGACGAGTGGAAACGGCTGTGCGAAAATCTTAAAAGCTTTCCGGAGGCCAAGGTGCGCCAGGTAAAAAATTGGCTGTTCGGTAGCGCCAGTCCGGTTGCGCCGGATAAGCAGGGCCGTGTTTTTATCACGCCGGAGCTGATCGAGCACGCAGGCCTTTGCCGGGAAATCACCTTTGTCGGTATGGGGTCGCGCGTGGACATCTGGGATGCACAGCGGTATGAGCAGATGTATAACGCCATTACGCCCGAGAGCATTGCCGACGTGCTGACCCAGCTTGATTTTTAGCCGGGAGGCAGTCCTATGGAATTTGTACATCAGCCGATTATGCTGGAGGCCTGTCTGCAAGCGCTGCGGCTGCGGCCGGACGGCATTTATGCGGACGGGACCGTCGGCGGAGCAGGGCACTCTGTTGAAATCGCCAAACGATTGGATGCTGCGCGGGGCGGCAGACTGCTTTGTTTGGATCGTGATCCGGACGCTGTTGCCGTTTCTCAAAAACGGCTTGCCCCTTATCCGCAGGCTGCGGTATATCACAGAAACTATGACGAAATAGTCTGTCTGCTGCGAGAGTTACATATAAATGGAATCGACGGAATGCTGTTGGATCTCGGCGTTTCCTCTTACCAGTTGGATTGTGCAGAGCGCGGTTTTTCTTATCGGCTGGATGCGCCGCTGGATATGCGAATGAGTCGGGAAGGCCTGTCGGCGCAGCAAATTGTCAATGAGTATGAGGAGCAGCGTCTTGCGACGCTGATTCGAGATTACTCCGAGGAACGGTTTGCCGGTAAAATTGCGGCGGCGATTGTTCGGGCGCGTGCACAGCAGCCGATTGAAACGACCGGGCAGCTTGCCGACATTATAAAGAGCGCCATTCCGGCCGCGGCACGGCGCGACAAAAACCCCTGCAAACGGACCTTTCAGGCCCTTCGCATCGAGGTCAACGGAGAGCTTTTGCACCTGCAGCGTGCGCTGGATGCGGCGTTTGAGGCGCTGAACCCCGGCGGTCGGCTGGCCATCATCACCTTCCATTCGCTGGAGGACCGGTTGGTTAAGCAAAAGTTTCGGAGCCTATGTCAAGGTTGTACCTGCCCGCGGGATTTTCCGGTCTGCGTTTGCGGAAAAAAGCCGTTGGCACGGATGACTCCCGGCAAGGCCGTTGAAGCGGATGCGGCAGAGCAGGAACGCAACCCAAGAAGCCGGTCGGCTCGACTTCGGGTTTTAGAAAAGCTAGACGAAAAAAACTGAAAACGATGTTAAAAAATAGGAAGAAAATGAGGGCGGATACGAATGAACAGCAACGTGGCATATGATCTTTCCAGATTTGAGGTAAGGCAGCGCCCGGAAGAGAAAAAACCGCAGCTTCAGGCTGTGCATCGTCAAAAAAGCCGTGTAACGGCCGCCCGTCGTGTTTCGCCGGTTATTGCAACGCTGACGGCAATCGCAGCTGCGCTGATTTGCGGGTATATGATTTACACCAACGTCATGATAACCGAAACCTGCGCGGCCATTACCCGCGTCAACAAGGAGATTACAACCCTGCAAAGCGAAAAGGTTCGGCTGGACAGTGAGCTTAATGCGATTATGTCTCGCGGAAATATCGAGGAAAAGGCGTTGGCACTGGGAATGTACCGTGCCGATAAATTGCAGGTAGAGTGTGTTGAGGTAAATCAGGGAGACAAGGTCGAGGTCCTGGAGGACACCCGCACTATTTTTGAGCGGCTTGGGGACTTTTTAATTGGCCT
>CAKSSH010000092.1 GCA_934488695.1 uncultured Oscillospiraceae bacterium
AAACCAAGATGGAGATGGAGTATGCCATCGATATTAAGATGATTATGGATATTAACGGCGTTTCTCCCGAAGACATTGAGGGCGCGATTATCAGCTCTGTCGTGCCGCCTCTGACGAAGATTATTCAGGAAGCTCTATACAAAATAATCAAAAAAGAGGCGCTTGTCGTAGGCCCGGGGATTAAAAACGGAATGAATCTCCTGATGGATCATCCGGCGCAGATTGGGCGCGACCTGATTGCGGTTGCAGTCGGCGGAATTGCGGAGTACAAGCTGCCGCTTGCAATCTTTGATTTAGGAACCGCAACGACGCTCTGCGTAGTCGATGAGAAGAAAAATTATATCGGCGGTATGATTATGCCGGGAATCAAAACCTCTTTGAACGCTCTGGCAGAAAACGCGTCACAGCTTAAGGAAATTGATTTAGAGCCGCCGCGCCGCGTCATCGGCAAAAATACCACGGAATGCATGCGCAGCGGGATGATTTATTCCAATGCGGCTGCCATCGACGGCATTATTGACCGCGTGGAGGAAGAGCTCGGACAGACGGTGACGGTCGTTGCCACAGGCGGGCTGGCAGATTTAATCGTGCCGTTCTGCAGGCGCAAAGTGCTGCTGGATAAGGACCTGCTCCTAAAAGGGCTGTGGGTCATTTACAACAAGAATAAGTAGGAAAATCGGGGAGCATATTGGGTGATGTGCTCCTTTTAAATAAAGAAAATTCAGCAAATATTTGATAAATTCAAAAATCTGCCGAAAAAATATTGAAAATTCCAACAATCTGCCGATTGAAATTATATGGCTTAAAAAAAATTTTTAAATTTCTTGTCCCCAATTCACTACTTCGGTGGTTATTATGGTTAGAAGAAAAATAAAATTTAAAATTTTTGTTGCACTTTGAGAGTTTTGCCGTCTTTATTTATAGAAGGGCAAACGGAGGGGAATGCAAAATGAAATATGTTTGACAGTAAGGGGGAGAATTTGTAAATAATGAAAAAATTTTTTATTGGACTGATGGGTGCATTTGGGGCATATCTGATTCTCTGCCTCATCAGTCTTTGTGCAAGCGTTTGTTTCGGCGCTGCAGCGGCGATCGGCATATGGATGCATCAATTGAGTCCGCTTTTGCTAAAGCTGCTGTATGCTTGTTATTTTCTTATATTGGGGTTTGCGCTGTTTTACCGAACCCCTTTGGAGCAGGTATTTATTTGGAATCCGTTTGAATCCATGCGTGAACTTCCTGCACCGGATACTCCTTTCGGTTTCGATAGAACTGTATCAGGGATTTAGCAGGCGCGGGTATTGTGATACCTTTGACATGATATTGTATTTGGTGGGAATATCGAGTGGTTATTGGATTGGACGAAAAGGAGGGGGAAAATGAGACGAAGATATTTTGCAATGGGATTGGTGCTTTTGATGATGCTTTTCGTTCCGCTATTTATTTTCACAGGACAGAACGCGGGAGGCAAGCTTGCAGAAGCGTCGATGGAGGCACCATACCAATATCCGATAACGCCTGCAGATGAAGCGTGGGCGGATTTCAAAGCGAGTCAGGAAATGTACGATGCTTGTCAGATTCCCGATGGTGTTCTCACAAGAATGACAACGGAAGCTTTGCTGGAAACCGTTCTCAATTATCCTTTTTTAGGAACTTATAAGTGCTATGGCGACTATGAAACTGCGGCGGGGTATCTCTGCGGACAATTTAATGGCTTGGAAGAATTGCTTGCGCGGGACGACTTGACGGGAATTTTGCTCGATAGATATGCGAAAAGCAAGGTTTTAACGCAGGAAGAGCTAAACGAAAACAGTCGTTTGCGTTTGGGCTATGTCGATACTTTTTTCGAAAGCGATAATTTAGAGTTTTTGATTGGATGCGACCAGCTACGGAACGGACAAAACTCGCAGGCAGACAGCGAAACATTCAATGCTTTATTTTCTGAAAAAGCGCAGGTAAGAAAAGAAGAAAGCAATATTTATTCAGGCGCAGGCGGTTCTTATGCCGCTTTCGCAGGGTAGCAACACTTGTACTAACTAAAAGGGGGTCTATATGCG
>CAKSSH010000093.1 GCA_934488695.1 uncultured Oscillospiraceae bacterium
AAGGCTTGCGAATATCCCATCGGCATTGTCCCGGCAGAAGAAAACGAAAGCGCGGCGGACGGCACCGTTGCGGACGAACTGATTGAAGACCCGTCCGTATCTCTGTTTGAGGAAGTGCTGCGCAGTATTTACCGTGACAATTTCCGCACCGCCGCCGATAAAATCACACCTAAGGATAAACAGATTTTATCTCTTTCTCTCGGCGTATGTTTTGACTGCTTCGGCATTTTCAAGCCAAACACCTATGCGGAGATTGCGTTGAAACAAGGCGCATCGGGCGAAAAAAGCATTGAGAAAAAACGCAAAGCGGCAATCGAAAAATTCGCAAAAGAACTGTGCGACATGGGCTTTTGCGACGGCGTTTTCTTAAAACAAACGTCTATAATGGTCATAAAGGGAAAAGACACAAAAACTGTGCAATCAGCCAGATACGCTTATACGCCTTACGGTGACGGAAAAGCCGGTGAGATTCTGTATACCGCCGCCGGAAAGCATCGCTTTCAGATCATCCGTCTTGCGGAATTTGATATGACCGGCGCTTATGCGGAACAGGCCGCAAAAATCATTGACAACATGAACGGAAATTTCATCAAGGAGCGGTTCTACGCTATCCCGCTCGAAAAACTGCCCCGCATTAATAGCCATAATGCAAAGCCAAGGATGCCGTTTTGTCACCCGCCACTCACAGACGGACAGGGATAGTTTCAAAGCCTTCTCTCGATTTTTTCGAAAGAAGGCTTTTTTCTGCCGTGCAATTATGATTTTTTCTTGTAAACCCCGCATAAACCCCTGTTAAACCTTGCGATATTCAAAAAAATGTGGTATAATATACTTTGTAGTATTGTATTTTCGTGAAAACGGAGGGTTCCGCTATGGACAACAATCTTGAACGCTGGTATTCAATGAAAGAAATTATGGAATATTTGGGCGTCAGCCGTGATACCGTTCTTGACTGGATTGAGCGTAGGGATATGCCTGCCGCCAAGATCGGCAGACTGTGGAAATTCAAAATCAGCGAAGTGGACGCATGGATGAAATCCGGCGTTGCGGCGGATAAGTAATGTGGATTGGGAGATAAGCTATGGGCTTTATAGATTCATATAAACATCTTGAAAAACTATGCGGCGATATGCTGCAAACTCAGCACGGTATCTCTGCCTATATAGACGATATGGGAAATACGCCAAAAGGTTCTTATTTGGTTCAAGGCTGGGACGAAGATTTTAAACGCCTTAAGCACTATCGGTGGATTCGAAATCAAATTGCTCATGAGCCAAATTGCACGGAAGAAAATATGTGCGAATACGGCGATGCGCAGTGGATTGACGACTTTTACGATAGAATTATGAATCAGAGCGACCCGCTTGCTATGTACCGAAAGGCGACAAAACCTCAACCTGCCGCAAAACCAAAACAGCCCTGCCAATCTCCACAGCCGCAACATACATATTCTGTACAGCCGGTTTCCTCAAAAAAGAAGGTGCGGAAAGCCACCGGATGGATTGTGTTATTGATTATTGCAGCGCTTGTCGGATTGTTTTTTGTGCTTAAATATCTTGTAAATTAATCGGGAGGTGCGCTATGGCACTTGAAAATAAATTGGGGCTGACAAGCTCTGCCGACCTTGCCCGTGCGGAAGAGCGCATCAGCAAGAAAAAGGCGCTTGGGCTTTTTGAAAACGGAGTGCTCGATGAACTGGAATCGGGAAAATTCTCTGCCCTCAAAGCAATTCATAAGTATCTTTTCGATGAAATTTACGATTTTGCCGGAGAACTCAGAACCGTAAACATTTCCAAAGGCAACTTCCGTTTTGCGCCGCTGATGTATCTTGAAGCGGCTCTTGCCAACATTGATAAAATGCCGCAATCCACTTTTGATGAAATCGTTGAGAAGTATGTGGAAATGAATATTGCCCACCCGTTCCGAGAAGGAAACGGGCGCAGCACCCGCATTTGGCTCGACCT
>CAKSSH010000094.1 GCA_934488695.1 uncultured Oscillospiraceae bacterium
GGCTTGATGAAGTGGCCGCCGGGTTCGCCGACGATCTCGCCGTCCTTGGCAATGGTACGGCCGCGCAGAATGGTCTCTACCACCTTGCCTTGGAAGGTACGGCCATTGTAGGGGGAGAGCTTGGTGCGGGAGTGCATGCTCTCCTGATGGAACACATACTTGGTGTCCAGATCCACCACGGCGAAGTCGGCATCGGTGCCAACCTCGATGGAACCCTTCATGGGATAGGTGCCGTATTCCTTGGCGGGGTTCTCGGACATCAGGCGGGCCACATCGTTGATGGTGATCTTGCCCTTGTTCACGCCGTCCAGCATGATCATGGACATGGTCTCGCAGGTGGCCATGCCGGCGGGAGCTTCCCACAGGCTCTGCTGCTTTTCTTCCACGGAGTGGGGCGCGTGGTCAGAGCAGACGAAGGACAGCGTACCGTCACGCAGACCTTCCCACAGCTTGTCCTGATCGTATTGGGTGCGGACAGGAGGATAACCCTTGATCATGGCGCCCAGCTCGGCAGCGTCCTGATCGGTCAGCGCCAGATAATGGGGGCAGGTCTCGCCGGTGACGTGGATGCCCTTCTTCTGAGCCTCGCGGATCAGATCCACACCGTCGCCGCAGGCCAAATGCAGAATATGCAGGTGGGTGCCCAGCTCCTTGGACAGCTGGATGGCGGTCTCGATGACCAGCGTCTCGCTCAGCACGGGACGGCTGCGCAGCATGGCGGAGTAGTCAGTTTCGCCGCTGGCCTTGACCTCGGCGGTAAGCAGCTTGATCACATCGAAGTCCTCGGCGTGGATGCCCAGCATCTTGCCGGTCTTGGCCACTTCGCGGAAGATCTTGTAAACCTCGCCCAGATCCAGAGGGGGAATCACATTCTCCATGCCCTCTTTATAGTTGTAAATCAGCTGGTAGGTCTTGGAGTCAATGGCATAACCCCAGAAGAACTTGAACCCCACAACACCGGCCTTGTTCATGGCGGCCAGCTCATGGTTGTTCAGGGGCCCAAGGCACAGGCCCCACACGCCAAAGTCCACAAAGGCCTTGGGGGTGATGACCTCGATCAGGTCGTTCATCTTGTCCACGTTGTACACGGCGGGGTTGCAGTTGGGCATTTCATAAATGGTGGTAATGCCGCCGCAGGCGCCTGCCATGGAGGAGTGATAGAAATCCTCTTTATAATGTGCGCCGTTGCGCCCGTCACGGGAGTGGACATGGGTGTCAATGAAGCCGGGCAGGACATAACGGCCCGCAGCATCGGTGACTTCTTTTGCTTCGCCGGGCAGCTCGTCTGCCGTGATGGCGGCGATCTTGCCGTCCTTTACATAAATGTTTGCTTTCTGAGACTCGCTGCCGGTGACAACGATGCCGTTTTTAATAATGTGATCCCACATGCTAAAAACCCCTTTCCGCTATTCAAAAAGCTGTCTAGTTTCCCACGATGGAATTTTACGATAAAAGTATATCACCTTTTCGAAGCCGTATCTATTACGGATATTTTATTGCAGCTATTTAAAATCGATAATTGCAAATCGGACGGCCACATGAGATAATCTGTATGTCAATTCGTAGGGTAAGGGTTCAAAGGTCAAGTAGTCGATTAGATGAAATGGACAAAAATGATCTGAGATAACACAACAAAAGGAGTATGCATCATGGAAAAACTCGTTATCGCGCTGGGCGGCAACGCACTGGGCAATACCGCCGCTGAGCAGCTGCACCTTGTCACGGAAACCGCCAAGTCCATCGTCGATCTTATCGCCGCCGGCAACGAGGTTGTTGTCGCCCACGGCAACGGTCCTCAGGTAGGTATGATCAATCTGGGTCTGTCCACTGCCGCTGAGGCCAAAGCCATCAAGGCTGACATGCCGTTCCCCGAGTGCGGCGCTATGTCCGAGGGTTACATCGGCTATCACCTGCAGCAGGCCATCGGCAATGAGCTGGCCAGCCGCGGCATGAACAAGCC
>CAKSSH010000095.1 GCA_934488695.1 uncultured Oscillospiraceae bacterium
GGTATCAATCTGTTGCTTATCCTGGAAAAAACAATATACGATTATCTGATCAAAGCAAAAAATTTTAAAGACTTTTATGATAAGTATATAGCCAATGTTAAAGATGTGGTGGATGATATTACCGAAAGAATAAGCATGGCACAAAAAGAGCGCGCAGAATTTTGTCCCGTACCTATGCGGACTTTTCTTATAGATGATTGTATAGATAACGGACAAGAGTATTATTCGGGCGGTGCGAGATATATTTGGAGTATAATCAATTATGCCGGGATGATAAACGTCATTGATTCGATGCAGGTAATTCGCGATTTTGTTTTCGAAACAGAGACCTTTTCGGCAGAGGACTTCTGCGACATGCTGAAAACTAATGATGAAGCTTTCTTAAAAAAATGCCGTGAGCATAAAAACGTTTTTGGGACGGACAATGAGGTTGTTGATAGGTTCGCCAACAAAATTACAACCGATATTTATTCTATGACGGACGAAAAAAAACCGTATATAGGAAAGGCGTTCCTTCCGTCTTCTATACAGTTTAACAGTCAGGTAAAAGCAGGAAAAAATATAGGAGCAACACCAGACGGAAGAAGGAGTGGTGAACCGCTTTGCGACTCGGTTGCGGCAATTATGGGTAAAGACGTAAAAGGTCCTACGGCGCTTTTAAAGAGTGTAACATCAATCAATTTAAAAAAAGCGCTTGGAGTACCAATTTTAAATTTTAATATTGATGAAAATTGGAGCAATGATATCTTAAAAGCGTTAATTCTGTCGTACATGGATATGGGTGGCATACAAATACAAATCAGTTGTGCGTCAAAAGAACTGCTAAAAGAGGCGTATGAAAATCCGGATATGCACAGAAATCTTGTTGTAAGAGTTGGCGGATATTCGGAGTATTTTTGCAGGCTTACAGACGAGCAGAAAGTAATGATTATGAACAGGACTGTTCAAAAAGGTAAATAAAATGGATGGAAAGATTTTTGATATACAGAGGTTCTGCATACATGACGGCCCCGGGATACGTACTGTTGTGTTTATAAAGGGGTGTCCGCTACACTGCGCGTGGTGCCATAATCCCGAATCACAGAGTATGCGCGGCGAGGTTATGTTCCATGAAGAAAAGTGTATCTGCTGCGGAAGGTGTGTGCAGCTTTGCAAAAATCGGTGTCATGCGGTAGAAAACGGAGTTCATGTGTTTGACCGCAGCAGGTGCGAGGGATGCGTTGAGTGTATCGGGGTTGGCTGCGGCGCTTTAGAGTCGGTCGGACAAAAAATATCATCCGATGAGGTTTTAAGCGAGGTAATACGCGACAAAGTTTTTTACCGTAACTCCGGCGGCGGAGTTACCCTTTCCGGCGGCGAGCCGCTTATGCAGGCTGAATTTTCGGCGGAGATTCTGAAAAAAGCAAAAGAAAACGGAATACATACGGCTGTTGAAACATGCGGCTTTGCAGCGGCGGAGAAGATAAGGCAAATTTCGGAATATACCGATTTGTGGCTTTATGATTACAAGGAAACAAACCTAAAGAGGCACAAAGAATTTATCGGTGTCGATAATGAGCTTATAATAAATAATTTGCAGCTGTTGAACGAAATGCGTAAAAAAGTCATTTTGAGATGTCCGATTATTCCCGGTTATAACGACAGGCGTGAGCATTTTGACGGAATATGTGATGTCGCAAACAGACTGGAAAATATTTTGAAGGTCGAGATTGAACCATATCATACGCTCGGCAAGGAAAAATATGCGGCTCTTGCAAGAAAACCGATTGACGTTGAGGAAAACGGTAAGGAATACACAGAAAAGATTAGGAACTATATGCAGTTAAAAACAGATAAACCTGTGGTTATTGC
>CAKSSH010000096.1 GCA_934488695.1 uncultured Oscillospiraceae bacterium
CGGAAAACCTGTATTTTCAACACATTCAAGCTTTTTTCAGAGAACTTATGACCAGATTTCACAGGATTTGTGTATAAACAGCAATCCTGCAACACTGATTGTAAATACTGCCTCTGTTTATGGAATGAACGATGTAACACATCTAGGAATATACGATATACCTATGATGTCAAATATTCCGAATCTTGTTTATCTTGCTCCGACAAACTGTGAGGAATATTTTGCAATGCTTGACTGGAGCATTGAACAGAATAAGTATCCTGTTGCGGTAAGAATTCCATGTAACGGTGTAATTCATTCAGAAGAACCTGCTGATACTGATTATAGTAATCTCAATAAATATAAGATTACAAAACATGGTGAAAAAATTGCTGTTATTGCTCTTGGTGATTTCTATCAGATTGGTGAAAAGCTCTGCGAATTCATTGAGCTTAAAACAGGTATTGCTCCTACACTTATAAATCCGAGATATATAACAGGCATTGATACTGAAATGCTTGAAGATAGCCGTCCTCTGTCTCGTCAAAATTTAGTGCACCATAATAAATCTGTTTTAACTGTTCGTTTGTAAGTATCATGATAGTCCTCCAATCAATAAAATAAGCCCCCTGCAGCCGTGCATTCCTCCTGCTCGGGTCTACTATAAATAAAACAGAGATGCCGGCTATATATAACTTACGTCACATACTCTCCTCGAACAAGGAACCTGCTTCTATTTTACCACGATAAATAATAAATGCAATTCAAAATCGTGAATCCATACGACATCATACCAACAGAGAATAATACTCCCATGGCCAGATCACACTGTCGAAACAATTCTCCATGTATTCCCAAATATCGTCATCTGCATAACCCATCATGCGAAATACAACACATACGCTTTTCTGTATTTTTTTATCAGTTAATTCTCCTTTTCGCTGCTGCAAAAATAATGCCTGCGACAACACAGCATATTCCATTGCCATCCATTCCAATTTTACAAGAATATCCAAAACCTGACTGGTTCCCGGCGTAATAATAGCTGATGAAATTTCTTCCGCAAAAAGATTCCGAAACTCTTTTGCCCATTTCTTCATCTTGTGCTGATAGGTCTTAAAACACTCGGTTTCTTTACCATTAATCTTCTCTGCCTCCTCTGCCAGTGGCACCAAAAAATCCCCATAAATATTTTGCTCCCGATAAATCTGTGAAACATCCAAAAACAGCAAATTATATTCTTCCAGACGTTCTTCTGTTATTGTGTGATTTTCTCCAATTGCCCTTTGAATTTTCCAAATATCTGTGGTGTTTTTGTAACTTTGAAATTTATCCTCAAGAACGCCTTTTTGTTCCAATTCATATAAATCCAGCGCAATTAAAAAACAGATTTCCAGTGTGGTATTTAAGTTAACTTCCCGCATATTCACAATATCCAGAAACCAATCCCGGATTTCAAACAACACCGGATTTATCTCGTAAATTTCTTCTGCTATTCCTTCAATTTGTTTCTCTTTTTTCTGAATTTGAAAACACTCCTGCTGCCATAGCAAATCAAGCACGGCTGGGCATCCAGGCGTCAATGCACGCTCAATTCTCCCAATATACTCATGTTCTTCCCGCGGAAAAGTATGGCATGTTTCAGAAATTGCCCCTTCACCATCTCTTAATACAATTTTACACAATTTCTTCTCATTCAGAAATGGACACATACCGTCGTTTTTCAATTCGATTATGTGTCCTTCTTCGACTTTCTTTACTTTCTCTTTCCATTCGTCATCCCACTTATGGAATGTGTCGTCA
>CAKSSH010000097.1 GCA_934488695.1 uncultured Oscillospiraceae bacterium
CCCTTTTTGTAAATCACCTGGTCAAGGGCATAGGCAACGGCGTCAATCGTGTGGTTGTCCTTGTCCGGGAGAACAGAAAGAAGGTTTCCGTCCTTGTCCGTGGCGTAGCTGTAATTTACAAATTCCCGGTATGCTTCGGGGGTTCGCTTCGGGTCAATGACAATGCGGCGGTGCTGTAACCATTTCACGCGGTATTCCACACACCCGGGGAATTTCCTGCATGGTATGCACTTGATTCCCTCGGCCTGAATGTCGGCGATACTCTTAGGCTCCGCGCAATCGGCGGTAATGGTGTACCGCTCCGCATACTCGCCCACATAATAGGCATAGCTTACTTCCTGGCTCCTGTCGTAGTGGCGGCGTTTGATCTCGGCGGCGATCTGCCTGTTTGACCAGTGCCGTTCATAAATTTCATCTAGGAAATAAACGGTATCAATCTTTCGATCAAGGGCCACACGCATACAGGCGCAAGGGTCAACAGCGAAACCAAAGTCAAGCCCCATGAAGATATAGCCCATCTCGTTTATTTCTTTGTCTGTGATCTCCCGGATTTCCAAATTGGGGAATACCTCGCCGCCTGTTCCGGTCGCTATGCCCATGTATTCATGCTCATATGCCTTGTAATTCAGCGCTTTCAACCGCTCGGCCTCATACAGAAACGCTTCACCCAGCCACTCCGTGGGAACTTGCGTGTAATTAGTCAGCAGTGTGACGGCCTTTTCGTCCGGCTCCTGTATGAATACGTTCGCCCAGTTGTTGGCGCTGATGGGAGGGTTAAAGCTGCGGAATACGATTGCACTGCTGCCTTGACCTCTCAAAACGGACTGCATGACGTTTCGGGTGAAGTTGGCACCGGGAAGCTCTGAAAATTCCTCAAACCAGATATAGCGAAACGTACCGCGCCGTGGCTTGATGGATTTCAGCTTGCTTGCATCGTCCAGACCACGGAAAAGAATTTCCTGCCCGGTGGGGAGGTATGTATAGCTCATGGGGCTTACACGCCCCCGCCACAGGCGAGAAACGCCCAACGTGTCTATTGCCCAGCCGATTTGTGAATAGCAGCTATCGCGCAAGGTGTTGCCCACTGCACGGAATACAATGGCGTTTGATTCCCCATCCTGCATGATTCCGCTGACGATCTCCACAGACACAAACGACGATTTGCAGGAACCGCGCCCGCCGGGGAGGTTGTATGTGCTGTGTCTCCCTGCCTTGACATCCTCGTGTAAGGGGTAGTATACAGGCGCTATGTGCTGCTTCACGTCGATGCAGTCGATCAGGGCTTTTGCTTCCTGCTGCCGCCGTCTGGCGGCATTGCTTGCCCTCACACGGCTTTTTAATCGGTCATAATACATCGGGTTCCCCCTCGGTGCTTTCCATTTCCTTGAGAATGTCGTTAAACTCGGTGAACTTCAAGCCGTAGTCTAGCAGCGTCCGCGCCGCTGTAATGTGGTTTGCGCTCGTTTCTTCATCATCCGCGACAATAGCGCCCAGCCGGTCTATTGCGGCGGTTAAATTCTGCTGTAGCTGCCGGGTTGCGCTGTCCATGATTCCAGCGGCGGCGTGCTTATATGCTGCCGAAAA
>CAKSSH010000098.1 GCA_934488695.1 uncultured Oscillospiraceae bacterium
GAGTGGATCTGGTGGCGTCGGAAGCCTGCGACCGCAGCGCATGGCTTTCATTTTTAAACGCGCTTAAAGCCATCTTCACCTCCCCCATATTTATTGTTTTGGTGATAATCGTGGTTTTGGTAATCGCGTCGCTCGTTGCCTTCAGCGTATATGATACACGCAGACGCCGCCGTTTGTATAATTCCAAAATGAGAAAAAGATAACCGGTTTTCAACCCCGGTTGTTTATGCGATAAAAGTGCCTTAAACTCATTCCTGCAGCACAAACCAGAATTACAAAACACAAAATACAAACAAAAGATTCAACCGCAAGCAGCCCTTTGCCCAACTGCCTGCGGTTGTTTTTGTTATTATAATCAGATGTTGTATTGCACGGCACAAAATCTATCCGCCCGATAAAGGGCTTTCCCTTCCATCCGTGCAGCAAAACTTAAAAGCAAAAAAGTCAATTTTTAACCTAAAGCATTTCTGCCGCATTTTTCCCGGAAAGGATAAATCAATCATAGCTATCGGATTCAGATGGCAAAAAGGCAGGCACACGGCTGCGGGACGCTGAGGCTGTCAGCAAAGCTGATCGGAGGGAGTCTTCCCATAAAAATCAGACGTGTTTTCAAAAAGCAGTTTTGCTTCATCGGTAAGACCGCCGCCCACCGCTCCCTCCGGTCTCGGCAGGGCCGAGACAGCCTCAGCGGCATTGCCTTAAAAAGGCCGCAGCAGGGTCGTAACAAGAAGAAACAAGCACAAGCAACAGATGCTCGAACCCCGCAGCACTGCTGCCGACACTTAAAATTCATCGGGAGGATTAGGAAACAGCCTTTCCCCGTCAAAGCCCCATACAGGCAACCGTTTGCAGGGACCGTATTCGTTGGTCAAGTCAAATCTGTTGCATAATGCAAGATATGCGGCATATTTTTTTGCATCTTTTTTTGAATGGGCAAAAACCACCAAACTTGTTCCCCAACAGGTTATTGCGATGCGGCAGGCCCATTTTGGTTTTCCATTGCTTGTATAACCGAGGCTTTCCGGCCCGTGAAAATCATATGCGGGAAAATCGCAATCCCCGCGTTCGGCCATTTCCTTTATTGTGCTTACGGCGTTATCGGCCGAAAATTCCGGATGTCGGTAATTCTCGGCTTCATATTCCAAAATCATTTTTTCTATGGGAAGGACCTTTGAAACGACATTTTCAAGTATTTGCTGATTCCAGCGCGACTGCACGGCTATGGCGCCTACTATCGCCTCCAGCAAATCGGCCCTGATTTTTTGCTGCCTGTCCACCTCGTTAACAGCATCCAATTGCCCCACAATAAGGTATTGACACAGATCCCATTCATCCATAATGCCGGCAAGGGTTTCGTTGCTTACGATACGGCTTTTCAGAGATGAAAAATCTCTTTCGTGGGTTCTGAAGGTGTAATACCAGTATTCGTCGTTGACTTGAAGGTTGCCGTAATAATCATACAGCTGTTTAACGACATAATATCCGAGAATGGCATCCCCGATATACTCAAGAATTTCATTGCTGTTTCCCCCGTATGTGTTGGCATAAGAGCTGCGTGTGAATGCCTG